>NZ_JBVIPD010000005.1:0-180890 GCF_055578235.1 Streptomyces sp. NPDC033136
GGCGGGATGATCGGCGTCGACACCAACGCCGACCACCTCGCGGCATGGCGCCTGGACGAGCACGGCAACCCGCTCGGCACACCACGCCGGTTCTTCTTCAACCTCGACGGGCCCGCCACCTACCGCGATGCCCAGGTACGGCACGCACTGGTACGCCTGCTGCACTTCGCCAAGCGCCACGGCCTGAGCATCGCGATCGAGGACCTGGACTTCCAAGCGGAGACGACCCGGGAGAAGCACGGCAGGCGGAAGCGGTTCCGCAAGCTGATCTCCGGCATGCCGGTGTCCAAGCTGAGGGCACGGCTGGTGTCGATGGCGACCGAACTCGGCATCACGGTCGTGGCCGTCGACCCGGCGTACACGTCCAAGTGGGGCGCCCAGCACTGGCAGAAACCCCTCACCAGCAACAAACGCGCCACCACCCGGCATGATGCCGCCGCGGTGGCGATCGCAAGGCGCGCCCTCGGGCACCCGATCCGGCGACGGACGGCACCGCCCCGCACCCACCAGAGCGATGGGTGCGGGCATCGGACCGCCCAGGCCGGACCCAGGGCCCGGGGGCGTGAGGAATCCCGCCCCCGCATTCCCGGACCACGGACACGATCCATGCGCGCCGGATGCGGAGCGAACGCGGGGGACCAGGATGCCCAACACCGTTCGGGGCGTCCGGCTGAGCACGAGTTCTGGCAACAGGACTCACTCCCGCTCAGTCTTTAGGAACGGTCAGTACGGCGCCCTGAAGTTGATGTACCCGAGCAGCACGATCACCGCAGCCACACACCCCAGGACCACAGCCGTCGACACCCACGCGGACCGGCGGCGGGACCCGGCATGCTCCGGGTCGGCCCGGAACGGCATCGGACCGGGCGGGTTGTGCTTCCAGCGGGCGGCGAGCATGCGGGCCCTGGCGGACGGCTCCTTGTGCTCGGCCCTGTCCGCCCATCCGATGTCGAACTCCTGCTCCCCTTCGTGCCGCTCGGACATCCCCGTCAGCCTCTCTCAGCCTCAGTCGAACAACCGTCTCGGTACCGATGATCCCCTGTCGGAGGCCGTCTGTGAAGCGAGACCGGGACATACGCGAGACCGGGGCATACGACGGTGCCCCCGCCTCCGGAAAGGGAGACGGGGGCACCGTGCGGACGACGGGGGGTGTCGATCACACGTCGAAGTAGAGCTCGAACTCGTGCGGGTGCGGACGCAGCTGCAGCGGCGCGATCTCGTTCGTGCGCTTGTAGTCGATCCACGTCTCGATCAGGTCCGGCGTGAAGACGTCGCCCTGGAGGAGGAACTCGTGGTCGGACTCGAGGGAGTCGAGGACGGCCGGGAGCGAGGTCGGGACCTGCGGGACGCCCGCGTGCTCCTCGGGGGCGAGCTCGTACAGGTCCTTGTCGATCGGCTCGGCCGGCTCGATCTTGTTCTTGATGCCGTCCAGGCCCGCGAGCAGCAGCGCCGAGAAGGCCAGGTACGGGTTGCCGGAGGAGTCGGGCGCACGGAACTCGACGCGCTTGGCCTTCGGGTTCGAGCCCGTGATCGGGATACGCATGGCCGCGGAGCGGTTGCGCTGCGAGTACACCAGGTTCACCGGCGCCTCGAAGCCCGGCACCAGGCGGTGGTACGAGTTCACCGTCGGGTTGGTGAAGGCCAGCAGCGACGGGGCGTGCTTGAGGATGCCGCCGATGTAGTAGCGGGCGGTGTCCGACAGGCCCGCGTATCCGGCCTCGTCGTAGAAGAGCGGCTGGCCGCCGGTCCACAGCGACTGGTGGACGTGCATGCCCGAGCCGTTGTCACCGAAGATCGGCTTCGGCATGAAGGTCGCGGTCTTGCCGTTCTGCCAGGCCACGTTCTTCACGATGTACTTGAAGAGCTGGAGGTCGTCGGCGGCGGCGAGCAGCGTGTTGAACTTGTAGTTGATCTCGGCCTGGCCGGCGGTGCCCACCTCGTGGTGCTGGCGCTCCACCTTCAGGCCGGCGCGGTCCAGCTCCAGGGAGATCTGGGCACGCAGGTCGGCGAAGTGGTCGACCGGCGGGACCGGGAAGTAGCCGCCCTTGTAACGGACCTTGTAACCACGATTGTCCTCGAGGGCACCGGTGTTCCAGGCGCCGGCCTCGGAGTCGATGTGGTAGAAGGACTCGTTCGCGCTGGTCGCGAAGCGGACGGAGTCAAAGACGTAGAACTCGGCCTCGGGACCGAAGTACGCCGTGTCGGCGATGCCGGTGGAGGCGAGGTAGGCCTCGGCCTTCTTCGCCACGTTGCGCGGGTCACGGGAGTACTGCTCACCCGTGATCGGGTCGTGGATGAAGAAGTTGATGTTCAGCGTCTTGTCACGGCGGAACGGGTCGACCCGGGCGGTCGACAGGTCCGCGCGCAGCGCCATGTCGGACTCGTGAATGGCCTGGAAACCCCGGATCGAGGAGCCGTCGAAGGCGAGCTCCTCGTCGGCGTCGAACGCCTCCGCAGGCACCGTGAAGTGCTGCATCACGCCCGGGAGGTCGCAGAAGCGGACGTCGATGAACTTGACGTCCTCGTCCGCGATGAACTTCTTGGCCTCGTCGGCGTTCTGGAACATCCAGCTCCTCCTACTCCCGACCGTCCCGCCGGGGTGGTAGTTCGTTCGTGCGGCCAGTGCGGGTGGCACACGCTGACCTCGACCCTAGGGACGGGTGATTTCTCGGGCGTGACCCATTTGTTTCGCACAAGTTAACCGGCTCACCGTCCACCGTAGCCCGGACACACCCCGCCGTGCCCTGGTCATTTACGGGCGCAGTACCGTGGACGGGTGGACAACAGGCAAGTACTCGGATCGTGGCTTTCCGGGCCCCGCGCGGCCGCGGAAGAGGCCGGTGTCGACTTCGGATACCGGGGCGAGCAGCTCGGTCTGCCCGAGGACGGGCCCGGTTCCGTCGCCCGTCCGGGCCGCCGGCTCGGCGCCCTGGCCGTGGACTGGGGCCTGAGCCTCCTGATCGCATACGGTCTCATCACCCAGAGCTACAACGAGGCGGCCCAGATCTGGGCGCCGCTCATCATGTTCGCCCTGATGGTCCTCACGGTCGGTACGGTCGGCTTCACCCCCGGCAAGCGTCTCCTCGGCCTGCGGGTGCTCGCCCTGGACACCGGCCGCGTCAGTCCCTGGCGTGCCGCCCTGCGGACCGTCCTGCTCTTCCTCGCGATCCCGGCCCTGGTCTGGGACCGCGACGGCCGTGGCCTGCACGACCGGCTGGCGGGCACGGTCGAGGTCCGTATCTAGTGCCGCGACAGGCAACGTTCGCCCCGTCGCGACGCCCGGCACGCACTCTCGCCGCACCGGCCGAAAGCCCAAGTACATCCAGTACGAGGACTTCCGGCCGGCACGCCGAGAGCACGCACCGGACGCCGCTCCTTGACGGGCAAACGTTGCCTGCCGCGGCACTAGGGGCTCTCGTCTCCTTGCGAGGAACGAGCGCCGAACCCGCGACGAACCTGACCAGACGTGACCACCTGGCCCGACCCGGCCCGACTTGACCCGAACCTGCGACGAAGGGGCGCCCGGATTGCTCCGGGCGCCCCTTCGTCGTCGGGTGCGGGATGTCAGCGAGCCCTCGGCCCGCCCTTCGGCAGCCGCATGCCCTTCGGCATCGGCCCCTTCGGCAGCGGCATGTTGCTCATCAGGTCGCCCAGGGCGCGCAGCCGGTCGTTGGTGGCTGTGACCTGCGGGCCGGTCAGCACGCGCGGCAGCTTCAGCATGGTCGTGCGCAGCTTCTTCAGCTCGACCTGGCCCTCGCCCGTGCCCACGACCAGGTCGTGCACCGGGACGTCCGCGACGATGCGGTTCATCTTCCGCTTCTCGGCGGCGAGCAGGGGCTTCACCCGGTTCGGGTTGCCCTCGGCGACCAGCACGATGCCGGCCTTGCCGACCGCGCGGTGCACCACGTCCTGGTTGCGGTTCATCGCCACCGCGGGCGTCGTCGTCCACCCCCGGCCGATGTTGTCGAGCACCGCCGCCGCGGCACCGGGCTGTCCCTCCATCTGCCCGAAGGCGGCCCGCTCGGCCCGGCGCCCGAACACGATCGCCGACGCGAGGAAGGCGAGCAGGATGCCCAGGATGCCGAGATAGATGGGGTGACCGATCAAGTAACCGATCGCGAGGAAGACACCGAAGGTGACGATTCCGACTGCCGCGAGTACAAGACCGATCTTCTTGTCGGCCTTGCGGGTCATCTTGTAGGTCAGAGCGATCTGCTTCAGTCGCCCGGGGTTCGCAGCGTCCGCTGCGGTTTCCTTCCTCGCCATGCCATGAAGTCTACGTGGCCGCACAAGCGCCGACGACGGCAGTGTCCACGGGGCTCGCGGAGGAGGGGGCGGGGCTCAGGTGTGGGCGGACACCGAGCGGGAAACGGACTGCTCGAGGACGCGCTGCGCCTCGACCCGGTCCTTGGCCCGGCGGCGGTCCTCCAGCACGGAGGTCCAGGCGTTGCGGCGGGCGGTGCGCTGGCCACTGCTCATCAGCAGCGACTCGACCGCGCGCAGGGCGGTCGAGAAGGACGGGATCGCGGTGGCGCGGACGGGCGCGGCCTGCATGGGTGAGGTCCCCCCTCGGTTACGGGTGTACGTGCTGTGAGTTCAGCGTCACTGATTGGTGTTACCAGGGCGTGACCGGCCGGTCAAACACCCATGAAGCCCCGGCGGGGAGGCGTCGAACGCCGACGCGGTCCTGACATGTGCCCTCATCTGCGAGGACGGTCAGGACCGCGTCGAATCGGTCGCTACTGGCGGGTAGCGTCTTGTGCGCGAATTCACACGCTTGTCCCACCCTGTGGCGGGAAGGGGGGTGACTGGTTCGTCAGACGGCCTGGGCGGCGATGTACGCGTCCCGCTTCTCGACGGCCATCCGGTAGAGCCGCCCGGCGCGGTACGAGGAGCGCACCAGCGGGCCGGACATCACGCCGGAGAAGCCGATCTGCTCGGCCTCCTCCTTCAACTCCACGAACTCGTGCGGCTTCACCCAGCGCTCGACCGGGTGGTGGCGCACGGAAGGCCGCAGGTACTGCGTGATGGTGACCAGCTCGCAGCCCGCCTCGTGCAGCTGCTTCAGCGCGTCGCTGACCTCCTCGCGGGTCTCGCCCATGCCGAGGATCAGGTTCGACTTGGTGACCAGCCCGTAGTCGCGCGCCTCGGTGATCACCTTCAGGGAGCGCTCGTAGCGGAAGCCGGGGCGGATGCGCTTGAAGATCCGCGGGACCGTCTCGACGTTGTGCGCGAAGACCTCGGGGCGGGAGGAGAAGACCTCCGCCAGCTGCTCCGGCACGGCGTTGAAGTCGGGCGCGAGCAGCTCGACCTTCGTGCGGCCGGCCTCGCGGCCCGCCGTCTGCTGGTGGATCTGGCGGACGGTCTCCGCGTACAGCCAGGCGCCGCCGTCCTCCAGGTCGTCGCGGGCGACGCCGGTGATCGTGGCGTAGTTCAGGTCCATGGTGACCACGGACTCACCCACGCGGCGCGGCTCGTCGCGGTCGAGCGCCTCGGGCTTGCCGGTGTCGATCTGGCAGAAGTCACAGCGCCGGGTGCACTGGTCGCCGCCGATGAGGAACGTGGCCTCGCGGTCTTCCCAGCATTCGTAGATGTTGGGGCAGCCGGCTTCCTGGCAGACCGTGTGCAGGCCCTCGCTCTTCACGAGGTTCTGCATCTTGGTGTACTCGGGGCCCATTTTCGCCCGGGTCTTGATCCACTCGGGCTTGCGCTCGATGGGGGTCTGGCTGTTGCGGACCTCCAGGCGCAGCATCTTGCGTCCGTCGGGTGCGACTGCGGACACGACCGGCTCCCTAGCGATTGATTCTTCGGCGTCCTCAAGGGTACGCCCGTTGATTTGAATGCCCGTGTGGTGGCCAGCCCCTCCACGCGCCCGTTTATGCCGCCGGCGTCTTCTCGATCTCCCGCGGCTTCAGCTCGGCGTTCTCCAGGACGTCCCGCAGGTGCCGCTCCACGACCGGCAGGACCTCGTCGATGGTCACGTCCCTGCCGAGCTCACCCGCGAGGGAGGCGACGCCCGCGTCGCGGATGCCGCAGGGGATGATCCGGTCGAACCACTTGTTGTCGGGGTTCACGTTGAGCGCGAAGCCGTGCATCGTGACGCCCTTGGCGACGCGGATGCCGATCGCGGCGATCTTGCGGTCCTCGCGGCGCTGGCCCGCGTTGGACGGGGCGTACTCCGGGCCGTTCAGGCGCGGGTCGAACTCCTCGTCGTGCAGCCGCGGGTCGAAGTCCAGGGACAGGCCGCCGAGCGCGGGGCGCTGTGTGACCGGGTCGCCCAGGACCCACACCCCGCTGCGTCCCTCGACCCGGGTGGTCTCCAGGCCGAACTCCGCGCACGTGCGGATCAGGGCCTCCTCCAGGCGGCGTACGTGGGCGACGACGTCCACCGGGCGCGGGAGCTTCTGGATGGGGTAGCCGACCAGCTGGCCGGGGCCGTGCCAGGTGATCTTGCCGCCGCGGTCCACGTCGACGACCGGCGTGCCGTCGAGGGGCCGCTCGTTGTCCGCCGTGCGCCGCCCCGCCGTGTAGACCGGAGGATGCTCCAGGAGTAGTACGGTGTCGGGGATCTCGTCGGCGAAGCGCGCCGCGTGTACCCGGCGCTGCTCGTCCCAGGCCTCCCGGTACTCGACGGCCTCGTCACCGAACCCCATGCGGACGAACCGCAACCCACTCACGGCAAGCGCCTCCCTCGGACGGGTGTGTCAGGCACGTAAGCGCCCAAGCCACTGTACGTCCGGCCCGGACGCGTCAGTCCCGGGGTCAATCCTCACACGATCGGATGAATGTCCGGGATAATGTGTGATGGGGTGCTTACTCTCCGCTACATTCGCGCCGTTCGGCAAGGCATAAGGCCTGCTCACAGGTAACCCGCGCAGATCATGATGGCCGGAAGGCAGGAGACCGCACCACAGATGACGGAACGACCCGCGCAGCGCACCCCCAACCGACAGCTCGCCGCGCTCATCGCAGAAGCGGGGTTCTCCAACGCGGGACTCGCCCGTCGCGTGGACCAGCTCGGTCTCGAACACGGGCTCGACCTGAGATACGACAAGACCTCCGTCACCCGGTGGCTGCGCGGCCAGCAGCCCCGGGGCACGACACCCGCACTGATCGCCGAGGTCTTCACCCGGCGTCTGGGCCGCCGCCTCACCGCCCAGGACCTCGGCCTGGACGCCTGCGCGCCCGTCTACGCGGGGCTGGAGTTCGCCGCCGCTCCCGAGGAGGCCGTCGACATCGTCAGCGGGCTGTGGCGCAAGGACTCCGGCAGCCACGCCGAGCTGCGCAGGATCGCCTTCACCCCGGCCGGGCTCGTCGTGCCCAGCCGGGACTGGCTGATCGGCCGGGCCGACGAGAAGGTCGCCCGGGGCGAGCCGGCCGCCGCCCGCATCCCGGCGCAGGGCCGCCCCGTCCTGCGGCCCCCGGGCGAGCAGGGCGTGCCGTCCCTGCCCCGCCAGCGCGGCCAGGCCGACCGCGGCCCCGGCCAGAAGGTCACCGCCGGCGACATCGCCGCCCTGCGCTCGGTCGGCGAGCTGTTCCGCACCCTCGACGACGCCTACGGCGGCGGCCACGCCCGCCAGGCCCTCGTGCGCTACCTGGAGCACGAGTGCGAGCCGATGCTGCGCGGCACCTACGGCGAACAGACCGGCCGCCGCCTGTTCGCGGCCGCCGCCGACCTGACCCGGCTCGCCGGCTGGACCTCGTACGACATCGCCGCGCACGGCCTGGCCCAGCGCTACTTCGTGCAGGCGCTCCGGCTGGCCCAGGCGGCCGGGGACCGGACGTACGGGGCGTACGTGCTGGTCACCATGAGCCGCCAGGCCGTCTACCTCGGGCACGGACGGGAGGCGGTGCAGCTCGCCCGGGTGGCCCAGCAGGGCGTCGGCACCTCCGGCCCGCCGGTCGTCCAGGCCCTGCTGCACGCCTCCGAGGCGCGCGGGCACGGCGTGCTCGGGGAGGTCCGGGCCTGCACGGCGGCCCTGGTCCGCGCCGAGCGCACCCTGGAGACGGCCCGGCCCGGGGACGACGTACCGCACTGGGCGAGGTTCTTCGACGAGGCCCAGCTCGCCGACGAGTTCGGGCACTGCCACCGGGACCTGCAGCAGTTCCGGGCCGCCGCCCAGCACGCGGAACGCTCACTCCAGCTCCGTGCCCCGTCCTACGCCCGTAGCCGCCTGTTCTGCCGCGTGGTCCTCGCCACCGCCCGCCTCGGCCTCGGCGAGCTCGACCAGGCCTGCCAGCTCGCCGCGGAGGCGGCGGGCCAGGCCGCCGAGATGCGCTCGGTGCGAGCGGTGGAGTACGTGAGGGACTTCGAGCGGAGGCTGGAGCCGTACAAGGACGCGGCCCCGGTGCGGACCTACCGCGACAAAGTAGCGGCCCTTGGATGAGCGATCCAGGGGCGCGGGGAACTGCGCCACGAGCCCCCACGCACCCGCACCCGGGCGACGCATGGCCTACGCGGCCCGTGGCACCGTCGGCAGCGGATCGGCACCATGCATCGGCCGGCCCGTCCCCAAGTCCGCCAGTATCGCCGCCGACGCACGATGCCCCGAGTGCAACGCCCCCTGCACCGTGCTGGTGTCCCGGTGATCCCCGCACACGTACAGCCCGGCCAGCAGCCGTACCGGCCGCCGCAGATCATGCGGCGGCCGCATGGCAGGCACGGCCTCGGGCGTGTGGTGCACGGCCAGCGTCTCCCACCGGGCCGTCGGCATCCCGTACAGCCGCGCCAGATGCATCCGCACAGCCGTGTCGACACCCGCCGGCGGCCGCCCCAGCACCGTCGAGGACACCAGCGCCCGCCCCGCCGGGGCACGGGAGGGATCGACCCGGCTGACCACCGCCGTGTGCGCGACCGGCCCGCCCAGGTCCGCGTCGAGCAGCAGCGACGCTCCCGTTCCCGGCGGCTCGTCGGTGGTGTGGTGCACCACCGTCACCGGATGGAACTCCGGCACCCGCAACCCGGGCAGCAGTTCGGCCGCCGCCCTCGCGTCCGTCGCCACCAGCACCGCCCGGCAGCGGATCTCTCCGTGCTCGGCGGTGGTCACCGAGGTCGTGGAGACGGAGGTGACCCGTACGCCGGTGTGCACCGTGCCCGCCGGCAGCGTCCTCGCCAGCAGCTCCGGCAGGGCCTCGGCGCCACCCTCCGGCACGCACAGCCGGCCGCGCGCGAAGGCGCGCAGCGCCAGGTCCGCGCACCGGCTGGAGGTGGTCAGGCACGGGTCGCACAGCAGGGCGGCGAGCAGCGGACGCAGGAAGCCGTCGATCGTCCGGGCGGGCAGCCCGCGGGCCGCCAGAGCCTGGCCGGCGGGCAACTCCGGGCGAGCCAGCAGCCGTTCGGCCGGGGTGCCGGCCAGCCGGGTCAGGGCGGCGCCCAGCCGGGCCTGGTCGACGGCCGTGCCCAGCGGGGCGCCGGACCGGCTCCGGGGCACGGAGACCTGCCGGCCGGGCACGGCCACCGGCCTCCTCGGTGGCCTGGGCGCGGACGGCGACCGGGGCGCACTCGCCAGGGACCGCACCGCGTGCAGTGCGCCCCGTGCGCCCCCTGCGCCCGGCTGGACGCCCGCGCGATGGTGGCGGCCGTCGCCGTGCAGCAGGACACCGGGCGCGAACGGGCGCAGCACCAGCCCGCCGAGGCCCGGCGTCAGTCGTAGTTCGGGATACGCCGTGGACAGCAACTGGCCGATCCTGTCGAGCCGGAAGCCGTCGACCTTCTCCGTCGCCATGCGGCCGCCGACGCCGTCGGCGGCCTCCAGGACCATGGTCGTCACTCCTGCGCTGGTCAACCGGTGCGCGGCCGAGAGTCCGGCGACCCCGGCCCCCACGACGACCACGTCTGCCTGGTACGCGGGCTCAAGCACGTGCCCCTCCTCGAGGTTGCGCGGGCGCTGGAGACGTCATGCCCTCAACAGGCCGCAGGGATACGCGAGTTCCGGTCGAGGGTAGGGCCGTGATCGGTCAGGGGGAGTCGCGCATCGACAGGGCACGGTCGCACGGCGGTCGCATACGGATGCCTTGTGGGCATGAAGGGGTCACAGGGGGTCGGTGTGCGATGTGCCGGGGGGTCTCAGAAGAGCCGTGCACGCTGCGCGGACCCACGCGCCGAGGCCGTCACCGTGCCGCCACAGGGGTCGTCGCGGGGCCGTCACAGCGCCGCCCGGATCGCTCCCTCGATCTCCGGGAAGGCGAACCGGAAGCCCGACTCCAGCAGCCGCGCCGGCAGGATCCGGGCGCTGCCGAGGACGTCCCCGGCCATCTCGCCCAGCGCGGTCCGCAGGACGGGCGCGGGCACGGCGAACAGCGTCGGCCGGTGCAGCACGCGCCCCATCGCCGCCGTGACCTCACGGTTCGTCAGAGGATGGGGGACGGTGACGTTGAACGGCCCGGACAGGCCGTCGGTGTCGATGAGATGCCGGATCGCCGCGACCTCGTCGTGCAGCGCGACGAACGACCAGTACTGCCGCCCGTCGCCCATGCGTCCGCCGAGCCCGGCCTGGAACAGCGGGAACAGCCGTCCCCACGCCCCGCCCCCGCGGGACACGACCAGCCCGGTCCGGGTGAACACCGTGCGTACGCCGGCCTCCCGGGCGGGCGCGGCGGCGGCCTCCCACTCCACGCACAGCTCGGGCAGGAACCCCTCTCCCGCCGGTGCGCTCTCGTCGACGGCACGGTCCCCGGTCTCGCCGTAGTAGCCGATGGCGCTGCCGTTCACGAAGACCCGGGGCCGGTCCTTCTCGTCCAGCGAGGCGACCGCCCGGGCGAGCCCCGCCGTGCCGTTCACCCTGCTGTCGCGGATCCGCTGCTTGTAGGCGTCCGTCCAGCGCCGGTCGCCGACTCCGGCCCCCGCCACGTTGACCACCGCAAGGCACCCGGCCAGCCCGGCCGCGTCCACGCGCCCGCCCTCGGGGTCCCAGCGGACCTCCTCCGCCGTCCGGGGCGCGTGGCGCACGAGGCGCACCACCTCGTGCCCGTCGGCGGTCAAGGACCGCACCAGGGCGCCGCCGATGAGACCGGACGCACCTGCCACCGCGATTCGTGAGCGTTCCATGCCCCCCATCCTGCCCGGCAGCCCCCCAAACCGCTGTCGGGCCACGATGTCGCGGCCTAGGGTGACGCCCATGCCCGAGCCTCGCGAACTCCGCATCCGCACCGCCGTGCCCGGGGACGGTGCGGAGCTGGCCCTGCTGGACCGGCTCGCCTGGTCGCGCCTGCACGCCGTGATGCCCGAGCCGCAGCCGCCGTACCCCGCCGTTCTTCAGTGAGCGGCACCCGCCCGGGGACTGCCTGGTCGCCGAGGACGGCGGCCGGCTCGTCGGCTATGTGCACCTCGGCTTCCCCACCCCGGTCGAGGCGAACCGGCACGTCCGTCAGATCCAGGGCCTCGCCGTCCCGGCGGAGGCGCGCGGCCGGGGCGTCGGACGGGCACTGGTCCGGGCCGCCGCCGACGAGGCCCGCCGGCGCGGCGCCCGCCGCCTCACCCTGCGCGTCCTCGCGCACAACACCCCGGCCCGCAAGCTCTACGAGTCCGAGGGTTTCGTGGTGGAGGGGATCCTGCCCGAGGAGTTCCTGCTCGACGGGACGTACGTCGACGACGTGCTGATGGGGCGCTCCCTCTGAGCCGTAGCTACGACCCGAGCCGCAGCTACGACCCGAGCCGGAGTCACGACGTGGCCAGCTCGCCCGTGTCCACCGGCGCCGTCGCGTTCGCCGCGCGCTCCGCGTCGGGGGCGACCTCGTCCGCCGTCAGGACGTAACCCGTATCGGCGTCCGAGGTGGAGCGGGCGAAGACCACGCCGAACACCCGGCCGTCCGTGGTGAGCAGGGGGCCGCCGGAGTTGCCGGGGCGGACCGTGGAGCGGATCGAGTAGATCTCGCGGGTGACCGTCCCGTCGTTGTAGATGTTCTGGCCCGTCGCCCGCACCCGGTTCGCCACCGTCGCCGCCTGGAGGTTCAGGGCCCCGTCCTGCGGGTAGCCCGCGACCACCGCCGAGTCACCGCGCTCGGCGTCGTCGTCGAACCGCAGCACGGGAGCCTCGAGACCCGGCACGTACAGCACGGCCACGTCCTTCTGCGGGTCGAACAGCACCACCCGGGCCTCGTACGTCCGCCCGACCCCGCCGGTCTGCACCGTCGGCTCGTCGATGCCGGCCACCACATGGGCGTTGGTCATCACGTGCTCCCGCGCGTACACGAACCCGCTGCCCTCGCGGCCCTGCGTGCCCGCGACGCCCTCGACCTTCACCGTGCTCAGCTTGGCGGCGCTGGTGGCGGCCGCCGTGACGCTGTCGCCGGTGGGCCTCGCGACCTCGGCCGTCGACTCGTTCTCGAACGGGTTGAAGACCTGCGGGAAGCCCGCCTGGGTCAGCGCGGACGTGGCCCGCGAGAACCAGGCCGGCGTGGTGTCCGGCATCGTCCGCTGCACCGCGCCGAGCAGCCGCGAGTCCCGGATCGCCGAGGTGACCAGCGGCGACGAGGAGGCCCCCAGCACGCTCGCGACCACCCAGGCCACGATCAGCACGGCCACCGCGTTCGCCACGGCCCCGCCGATCCCGTCCGCCACCCTCAGCGGCCCGCGGTCCAGCTCCCGCCGCAGCCGCAGCGCGAGGCGCCCGGCCAGTTCGTGTCCCACCACCGCCGGCAGCAGCACCGTGAACACCGCCGTCACCGTCGCCCACGTCGTCCCGGCCACGACCAGGTCCATCACCCAGGGCAGGATCCACACGCCGACGACCGCGCCGCCCACGAAGCCCGCCAGCGACACACAGCCGGCCACCAGCCCGCGCCGGTAACCGGACGCCGCGTAGGCCAGGACGACCAGCAACAGCAGGATGTCGAGCAGGTCCACGCAACGCCGCCTCTCTCTCGGAACCCTTAGTACGTGGGGGAAGGCCCCGGTGATCAGTCCCGCGCGCACGGGATGACCGGAACCGGCCACGCGCGCGTGCATTCGGAGAAACGTCGCGGACTGTGACGATGGTTCCACCGGGTGGCACATCACACATCGCGGACGGACCGGATCAGGCCGACAGTGGGACCATGCGTGCCTTCCGAAGACGGCGGGGTACGCGCAGGCACGGCACCGCCGGGACAGCCGGCCCGGCCGGGATGCCGCGCGCGGCCCGGGTGCTGCTCGGCTGCCTGCCGGGCGCCGCCGCCGCCGTGGCCCTGGTGCTGTGCGCCCAGGGCGTCGAGAACGCCGCCGAGACCGCCGCCGCGGCCGCACAGCGCCCCGCCGCCACGCCCCACACCGCCCCCCGGCCGCACATCGTGCCGAGAGCGCACTGGCTGGGCGACGCCGCCCGCGCACAGCCCCGCCCCCGCTACGACGACCGGGTCGTCGCCGTCTTCGTCCACCACACCGACTCGCCCAACGGCTACGACTGCGCCGACGCGCCCCGCATCCTCCGGGACCTCTACACCGGCCAGACCGGCACCCGCGACTGGGACGACATCGGCTACAACTTCGTCGTCGACCGCTGCGGCACCGTCTACGAGGGCCGCGCCGGCGGCGTCGAGCGGGCCGTCACCGGCGCCCACACCCAGGGCTTCAACCACCGCACCACGGGCATCGCCGCCCTCGGCACCTTCACCGAGGGCATGCCCGTCCCACGGCCCGTGATCCGGGCCATCGCCGCGCTGGCCGCCTGGAAGCTGGGCCTGACCGGCACCGACCCGCGGGCCGTCGTCCGCCTGGTCTCCAGCAACGGCCTGAGCCGGTACGAGGACGGCACCACCGCCCGGCTGCCCGCCCTGGCCGGTCACAGCGACGGCTACATGACCAGCTGCCCGGGCGCCGCCCTGCACGACCGCCTGCCCGAGATCAGGCAGCTCGCGGCCCGGCTCCAGGGCCGGCCGGCAGACGCGCAGGAAGGCCACAGCGAACGCGCGGTGTCCTCAGAGCCTGGCGCCCCACGGTCACAACAGGGACACGAGCCGCCGCAAGGTGGCCTGATCAGCCCCTGAAGCGCTCAGCCCCTGAAGCGCTCAGCCTTTGAAGCGCTCAGCCTTTGAAGCGCTCCCAGAGCCGCGGGTAGCGCTCGGCGAGCAGCCCCTCGTCCTCGAAGTCGAGCGGCGTGCCCTCCGGTTCCGGCGGCGCCGGCGGGATCTCCAGATCGGGCGCCACCACGCCGGTGAGCTGCTCGTAGGCCTCGTCCGCCGCGTAGCCGAGGTCCTCGCCGTCGCCGTCGATCTCCTCGTCGAAGTCGCCCAGCAGATCGGCGAGCGCGTCCGGGTCGTGGACCGCGCCCTCGAAGACCTCGCGGCCCTGGCCGATCAGCCAGCACCGGAAGAAGTCGAAGGCGTCGTCGCTCGCCCCGTCGAGCAGCACCCAGGCGGCGCCCCACAGGTCCCACCGGTAGGCCCGGTTGTAGCGGGACTCGAAGTGCCGGGCGAAATCCAGGACCGAGTCCGGGTCCAGCTGGGCGAGCCGCTCCACGAGCAGGTCCGCCTGCTCCTCCGGGTCGCCCTCGGCGGCCTCCCGGGCGTCGTCCACCAGCTCCCAGAACTCCGTCTCGTCCATCACGGGTCAAGCATCGGCCCTGGCGCACAGGGGCGCACCCGGAGTGCGCGGGATCGTTATGCGCCGTCCTCGCCGTGGTGGTGACCGGAGCGGTACAGCCCGGCCAGCCGCAGCGCGTCCCCGGCGAACCGCTCGCGCAGGCTCTCGGGCTCCAGCACCTCCACCTCCGGGCCCAGCGCCGTCAGCTGGGTGTGGGCGACCTCCTCGGACTCCACCGGCAGGGCCACCGTCACCCATCCGGCGCCGTCAGGGCCGTCCGCGTCCGCCAAGGCCTCCCGGGCGGACAGTGAGTCGAGGGCGTACGGCAGTCGGCGCACTCCGTCGGGGGACAGCCGCACCACGACCCGTGCTCGCAGGATGGACCGCGCGAACTGCTCCGCCCGCTCCTCCCAGAAGGCCGGCAGGTCGAACTCCGGCTCCCGCTCGAAGCGCTCCTCGCCCGGGTCCACCGCCGTGAACCGGTCGATCCGGTACACCCGGAAGGACCCGCCCCCGGCCACCCGCGCGCACAGGTACCAGACACCCGCCTTCAGCACGAGCCCGTACGGCTCCAGCTCCCGGACGACCTCGTCCTCGCCGCGCCGGTAGCGCGCGCTGATCCGCCGGTCGTCCCACACCGCGTCCGCGACGGCCGGCAGCAGAGCGGGCGTCTCCGGCTCCCTGAACCAGTTCGGCGCGTCCAGATGGAACCGCTGGGAGGCCGTCCTGGAAGCGTCCCGCAGGGACGGCAGCAGCGCGGCCGACACCTTCAGCCGGGCCGCCGAGGCCGCGTCCTCCAGGCCCATCTCGCGCAGCGCCCCCGGCACCCCGGACAGGAACAGTGCCTCGGCCTCGCCGCGGTGCAGCCCGGTCAGCCGTGTCCGGTACCCGCCGACCAGGCGGTACCCGCCGGCCCGGCCCCGGTCCGCGTACACCGGCACGCCCGCCTCCGACAGCGCCTGCGCGTCCCGCGTCACCGTCCGCTCCGACACCTCCAGCTCACGGGCGAGCTCCACGGCCGTCATGGAGGGCCGGGACTGGAGCAGCAGCACCATCTTGATCAGCCGGGCAGCGCGCATGACCGCCATTGTGCCGGGCGCGCCACCTGCTTGGGTGTACACACCCTGTGATCACACCGGCACCGCTGTTAGCGTCGGTCGGAGTTCAGCATGCAGAGGTTCGGTGGATCAATCGGGACGTCCCTCGACGAGGACACACATGACGAAACAGCCTCGCGAACAATGGGCCACACGCACGGGATTCCTGCTGGCGGCGATCGGCTCCGCCATCGGGCTCGGCAACATCTGGCGCTTTCCGGCCGTCGCCTACGAGAACGGCGGCGGCGCCTTCCTCTTCCCCTATCTCATCGCCCTGCTCACCGCCGGTATCCCGCTGCTCATCATGGAATACGCGATCGGGCGCAGATACCGGACCTCGCCCCCGGCGGCGCTGCGGCAGATGGCCCGCCCGGCGGAGGCGATCGGGTGGTGGCAGGTGGCGATCTCCTTCGTGATCGCCACGTACTACGCGGTCATCATCGCCTGGGCGGTCCGTTACATCGGCTTCTCCGCCGACCAGGCCTGGGGCGACGACCCGGAGGGCTTCCTCTTCGGCAGCTTCCTCGAGGCGTCCGAGGAGCCGGGCTTTGTCTCGGGCTACGTCTCCGGGGTGCTGTGGCCGCTCATCGCCGTCTGGGTGGTGGTGCTGGGCATCCTGGCGTTCGGTATCCGGCGCGGCATCGAGAAGGCCAACAAGATCTTCATCCCGCTGCTGGTGGTCTTCTTCGTCGCCCTGGTGATCCGGGCCCTCACCCTGGACGGCGCGGCGCAGGGGCTGGACGCCTTCTTCCGGCCCGACTGGTCGGAGCTGACCAACGGCAGCGTCTGGGTGGCCGCCTACGGCCAGATCTTCTTCTCACTGTCGATCGGCTTCGGCATCATGATCACCTACGCGTCCTACCTGCGGCGCCGTGCCGATCTCACCGGCTCCGCCCTGGTCGCCGGGTTCGCCAACAGTTCCTTCGAGCTCCTCGCCGGCATCGGCGTGTTCGCCACGCTGGGCTTCATGGCGCAGGCCGCGGGGGTGCCCGTCGGCGACGTGGCGACCGCGGGGCTCGGGCTGGCGTTCGTCGCCTTCCCGACGATCATCTCCGAGATGTGGCTGGGCGGCGCCTTCGGCGTGCTGTTCTTCGTGTCCCTGGTGATCGCGGGTCTGTCCTCGCTGATCTCGATCGTCCAGGTGGTGGTCTCCGCGGTGCAGGACCGCACCGGCATGCACCGCATCCCCGCCGTGCTCGGCGTGGGCGGTGCCGTGGCAGTGGTCTCGATCCTGCTGTTCCCGACCAACGAGGGCGTCTTCCTGCTCGATGCCTCCGACCACTTCATCAACCAGTACGGCATCGCGATGGCCGCGCTGGTCGGCGTGATCGCGGTGGCCTGGTTCATGCGCAAGCTGCCCGAACTGCAACGGGACGCCGACGCCACCTCCGCCGTGCGGCTCGGCCACTGGTGGAGGATCTGCCTCGGCGTCATCACCCCGGTGGTGCTGGGCTGGATGATGATCGACAGCTTGCGCTCCGAGTTCGACGAGAACTACGAGGGCTACCCCACCGACTTCCTGCTGGGAGCGGGCTGGAGCGTGGCGATCGCGGCACTGGTGGTCGGCGTGCTGCTCTCCCTGATCCCGTGGAAGGCGGCCGAGGGCGGGCTGAGCGACCTGGACATGGAGGCCCCCGGCGAGGCCGAGGCCCACCGCAAGCGGCATGGAGAGGAGGACCGCTGATGTCCGGCGGCGCCATCATCATGATGATCATCGCGATTCTCATCGTCTGGGGCGGTCTGGGACTGGCCATCGTCCGGCTCAGCCGCTACCCCGACCCGGGACCGACCGCCGAGGAGGCGACGATCCCGCACGCCGAGTAGCGTCCAGGCGGTACCACGCGAGCGGTCGCCGGCTCCCGGACCACGGGAAGCCGGCGACCGCTCGCGTCGTCCCTACAGACCGTACTTCGCGCGTGCTTCCTTCACGGCCGTCGCCTTGACCTCGCCGCGCTTGGCGAGCTGGGCCAGGGCCGCGACGACGATCGACTCGGCGTCCACGCCGAAGTGGCGGCGGGCCGCCTCACGGGTGTCCGAGAGGCCGAAGCCGTCGGCGCCCAGCGAGGACCAGTCCTGCTCGACCCACTGCGCGATCTGGTCCGGGACCTGGCGCATGTAGTCGGAGACCGCCAGCACCGGGCCCTCGGCACCCTGGAGCGCCTGCCGGACGAACGGCGTCCGCTCCTCGCCGCGCAGCAGCGCCTCGTCCGCCTCCAGGGCGTCCCGGCGCAGCTCGCTCCACGAGGTCGCCGACCAGACGTCGGCCGCCACGCCCCACTCCTCGGCGAGCAGCGCTTGCGCCTTCAGCGCCCAGTGGATCGCCGTACCGGAGCCGAGCAGCTGGATCCGCGGGGCGTTCGCCGGGGGCGTGATGCCCGCCGACTCCGCCGTGTTGAAGCGGTACAGGCCCTTGACGATGCCCTCGTCGATCCCGTCGACGGACGGCTTCGCGGGCTGCGGCAGCGGCTCGTTGTAGACGGTCAGGTAGTAGAAGACGTCCTGGTCCTCGCCCGGGGCCGCCTCGCCGTACATGCGGCGCAGGCCGTCCTTGACGATGGCCGCGACCTCGTACGCGAACGCCGGGTCGTACGTCAGCGCCGCCGGGTTGGTCGCGGCGATGACGGGGGAGTGGCCGTCGGCGTGCTGGAGGCCCTCACCGGTCAGCGTCGTACGGCCCGCCGTGGCGCCGACGAGGAAGCCGCGGCCGAGCTGGTCGCCGAGCTGCCACATCTGGTCGGCCGTGCGCTGCCAGCCGAACATCGAGTAGAAGATGTAGAACGGGATCATCGTCTCGCCGTGCGTCGCGTACGACGTCGACGCGGCGATGAAGTCGGCCATCGAACCGGCCTCGGTGATCCCCTCGTTGAGGATCTGGCCGTTCCGGGCCTCCTTGTAGTACATCAGCTGGTCGCGGTCGACCGGCTCGTACGTCTGGCCCTTCGGCGAGTAGATGCCGAGCGAGGGGAACAGCGACTCCATACCGAAGGTGCGCGCCTCGTCCGGGACGATCGGCACCCAGCGCTTGCCGCTCTCCTTGTCGCGGACCAGGTCCTTCACCAGGCGGACGAACGCCATGGTGGTGGCCACGTTCTGCGAGCCGGAGCCCTTGTCGAACGACGCGAACGCCTTCTCCGCGGGGGCGGGCAGCGGGGCGACCGGGTGGACGCGGCGGGCCGGGGCCGGACCGCCGAGGGCGGCACGCCGCTCCTGGAGGTAGCGGACCTCGGGGGAGCCGGCGCCCGGGTGGCCGTAGGGGACCACGCCGTCGACGAAGTCGCTGTCCTTGATCGGCAGGCCGAGCAGGTCGCGCATGTTCTTGAACTCGTCCACCGTCAGCTTCTTCATCTGGTGGTTGGCGTTCTTCGACGCGAAGCCCTCGCCGAGGGTGTGGCCCTTGACCGTCTGGGCCAGGATCACGGTCGGCGCGCCCTTGTGCTCGACGGCCGCCTTGTACGCGGCGTACACCTTGCGCGCCTCGTGACCGCCGCGCGAGAGGTGGAAGCACTCGAGGATCTTGTCGTCGCTCAGCAGCTTCGCCATCTCCACGAGCGCCGGGTCGCCCCCGAAGAAGTCCTGGCGGATGTAGGCCGCGTCGCGGGTCTGGTACGTCTGGATCTGCGCGTCCGGTACCTGGCGCAGCCGGCGTACGAGCGCGCCGGTGGTGTCGAGCCGGAGCAGCTCGTCCCAGGCCGTGCCCCACAGCGTCTTGATGACGTTCCAGCCGGCGCCGCGGAACTGGGCCTCCAGCTCCTGCACGATCTTGAAGTTGGCGCGCACCGGGCCGTCGAGGCGCTGCAGGTTGCAGTTGATGACGAACGTGAGGTTGTCCAGCTCCTCACGGGCGGCCAGCGCGAGGGCCGCCGTCGACTCGGGCTCGTCCATCTCGCCGTCGCCGAGGAACGCCCACACGTGCGAGGCGGAGGTGTCCTTGATGCCGCGGTTGGTGAGGTAGCGGTTGAAGCGCGCCTGGTAGATGGCCGACAGCGGGCCGAGGCCCATGGAGACCGTCGGGAACTCCCACAGCCAGGGCAGGCGGCGCGGGTGCGGGTAGGAGGGCAGGCCGTTGCCGCCCGACTCGCGGCGGAAGTTGTCGAGCTGCTCCTCGTTCAGACGGCCGTCGAGGAACGCGCGGGCGTAGATGCCGGGGGAGGCGTGGCCCTGGATGTAGAGCTGGTCGCCGGAGCGGTCGGCCTCTTTGCCTTTGAAGAAGTGGTTGAAGCCGGTCTCGTAGAGCCAGGCGGCGGAGGCGAAGGTGGCGATGTGGCCGCCGACGCCGTACTTGCTGCCCCGGGTCACCATCGCGGCCGCGTTCCAGCGGTTCCACGCGGTGATCCGCTGCTCCATCGCCTCGTCACCGGGCACGGCCGGTTCGGCGGCGGTGGGGATGGAGTTGACGTAGTCGGTCTCGAGGAGCTTCGGCAGCGCGATGCCGGCGCCCTCGGCGCGCTCCAGCGTGCGGCGCATCAGATACGCGGCACGGTACGGCCCGGCCGCCTCGGTGACCGCGTCCAGGGAGGCCTGCCATTCGGCGGTCTCCTCCGGGTCCCGGTCCGGGAGCTGGTCGAGCTCGCTCGGCTGGATGGCGTTGGGGTCGGTCATGTCGCCGCCTTCCTCAGTCGAAGGGGGTTCCCTCACGTAAGGGGATCGGGGGTGCCCTTTGTCTTTGGCAGGACAGGGCTGGGGCTCGGGTGCTGTGGCACCTTGCGGTTTGCGCCGCGTGGGCCCGTCGGCGACTGTAGCTCGCTGATCGATGATCGATCAAAGGGTTGAGAGGCAAAACCTCTTGATCACGAGAAAGTAGGCACGGGGTGCCTCTGGTGGTGGCACGCGGTGACGGCTTCGCGCATGGTTTCCGCAGGTCGGAGGCGTTTGAGCGGGGGTGTGCTCGGGTGTCACGCCCGGGGCGCGCAGCCCAGGACGTGCGCCTTGACGAGTTCGGCGATGCGGGGATCGCGGCGCTTGAAGGCGGCGACCAGTTCCTCGTGCTCCTCGGCGTACGACTGCTGCTGGGTGCCCAGCCAGCGGATCGACAGGGCCGTGAACACCTCGATGCCGAGGCCTTCCCAGGTGTGCAGCAGGACGGCGTTGCCGGCGGCGCGGACCAGTTCGCGGTGGAAGGCGACGGTGTGGCGGACCTGGGCCGTGCCGTCGGACCTGCGGTCGGCCTCGTACAGGGCGGTGACGTGGGGTTCCAGGGCCGAGCAGTCCTCGGCGAGGCCCTGTGCCGCCAGTTCCGCCGCGATGGCCTCCAGGCCGGCCCGGACCGGGTAGCTCTCCTCCAGGTCCGCGGCGGTCAGGTTCCGTACGCGGACGCCCTTGTTCGGAGCGGACTCGATCAGGCGCAGGGACTCCAGTTCGCGCAGGGCCTCCCGGACCGGGGTCTGGCTGACCTCCAGCTCCGTGGCGATCCGGCGCTCGACGATCCGCTCGCCCGGCTGCCACCGCCCGCTGATGATCCCCTCCAGGATGTGCTCGCGGATCTGCTCGCGTAGCGAGTGGATGACGGGCGCGGTCATGAAGGCTCCTTTGGCGCGATTGACGTTTAGACAATACGGCCGGTTCGCTCCGCGGGTGAGACCGACGAGGGTGCTGTCACGCAGGTGAGACGAGGCGCACACGGTGTTTCCGGCACGCCCGTGGAGCTCGGCCGGATGCGTCTGTGGGCGGCTGCGGGCCGGTCGTGGCTTGTCGCGCAGTTCCCCGCGCCCCCAGCACAGTGCCCCCGCCCGGAGATGTCCGGACAGGGGCACCGATCAGCCGTGCAGGAAGGTCAGAGACCCAGCTCGACCTCGAACTCGCCCGCCTCCAGGATGGCCTTGACCGCCGTCAGGTAGCGGGCGGCGTCGGCGCCGTCCACCAGGCGGTGGTCGTAGGACAGGGTCAGGTACGTCATGTCGCGGACGCCGATGACCGTGCCCTCCTCCGTCTCGATGACGGCGGGGCGCTTGACCGTGGCGCCGATGCCGAGGATCGCGACCTGGCCCGGCGGCACGATGATCGTGTCGAAGAGCGCGCCGCGCGACCCGGTGTTGGAGATGGTGAAGGTCGCGCCGGACAGCTCGTCCGGGGTGATCTTGTTGGCGCGGACCTTGCCCGCCAGGTCGGCCGTGGCCTTGGCGATGCCGGCGAGGTTGAGGTCACCGGCGTTCTTGATGACCGGGGTCATCAGGCCCTTCTCGGAGTCCACCGCGATACCGATGTTCTCGGTGTCGAAGTAGGTGATGGTCCCCTCGGCCTCGTTGATCCTGGCGTTGACGGGCGCGTGCGCCTTCAGCGCCTGGGCCGCGGCCTTGACGAAGAACGGCATCGGGGAGAGCTTGACGCCCTCACGAGCCGCGAACGCGTCCTTGGCACGGGCGCGCAGCTTCATCAGACGGGTGACGTCGACCTCGACGACCGAGGACAGCTGGGCCTGCTCGTGCAGGGCCTTGACCATGTTGTCGCCGATGACCTTGCGGATCCGCGGCATCTTGATGGTCTGACCGCGCAGCGGGGACGCCTCCAGCGCCGGGGCCTTCTTCGCGGCCGACGGAGCGGCGGCGGCCGGAGCCGGAGCGGCGGTGGCGGCCTTCGCGGCCTCGGCGGCGGCGACGACGTCCTGCTTGCGGATCCGGCCGCCGACGCCGGTGCCCTTGACGGTGGACAGGTCGACGCCGTTCTCGGCGGCGAGCTTGCGCACCAGCGGGGTGACGTAGGCGCCGTCGTCGGCCGGCCCCGCGGCGGCCGGAGCGGCCGGGGCCTGGGCCGGAGCCGGGGCGGGCGCCGGAGCGGCCGGGGCCGGGTCGGGAGCCGGGGTGACCTGCTGCTGCGGGGCCGGAGCCGACGGAGCCTGCGGAGCCGGGGCGGCCGGAGCCTGCTGGGCCGGGGCGGGCTGCTGCGGCGCCGGGGCCGGAGCGGGCTCGGGCTGGGCCGGGGCGGCCGGGGCCTCCTGCGCGGGGGCGGCGGCCGGAGCGGCACCCGCCTCGCCGATGACGGCGAGCTTGGCGCCGACCTCGGCGGTCTCGTCCTCGCCGACCACGATCTCCAGCAGCGTGCCCGAGGTGGGCGCCGGAATCTCGGTGTCGACCTTGTCGGTGGAGACCTCGAGCAGCGGCTCGTCGGCCTCGACGCTGTCACCGACCGACTTCAGCCAGCGGGTGACGGTGCCCTCGGTGACGGACTCGCCGAGCGCGGGCAGGACGACGTCCGTGCCCTCGGCGGAGCCGCCGCCGACGGCGGCGTCGGTGGTGGGAGCGGGCGCCGGGGCGGCCTGCTCGGTGGACGGGGCGGCCGGGGCCGGCTCGGGAGCGGGCTCGGCGACCTGCTCGGCCTCCGGGGCCGGGGCGGCGGCGGGCGCGCCGCTGCCGTCGTCGATCAGGGCCAGCTCGGCGCCGACCTCGACCGTCTCGTCCTCGGCGACCTTGATGGAGGCGAGGACACCGGCGGCGGGCGAGGGGATCTCGGTGTCGACCTTGTCGGTCGACACCTCGAGCAGCGGCTCGTCAGCCTCGACGCGCTCGCCCTCGGCCTTCAGCCAGCGGGTGACAGTGCCCTCGGTGACGCTCTCACCGAGCGCCGGAAGGGTTACGGAAACCGCCATGGTTTCGGTTGCTCCTTACGGAAAGTGCGGAAGTCTGTGTCGTCGCGTTCGTCGACCGAGGGGTCAGTCGTGCGCGTGGAGCGGCTTGCCGGCCAGGGCCAGGTGGGCCTCGCCGAGCGCCTCGCTCTGCGTCGGGTGGGCGTGGACGAGCTGCGCGACCTCGGCGGGCAGCGCCTCCCAGTTGTAGATCAGCTGGGCTTCGCCGACCTGCTCGCCCATGCGGTCGCCGACCATGTGGACGCCGACCACGGCACCGTCCTTGACCTGGACGAGCTTGATCTCGCCCGCGGTGTTCAGGATCTTGCTCCTGCCGTTGCCCGCGAGGTTGTACTTCAGAGCGACGACCTTGTCCGCACCGTAGATCTCCTTGGCCTTGGCCTCGGTGATACCGACGGAGGCGACCTCCGGGTGGCAGTACGTCACCCGCGGGACACCGTCGTAGTCGATCGGAACGGTCTTCAGGCCGGCCAGACGCTCCGCCACCAGGATGCCCTCGGCGAAGCCGACGTGCGCGAGCTGGAGGGTCGGGACGAGGTCCCCGACGGCGGAGATCGTCGGGACGTTGGTGCGCATGTACTCGTCGACCAGGACGTAGCCGCGGTCCATGGCGACGCCCTGCTCCTCGTAGCCCAGGCCCTGGGAGACCGGGCCGCGGCCGATGGCCACCAGCAGGACCTCGGCCTCGAACTCCTTGCCGTCGGCGAGGGTGACCTTGACGCCGTCCTGGGTGTACTCGGCCTTCTCGAAGAAGGTGCCCAGGTTGAACTTGATCCCGCGCTTGCGGAACGCGCGCTCCAGGAGCTTGGAGGAGTTCTCGTCCTCGACCGGGACGAGGTGCTTCAGGCCCTCGACGATCGTGATTTCGGTGCCGAAGGACTTCCACGCGGAGGCGAACTCGACGCCGATGACACCGCCGCCGAGGATGATCGCCGACTTCGGAACGCGGTCCAGGACGAGGGCGTGGTCGGAGGAGATGATCCGGTTGCCGTCGATCTCCAGGCCGGGCAGCGACTTCGGCACGGAGCCGGTCGCGAGCAGGACGTGGCGGCCCTCGACGCGGCGGCCGTTCACGTCGACGGAGGTGGGGGAGGACAGCCGGCCCTCACCCTCGATGTAGGTCACCTTGCGGGAGGCGACCAGACCCTGCAGGCCCTTGTACAGACCGGCGACCACGCCGTCCTTGTACTTGTGGACGCCGGCGATGTCGATGCCCTCGAAGGAGGCCTTCACGCCGAACTGCTCGCTCTCGCGGGCCTGGTCGGCGATCTCACCCGCGTGCAGCAGGGCCTTGGTGGGGATGCATCCTCGGTGCAGGCAGGTACCGCCGACCTTGTCCTTCTCGATCAGGGCGACGTCCAGGCCCAGCTGCGCCCCGCGCAGGGCCGCGGCGTAACCACCGCTGCCACCGCCGAGGATCACTAGGTCGAAAACGGTGCTGGCGTCGTTCGCCACGTCACGTCCTCCATGCATGTGCGCCGTGAGCCGGTCATCAGTGACCGGCAGGCGGCTGGTGTCCGGCCGCTCGTTCTTCGGCCCTTCGGTGGGGCCCTGTCCTGCCGAGCCCCATCTTCGCACTTGTCGGCACACAAGGAGACGCCGGGCTGCTGTGTGAGACGCCCCACGTTCAGATGAGCCGCGCCCAAGGGGCGCGCGGCTGTGCTTGATCTGCGGCTCCGCCGCACGGGCGCGAGGACAGCGCACCCCAGGGCGCGGGGCTGTATCCGGTCTGCGGCTCCGCCGCGCGGGCGCGACCAGCCCTCGACGTGCACCGGCGACCGACGGCGGGACATGCCTCCCAGGGGCGCGGGGAACTGCGCGAACAGCCCCCACGCCCCCCGCACTCGCCGCACGACCGGCGAGACCGAGCTCGTGGGCGGAACTCAGCCCAGGTCACCCGCGGCGGTCAGCTCCGCCAGCCGCACGAGCGTCCGCACCGCCGACCCCGTGCCGCCCTTCGGCGTGTACCCGAACGGCCCGCCCTCATTGAACGCCGGCCCGGCGATGTCGAGGTGCGCCCAGGTGATGCCCTCGCCCACGAACTCGCGCAGGAACAGCCCGGCGACCAGCCCGCCGCCCATCCGCTCGCCCATGTTCGCGATGTCGGCCGTGGGCGAGTCCATGCCCTTGCGCAGGTGCTCCGGCATCGGCATCGGCCACGCCGGCTCCCCGACCTCCTCCGCGGCCTCGTGCAGCGCCGTGCGGAAGGCGTCGTCGTTGCCCATGATCCCGAACGTCCGGTTCCCCAGCGCCAGCACCATCGCCCCGGTCAGCGTCGCCACGTCCACGATCGCGTCCGGCTTCTCCTGCGACGCCGCCCACAGCGCGTCGGCCAGCACCAGCCGGCCCTCCGCGTCGGTGTTGAGCACCTCCACGGTCTTGCCGCTGTACATCCGCAGGACGTCACCCGGACGGGTCGCGGAACCGGAGGGCATGTTCTCGGCCAGGGCCAGCCAGCCGGTGACGTTGACCTCCAGGCCGAGGCGCGCGGCGGCGACGACGGCGGCGAACACCGAGGCCGCACCGCTCATGTCGCACTTCATCGTCTCGTTGTGACCGGCCGGCTTCAGCGAGATGCCGCCCGAGTCATAGGTGATGCCCTTGCCGACGAAGGCGAGGTGCTTCTTCGCCTTGGCGGAGGTGTACGACAGCTTGACCAGACGCGGTCCCGCCGCCGAACCGGCCCCGACACCGAGGATGCCGCCGTAACCGCCCTTGACCAGGGCCTTCTCGTCGAGCACCTGCACCTTGATGCCGTGCTCCTTGGCCGCGGCCTGGGCGATCGCGGCGAAGGCCTCGGGATTCAGGTCGTTCGGCGGGGTGTTGACCAGGTCCCGGGCGCGGTTGAGCTCCTCGGACACGGAGGTGGCGCGCTCGATCGCGGCCTTGTACGCCTTGTCGCGGGGCTTGCCGCCGAGCAGGGCGATCTCGGCGAGCGGGGCCTTGCCGTTCTTCGCCTTGGGGTCCTTGCCGTTGCCCTTGTAGGCGTCGAAGGAGTACGCGCCGAGCAGCGCGCCCTCCCCGATCGCACCGGCGTCGGCGGCGTCGGCCAGCGGCAGGGCGAAGGCGGCCTTCCTGGACCCGGCCAGAGCGCGGGCGGCGACGCCGGCGGCCCTGCGCAGCGCCTCGGTGTCGTAGTCGGCGTCCTTCTCCGGAACCGCGCCCAGGCCCACCGCCAGGACGAGCGGTGCCTTGAACCCGGACGGCGCCGGCAGCTTCGTCACCTCGCCCTCGGCACCGGCGGCGCCGAGCGTCTCCAGAACGGCGGCGAGCCTGCCGTCGTACGCCTTGTCCACGGCCTCGGCGCCCGGTGCGACGACCGGCCCCTTGGCCCCCTTGGCGACACCGATCACGATCGCGTCGGCCCGCAGACCGGTCGCCGCGGCGGTGCTGAGAGTGAGAGCAGTCACGGTGGTGAAATCTCGCTTCCGATGTGAAGTTGCGGTGGTCGAACGGTGTGGGTCGACCGGGCCCGACAGCCGACCCTATTCCGATCCCAATGGTCCGGGTCTCACGGGGCCTTCCCCGGTGCGGCGAACACTCGACGTCGAGACTACGCGCGTGACCCCGTTCGCTCATTCCTGCGGGCGTTCACCTGTCGGTGGCGTAGTGGCCACTTCTTGATCCCTCACTCCGGTGAACTGAGTCACACTCGTCGCGATCCGGTGAGCGGCCTGCTCGCCGCTTTGCATGATTTCCACGGATCCTCCTCTGTGCGACCGCGAGGGGATCCGGGGGATCTTCTGGGGGAGGAACCATGGCGCAGCGTGCGCGCAGATGGAGAAACACGGCCGCAGCGATGACGGCGGCAGGCATGATCACGGCCGGGGCGGTGGCGCCCGGGGCGGCGGCCGCCGAGGACCCGCGCATCGATCTGAAGGTGCTGGTGGTGGACAACGGCGACAGCCCCGTGAAGGCCGTCACGGCCCAGCTGAGGAGCACGGGCGTCCCGTACACGACGATCGACCTGAACGACGCCGGCCGTCCGAAGATCACCGATTCGTTCCTGAGCGACACCGTCGACGGCCGGCCCCGCGCCAAGTACCAGGGCGTCGTCCTGCCGAACGAGGCCCCGTTCGGCGCGGGTTCCGCCGAGCAGACCGCCCTGGAGGCCTACGAGCGGACGTACGGCATCCCGCAGGTCGACGCCTACACCTGGGCGCACCCGGAGGTCGGCCTCGACTACACGAGCGAGGGCGGCTGGGCGGGCACCCTTGACGGGCGCGAGGCATCCGTCACGGCGGCGGGGAAGACGGGCTGGTTCGGCTACCTCGACGGCGCGTTCCGGTTCGAGGACAACGCCCCGTCCGTACCGGAGAGTTACGGCTACGTCGCCCGGCCCCGGGCGGGCTTCACCAGCTACGTCGACATCCCGGTGCCCGGCGGCACCGGACGCGGCAGCCTGGTCGGCGAGTACGCCCACGACGGCCGCCGCGAACTCGTGGTGACGTTCGCCTACAACAGCAACCAGCAGCAGTTCCGGCTGCTGGCCCGCGGCATCGTCGAGTGGCTCACCCAGGGCGTGCACCTGGGCCGGACCCGCAACTCCTTCGCCGTCCACATCGACGACGTGTTCGCCCCGGACAGCCGCTGGGACACCGAGCGCAACTGCACCCCCGGCGACTTCGACTGCGCGGGCGGCGACGGCGAGGGCACCACGCCGATCCGCATGACCGAGGACGACGCCGTCCACGCCGCCCAGTGGCAGCGCGAGCACGGCTTCACCATGGACATGGTCTTCAACGCCGGTTCCGGCGAGGAGTGGAAGACCGAGCACGGCGGCACCGACGCCCTCGCCGCCCGGCTGCTCGCCGACAAGGCCCAGTACCGCTGGGTCAACCACACCTACACGCACCCCTTCCTGGGCTGCGTCCAGGACACCTCCAGCGTGCCGTGGAGCTGCGCGAAGAACGCCGACGGCTCGACGAAGTACATGAGCCGCGCCGAGATCGCCGCGCAGATCCGCGACAACCACGCCTGGGCGGTGAACAAGGGCCTTCCCGTCGACCGCACCGAGCTCGTCACCGGTGAGCACTCGGGCCTGAAGACCCTGCCCCAGCAGCCCGCCGACAACCCCAACCTGGCCGGCGCCCTCGCCGACACCGGCGTCAGGTGGATCGCCTCGGACAACTCCCGCGAGCCCGAGCAGCGGGGGATCGGCGGGGCGTTGACCGTCCCGCGCCACCCGATGAACGTGTACTACAACGTGGGCACGGCGGCCGAGATGGCCGACGAGTACAACTGGGTCTACACCTCGCGGGCCGACGGCGGCAGCGGCGTCTGCGAGGACGACCCCACGTCGACGTGTCTGGACGAGCCGCTCGACCCGGCCACCGGATACACCGGGCACATCGTCCCGCAGGAGGCGCGCACCGCCCTCGGGCACGTCCTCGCGGGCGACCCCCGGCCGCACTACGCACACCAGTCCAACCTGGCCGAGGACCGGCTGCTCTACCCGGTCATGGAGAAGGTGCTCGACGACTACCGGGTGCTGTTCGCCGACAACACCCCGCTGGAGAACCCCCGGCACAGCGCCATCGGCACCGAGGTGCAGCGCCGCGCCGCCTGGCAGACCGCCCTGGCCAACGGGCGGGTGACGGCGTACCGGATCGGCGACACGGTCACGGTCACGGCACCGTCCGGGACGCAGATCCCGGTGACCGTCCCTGAGGGCACCAAGAAGCAACTCGTGCTCGGCACCAGCGCGTTCGGCACCCCGTACGCAGGAGCCCGCTCGGCCTGGACGACTCCGGCAGCACTCCAGTCCGCTCTCACGCTGAAGTTGCCCTGACCAAAGGGGGCGCGGGGAACTGCGCGACCAGCTCGAACGAAGCCCCACTCGGCATCCGGGCCGGCAGTTCCCCGCACATCATCCGCAATACAGGGGGAAACACCGCATGAGGCGAACAGGCCGTCATGTCACCATGCTCACGGAAGGCACCTACCCGCACGTCCACGGCGGCGTCAGCACCTGGTGCGACCAGCTCGTCAAGGGCATGCCCGAGGTCGACTTCCACATCGTCTCGCTCACCGGCAGCGGCCGCGAACCCGTCACCTGGGAGCTGCCGCCCAACGTCTGCCGGCACACCTCCGTCCCGACCTGGGGCCCGCGCCCCGGCCGCGCGAGCCCCCCGTACGGCAGGGCCCGCCGCCGCTTCACCGAGACCTACGAGCGTTTCCTGCTCTCCTTCCTGGACCCCGGCTCGCACGCCGACTTCGGCGATTCCCTGAACGAACTGGCCGGACTCGCCCGCGACGGACGCCTGCCGGCCGCGCTGCGCACCGAGTCGGCGCTGCGGTCGCTGATGCGGATCTGGACCATGCCGCACCTGCCGACGGCCGCCGCCCGCCCCACCGTGCACGACGCGCTGACCGCGACCGACCTGCTGGAGCACGCCCTGCGCCCGCTCGGCGTCCGTCTACCCGAGAACCCCGACCAGGGCACGGTCGCGCACGCCGTCAGCAGCGGCCTGGCGACCCTGCCCGCGCTCGCCGCCCGCCACCTGGACGGTGTGCCGTTCCTCCTCACCGAGCACGGCATCTACCTGCGCGAGCGCTACCTCGGCTACCGCGGCGACGCCCAGCGCTGGCCGGTGAAGGCCTTCATGCTCGGCTTCTACCGCGAGCTCAACTCCTACGGCTACCGCGCCGCCGACCTGATCACCCCGTGCAACCAGTACAACCGCCGCTGGGAGGAGCGCGGCGGCGCCGACACCGGCAAGATCCACACGGTCTACAACGGCGTCGACCCGGCCGCCTTCCCGCACGCCGGCCCCGAGCCGGAGGTCCCCACCCTGTCCTGGTGCGGCCGGATCGACCCCATCAAGGACCTGGAGACCCTGATCCGTGCCTACGCGATGGTGCGCGCCGAGATCCCGGCGACCCGGCTCAGGCTCTTCGGCCCGGTCCCGCCCGGCGCCGAGGCCTACCGCACCCGCCTGGAGAAACTCGCCGCCGAGCTGGGCGTCACCGACGGCCTGACCTTCGAGGGCCGCATCAGCGAGGTCTGGCGCGCGTACGCGGCCGGGCACGTGGTCATGCTGTCGTCGATCTCCGAGGGCTTCCCGTTCTCCCTCATCGAGGCCATGTCGTGCGGCCGTACGACGGTGTCGACGGACGTCGGCGGGGTGCGCGAGGCCGTCGGCGACACGGGCCTGGTGGTGCCCCCGCGCGAGCCGGAGAAGATGGCCGCCGCCGCGCTGACCCTGCTCAAGGACGACCGACGGCGCCTCGAACTGGGCGAGTTGTCACGCCAGCGGGTCATCGACCGCTTCACGCTGCGCCGCTCGGTGGACGCCTTCCGCACCATCTACAAGGAACTCGCGGGCGAGGACGAGGTGTACGAGCCCACGCTGGAGACCGTGGCCGACTGGACCCTGGAACTGCGCGACCCCTGGTACGCGTCCGTCGCGACGGACGGGGCCGGCTGGTGAGCGGAAGCGTCTGGCTGCCCCCGGGCTCCCGCCCGGACACCCTCCCCGGCATCCCCCGGCAGCGCACGCCCAGCTGGGCCCTGCCCGACCCGGTCGACGAACTCGCCGACCGTCTGGAGGACTTCGTAGCCGCGGCCGTCCACCCGGACGAGGTAGCCGCTCTGCTGGAGTCCGACGGCCTCTCCGACGACCAGATACGCGAGCGGTACGGCCTCAAGAACTCCTTCGCCCTCGCCGAGACCCTCTACGAACGCGTCGAACGCCGCTATCCCGAGCCCGACGGCCCCCTCCCCGATCCCTGGCGGACCGGCCTGCTCGGCTGCCTGCTGCGCGGTGTCGTCTTCGCCCTGCCCGGCCTCGCCTACGTCCTCGGCGCCCCACTGTTCACCGGCCCGGGCGATTTCGGCCTCCCCGCCGGCACGGTCCCGCTGCTGGCCGGCGCCCTGTGCGGCTGGACGTGGAACCAGGGGCTCGCCCACCGGGCCTACGCCTGGCTGGGGCTGGGCGACCGCATGGCCGCCCGGCGCGCCCTGCTGCTCGGCGCCCCGGCCGGCGCGCTGCTCGGCTCGCTGGTCGCCCTGGCGTTCGCGGGCGGCGCCGCCCCGGCCGTGGTCGCCTTCGCCGCCGGGCAGTCCTGCTACCTGGCGGCGGCGACCGTACTGCTGGTGATGGGCCGCGAACGGTTCCTGCTGGCCGCCCTCGCGCCGATGGCGGTGGGCGCGGTGCTGTCCCTCGTCGATCCGCTGCCCGAGGCCGCGAGCCTGGCTCTGCTGCTGGGTTCCCTGGCGGCGGTGGCGGCCCTCGCCGTGCGCGAAGCGGCACCCGCCTTGAAGGAAGCGGGCGGGGGCGGCTGGACCGCCGGCCTCGTCGCCCTGGTGCCCTTCGGCGCGTTCGGCACCCTGCCCGCCCACCGCCGCCCGGCCCACCACCGCACCGCCGGTCCCCGGCTCACGGGCTCCCTGCCGTACGCCCTGTTCGGACTCGGCACCGGCGTCCTCGTGCTGTACACGGCGCTCGGCGACGTCCTCGCCGGCGGGACGGACGGCGCGGTCGCCGCGCCCGCTGCCGTGGCGCTCACCCTCAGCATGGGACCCGCCGAGTGGCTGCTCCACCGCTTCCGCAGCGACAGCCTCGCCGGACTGCGCTCCAGCGGCACCGCCCGGGACTTCCGGCGCACGACGGTCCTCACGGTCGTCCAGTGCCTGGCCGCCTACCTCGCCGCGCTGCTCGCGCTGAGCCTCGCCGCCTCCCTCCTGTGGCCGCACGCCGCGGTGCCGGGCGGTGCCCGGCTGGCCGGGCTGCTCCTGCTGGGCGTGGTCCTGTGGACGGGCCTGCTGCTCCAGTCGTTCGGCGCGGTGACCGGCGCGACGGCGGTGTGCTGCGCCGCCGCCCTCGCCCAGACGCTGCTCCTCGTCACCCGCACCGGCGATCCGCACCTGGCCGGTGCCGCCGTCCACGGCACGGCGGCCGTCGTCCAGGCCGCCCTGGTGTGCACGCTGCTGGGGAGGGCAACCGCCCACCGATGAGCACTCTCCTGGTCCCGTACTACGAGCACCCGTCCGTCCGCCCCGCCGAATGGGACGCGATCGTCGCGGCGGCGCCCCGCCTCTACGGGGTCGTCCTCAACCCGGCCAGCGGCCCGGGCGACCGCCCCGACCCGGCGTTCGCCGAGGTCGCCGCCCGACTGCGAGCCGCGGGCGTACGGGTCCTCGGGTACGCCGACACCGACTACGGCCGCCGCGCCGCCACCGACGTCGTCCGCGACCTCACCCGGCACCGCGACTGGTACGGCACCGACGGCGCCTTCCTCGACCAAGTTCCGTCCGGGCCAGAGGAGTTCGAGCACTACCAGAAGCTGGCGGTCGCCGCCTGGGGCGTCGGCTGCGGCACCCTCGTCCTCAACCACGGCACGGCACCGCACCCCTGCTACGCCCGCATCGCCGATGTCCTCGTCACCTTCGAGGGCACCTGGGCCGCCTACCGCGCGCTGCCCCCGCAGCCCCGGCCCGGCGGCCCGGACGTACGGCTGTGCCACCTGGTCTACGACGTGCCGCCCGGCGCCGACCCGGAGGGACTGGCCCGGGCGCGGGGTGCGGCGATGCACTGCGCGGTGCCCGGAACCGGAGATCACCCTTGGGGCACCCTTCCGTACACCCTGCACCACCCGGAGAACGCCCCGTGAGAAGCCCCGTGAGACGCCCCCTGCTCGCCGCCGCCCTGCTCGTCCTGCTGCTCGCGGGCTGCACCCCGGCCCCCGACGACAAGCCCGGCCCCCGCTGGCAGCCCCGCCCCGGCACCGCCTGGCAGTGGCAGCTCAGCGGGCGCCTGGACACCTCGGTCGACGTGCCGGTGTACGACATCGACGGCTTCGACCACTCCGGGGAGACGGTCGCCCGGCTGCACGACGACGGACGCAAGGTCATCTGCTACCTGTCCACCGGTGCCTGGGAGGAGTTCCGGCCGGACGCGGGGAAGTTCCCCAGGGCTGTCCTCGGCCGCGGCAACGGCTGGAAGGGCGAGCGCTGGCTGGACATCCGCCGCACCGACGTCCTGGAGCCGCTCATGGCGGACCGGATCGACATGTGCCGGGACAAGGGCTTCGACGCGGTGGAGCCCGACAACATGGACGGCTACCGCAACGACACCGGCTTCCCGCTCACCGCCGCCGACCAGCTCCGCTACAACCGCCTCATCGCCCGCCTCGCCCACGAACGGGGCCTGGCCGTCGGGCTGAAGAACGATTTGGACCAGATCCCGGAACTGGTCGGGGACTTCGACTTCGCGGTCAACGAACAGTGCGCCCAGTACGGCGAGTGCGCGGCGCTGAAGCCCTTCGTCGAGGCGGGCAAGGCCGTCTTCCACGTCGAGTACGAGGTGCCCACCGGCCGCTTCTGCGCCGACTCCCGCCGCCTGCGCTTGAGTTCGCTGCTCAAGAAGTACGAACTGGGGGCGTGGCGACAGGCATGCTGAGGCCGATTGCCGTGACCGACGTGCCCGCCACCCGGTCGGCGAGGGACCGGCGGCCGGGGGAGAGGACCGGCAGCGCGTTCAGCAGGAACAGCGCCACGGCCACCGCCCACACCAGCACCGACAGCACGACCTGCCCCTCGACCAGCAGCACACAGGCGACCGCGTACACGGCGACGTCCACGAAGGTGGTGACGGCGGCCCGCCGAGCGGCCCGGTGCGGAAGGCTCCAAGTGACCTTCAGCCCGGCCAGGGCCTTGCCGACCGTCCGGCCGGCCAGGGCCAGGCACGCCCACTGGTAGAGGAACACCGTCAGCACCAGCAGCCCGAAGGCCTGCTCGACGTACAGCACCGACTTGCCCCACAGCGACACTCCCAGCTCCTGGGAGGCGTCGACGACGTCACCGCGCGAGGTCAGCAGGTCGAGACCGCCGCGAGCGGCCAGCTCGGGCACGTCGGTGACGAGCGCCGAGACCCGGTGGAAGGTGAGCGTGGCGAGCACCGAGGCCAGCGCCAGCACCAGCGCGAAGTCGACGGACCAGGCCACGGCACGGCGCAGCTTCGGCATGAACATCCCCCGATCACTTGTGTGTCCGCACAGGAAGCTAGCGGCTGGGCGGCCGGGGCAGGAGGGGAACGGGAAGATCGTTTCAGCCCAGTGACAGAACGACCAGGGCCGTGGTCGCCGACGTCTCCGCCAGACCGCCGAAGACGTCCCCGGTGACCCCGCCGAAGCGGCGTGTGCAGTGCCGCAGGAGCGCTTCGGCGGCGGCCAGGGCGAGGACGACCGCGAGGACGGTACGGACCACCTCGTACGGCCCGAGGAGGGCGCCGACCGCCGCGGCCACCGCCGCGAGCGCGACGACCGCCGGCACGGCTGACCGCACCGGCACCACACCCGCCACCGTCGCCCCCAGCCCCTCCGGCCGGGCCGCCGGCACCCCGGCCCGGGCCGCCAGGGTCAGGGCCAGCCGGGCGAGGGCCGCGGAGAGGACGGCGGCGAACGCGCCCCGGGCCCAGGAGGCTTCGTAGGCGTGGGTGAGCGCGGCGGCCTGGGCGAGGAGGGCCAGGACGAGGGTGATGACCCCGAACGGCCCGATGTCCGACTGCTTCATGATCCGCAGGGCGTCCTCGGCGGGCTTGCCGCTGCCCAGCCCGTCGGCGGTGTCCGCGAGCCCGTCGAGATGCAGCCCCCGGGTGAGCACGGCCGGCACCGCGACGGTGGCCACGGCGGCCAGCGGTGCGCCCGCACCGAGGAAGAGCAGCACCAGCCCGGCGGCGGCGGCAGCGGCGCCGACGGCCAGCCCGGCCAGCGGAGCGCACAGCATGCCGCCGCGCGCAGCCTCCCGGTCCCACCGGGTCACCCGGACCGGGAGCACCGTGAGGGTGCCGAAGGCGAAGCGGAGACCGTCGAGGAAGCCGTCGAGGAGGCCGGCGAGGGGCGTGGTTCTGGGCACCGGCGCAGGCTACCGGCCGGTCAGGAGAGCGGGAACGACAGCCGAGGATAAAGTTCGCATATGGGATGGCTGGAGCGGAACATCGTCGAACCCGGCAAGCTGCCGTTGCTCCTCGCTCTCGTCGCCTTCGTGCTGACCTTCGTGATCACCCGGGTCATCACCCGCCTCATCCGGGCGGGCAGGGGCCCCTTCGGCAACGTCAGCAGCGGCGGCGTCCACGTCCACCACGTGGTCCCCGGGGTCATCCTGACGCTCGTCGGCGGCTTCGGCGCGGTCGCGGGCGGCCAGTACGGCTTCGGCTCGTACCTGGCCGCCGTGCTCTTCGGCATCGGCGCGGGCCTCGTCCTCGACGAGTTCGCCCTGATCCTGCACCTCGCCGACGTCTACTGGACCCCGGACGGCCGCAAGAGCGTCGAGATGGTCGTCCTCACCGCCGCCCTCGTCGGCCTGCTCCTGGTCGGCTTCTCGCCGCTGGGCGTCGACGACCTCAACGAGGACCAGGAGCAGAACCGCGCCGTCGTCCTCGGGAACGTCCTCGTGAACTTCGCGTTCGCCCTCATCGCCCTGTTCAAGGGCAAGGTCCGCCTCGCCGTCCTGGGCGTGATCGTCCCCCTGGTCGCCCTGATCGGGGCCGTGCGGCTGGCGCGGCCCGGCTCCCCGTGGGCCAAGCGGTTCTACCGCAAGCGCCCCCGTGCCCGCGCCAAGTCCGGCCTGCGCGCCTACCGCCACGACCGCCGCTGGGCGGGCCCCCGGCGCGCCTTTCAGGACTGGATCGGCGGCGCGCCCGACCAGGAGCCGGACCGGGCCCTCGAACGCCGCTGACGTGCCTCGCCGACCGCGCACAGCACCAGCACCGCCACGATCGCCGCGAGGTGCTCCTTGCCCGCGAGGTTCTCCTTCAGGACGACCTCCGCCACCATCGCCGCGATCACCGCCCCGGCCGTGACGTACGCGCGGTGGCGCCAGCCCAGGAACACGGCCAGGCCCACCACCGCCGCCGACGGCCCCGTGTCCACGACCCACGCGTCCGAAGCGGGCAGGCCCAGCGGGGAGTCCGGGCCCAGCCGGATGCCCAGGCGTGCGTACAGGGTGCCCGCGAGGGTGGCCACGGAAGCGACGGCGAGGGTCCGCCGCCGGCCCAGGCAGAGTTCCGCGATGCCGAACACCAGCAGGATCTGCGCCAGCGCGCCCCACACGGGCAGGTCCAGAGCGGGCACGAACAGCGACATCGGTGTCCGCAGCAGTGCGAGCCACAGCGGGTCCTCGGCCCGCACGCCACCAGCGCTCTGCACGAACCGGTAGCCCCACTCATGGCTGTGCGCGAAGTGCAGCACGGCCGTGAGGCACACGGCCGTGACCGCCATCGGCACGGCCCGCCACCGCCGCCCCCGCAGCGGCTCACGCACCGCGGTGTGCAGCGGTCCCCATTCGGCGCGGGCCCAGCGGGCGAGCGTGCTCATCGGGTCGTCCTCGTCCGTGCGGGGGAACGTCTGAGGGTGTCCGCGACTCAGTCGAACCGACACCACGTTCCAGGACCGACCGGAACGGCACGAAGTTGAGCCAGGCGTACGTGACCTGGCTCTCTCCCCGCTCGCTACTGCCCGGTGGGCGCCCCGGGAAGCTCCGGCTCGGCAGCCTCCGCCTCCTCGGACGCCTTCTCGGGCTCCTCGGACTCCGCCGCCTTCTCGGGCTCCTCCGGCTTCTCGGGCAGCTCCGCCGCGAGCGCCGCCGCGGCCTGCACGAGCGGCAGCGCCAGCAGCCCCCCGGCGCCCTCCCCGACGGTCACGCCGTGGGTCAGCAGCGGCTCCAGGGCCATCCGGTCCAGCGCCTTCGCCTGCCCGGGCTCCCCGCTGTCGTGCGCGGCCAGCCACCAGTCCGGCGCCCGGAACGCGATCCGCTGCCCGACCAGCGCGCACGCGGCCGTCACGACCCCGTCGAGCACCACCGGCATCTTCCGGACCGCGCTCTGCAGCAGGAAGCCCGTCATCGCGGCGAGGTCGGCCCCGCCCACCGCCGCGAGCAGCTGCAACTGGTCCCCGAGCACCGGCCGGGCCCGGCGCAGCGCGTCCCGGATCGCCGCGCACTTGCGCATCCAGGCCAGGTCGTCGATGGCCAGCCCGCCGCGCCCCGTCACGACCGACGCGTCGACCCCGCACAGCGCCGCGACCAGCACGCCCGCCACCGTGGTCCCGCCGACGCTCACGTCGCCGAGCACCACGAGATCCGTACCCGAGTCGGCCTCCTCGTCGGCCACCGCGACCCCGGCCCGGAACGCCGCCTCGGCCTCCTCCGGGGTGAGCGCGTCCTCGACGTCGACGCGCCCGCTGCCGCGCCGCACCCGGTGCCGTACGACGTCCTCGGGCAGGGCCTCGGGGTCGCAGTCCAGGGCCATGTCGACGATCCGCACGGGCACGCCCAGCCGCCGGGCGAGCACCGACACCGGCCGGCCGCCCTCCAGCACCTCGCGCACCAACTCCGCGGCGCTGCCCGCCGGACGGGCGGAGACGCCCCGCTCGGCGATGCCGTGGTCGCCGGCGAAGAGCACCACCCGCGGCCGTTCGACCGGCCGCACCGGCACGGCTGACTGCGCCGCCGCCAGCCACTCACCCAGGTCGTCGAGGCGGCCCAGCGACCCGGGTGGCACGATCTGCCGCTCCCGGCGCGCCTCGGCGTCACGGCGCACCCCGCCGTCCGGACGCTCGATCAGATCGGTGAAGTCGTCGAGATTAAGCGAGCTCATTCGCCGAACAGTACCGGCCCCGCTCGAACAGCACGGCGCCACATCGGGACTACGACGCGGCCACGTCGTTGCACCCAAGATCGGCATCCCATACGTTCCTTTTGCAGCGGATTGTCGTACGTCCCTGCCGTACGCCTCGCGCCCGGGAGCCGCCCATGCCCGCCCATCCCGCCCCCTCCGCACCCGCCGTCGAGCGGACGACCGCCCGCGTCCACGAACCACGCCGCGAGGACTGTCCCTGGTGCGGCTCCGCCCGCCTGCGCAACCGGCTGCGCACCGGGGACGTGCGGCAGTACAAGCCGGGCAGTTTCACCGTCGACGAGTGCCGCGACTGCGGCCACACCTTCCAGAACCCCCGCCTCACGGCCGAGGGCCTCGCCCTCTACCACCGCAGCGTGCGCGGGGCGCCCAGGGACCCGGCGAGCGACGGTCTCCTCGCCCTGCGGGCCAGCCCCCGCCGCCACCGCTCGGCGGCCCGCGCGATGCTGCGCTTCGGGGAGCCGGAGAGCTGGCTGGACGTGGGCACGGGCCACGCGTGCTTCCCCGCGACGGCCCGGCGGTTCCACCCCTACACCGCGTTCGACGGCCTGGACTCCACCCCCCGCGTGGTCCGCGCCCGCTCCGCCGACCGCGTCGAGGAGGCCCACGTCGGCCGCCTGACGGACCCGCGCGTCTCGGCCCCGCTGCGCGCCCGCTACGACGTGGTCAGCATGCTCCACCACCTGGAGGGCACCTCCGACCCCCGGGCGGAACTCCACGCCGCCCTCTCCGTCCTGCGCCCGGGCGGCCACCTGCTGCTGGAGACCCTCAGCCCCCGCAGCGTCTTCGCCGCCCTGCTGGGCCGCTGGTGGCTCCCCTACGACCAGCCCCGCCACCTCCACCTGCTGCCCCCGCAGAACCTCAGAGCCGAACTGGAGGCGGCGGGCTGCGCGATCCTCACCCTGGACCACCGCCCCGTCCACGTCCCCCACGACCTCTCCGGCGCCACGGCCCTGGCCCTCTCCCACGCCCTCCCGGCCCCCGACACCCCCTGGCGGGCGATCCCCCCGCCCCAGGTCCACCAGCACCTCCGCACGGCTCTGCTCCGAGCGGGAGTGCCGCTGGTGGCCCTGGCGGCGGTCGCCGACCACCTCATCGCCCCCCTGGCCCGCCGCACCCGCTTCGCGAACACCTACCGCCTGATCGCCCGCAAGCCGGGATAGGGGGTGCCGGGTGGGCGCGGCGGCGCCCCGTCGTCCCGGGCTGCGCCCACCCGGCAGCGGCACCGGCATCCGCGCCGGCATCCGCACCGCTAGCCCCGCAGCACGACCGCCTGCCCCGCCACCACCAGCAGCACGTGCTCGCACTCGTCCGCGAACCCCGCGTTCAGCCGCCCGAGTTCATCCCGGTACCGCCGGCCCGACGCGGTCGCCGGCACGATCCCCGACCCCACCTCGTTCGAGACGGCGACGACGGTGCGCCGGGTGGAGCGCACCGCCTCCGTCAACTCCCGCACCCGCTCCCGCAACACCTTCTCCCCCCGCTCGGCCCACACCGCGTCGTCCCATGCCCCGGCCGTGTCCATCGCGTCCGTCAGCCACAGCGACAGACAGTCGATGAGCAGGGGTGGCCCCTCTGCCTCCAGCAACGGCACCAGATCGCAGGTCTCGGCCGTCTGCCACGACCCCGGCCGCCGCTCCCGGTGCGCGGACACCCGCGAGGACCACTCCGTGTCCCCGTTGCGTGACCCGCCCGTCGCCACGTACAGCACATCCGGGAAGGCCTCCAGCCGCCGCTCGGCCTCCACCGACTTCCCCGACCGCGCCCCGCCCAGCACCAGCGTCCGCCGCGGCACGTCCGGCACGTCTTCGTAGGCCCCCACCGCCAGCGTCGCCCCGTCCGGCACGGCCCGCGCGCCGGCCGCCGCGAGCCGGCGTCCGAGCTCCGGCCCCGGCGGCACGTCGTGGTCCAGGTGGACGGCGACCACATCGGTCGTCGGCCCCACCGCCCCCACCGCCCGCAGCTTCGCCAGCGCGTCCGGCCGCCCCACGACGTCCGCGAGGACCATGTCGTACGACTCGGCCCGTCCCTCGAGCCCCGCCGGTGCTCCGCCCGGTGGCAGATACAGCAGGCGCTGCCCCTCCGGCCCGGTCACCGCGTACCCAGTGCCCGGCGCGTCCAGGGCCACCGCCCGCACCCGGTGCCCCGTCAGCAGCGTCAACTCCCGTCCGTCCGGCACCCGCCCGGGCTGCGGCAGCCCGGCCGGCACCTCCACGGCGGGCCCGTCGTGCGGATGCGACAGCAGCACCTGCCGTACGCCGGTCAGGGAATGGCCCGCCCGCGCCGCGGCGAACGCCGCTCCGGGCGTCAGGTCGAGCAGCAGCGCCCCGTCCAGCAGCAGCGCGGTGGCCGCCCGCGCGTCCGGGCCGAGGGCGGCCGCACAGGCCGCGCAGGGACAGTCGGGGCGGGGGAGTCCCGCGGGGGCGCCGGTGCCGAGGAGAGTGAGTTCCACGCCCCGATTCTCACCCGTGGACACGGGACATGCGTGTCGGCGACGCCCCAGTGGGGGCGCGGGGAACCGCGCGATCACCCCCCACGGCCCGCACATGACGGGCCCCCCGCGCCCCCGAGGCCTGTAACGCCCCACTCAGCGGAGCGCATAGGCTCGTGTCAGGGGCCGGACCAAGATCCGGCTTTTCGCTGTGCAGTGTGCTCACACACATGGGAGGCGTACATGGCGGCATGGACGTGGCGGTTCGAGAAGACCGACGGGACGGAGGTCCAGCCAGCGGTGACGCCGGAGGAGTTCCCCACCCAGGGGGACGCCGAGTCCTGGATCGGGGAGAACTGGAAGGACCTGCTGGAAGGCGGTGCCGACCAGGTGCGGCTGTTCGAGGACGCCACGGAGATCTACGGGCCGATGAGCCTGCACGCGACCGAGGCGTGAGCCCGGGGGCGGGGGCCGACGGCCCCCGCCCACCCCCTCTTCCGACTCCTCCGAGCGGTCAGCCCCGTACGCCGCACAGGTGCAGAAGCGCCGCCACCCCGCGGTACGGATCCGTCCGTCCGGCCCTCTCCTCCACCGCGAGCAGGGCCTCCGCGTCCACCGGGACCTCCGTGCCGTCCGCCGCCGTGTCGGTGAACACGCGCACCCCGTACCAGGCGTGCAGCGGCGCCCCGATCCCAGCGAGCGTCGCCGTGAGGTCCTTCAGCCGGTCGGCCCGTACGTCGAGCCCCAGCCGGTTGCGATAGGAGACCGTGTCGAACGCGGCCAGCGCGCCCGCCCAGTCGCCGGAAAGCCCCGGCCGTATCGCGAGCGCGTCCCCGTTGCGCACCAGCAGCGACAGCAGCCCGCCCGGCGCGAGCATCCGGGCCAGGCCCGCCAGCAGCGGGTCGGGTTCCTCGACGTACATGAGGACGCCGTGGCACAGCACCACGTCGAAACTGCCCGGCAGGAAGTGCACGCCGGTGTCCCGGCCGTCGCCCTCGATGATCCGCATCCGCTTCCGGATGCCCTCCGGTTCCCCGGCGAGCGACTCCCGGGCCACGGCGATCATCGTCGCGTCCTGCTCCAGACCGGTCACCTGGTGCCCGGCCCGGGCCAGCCGGAGCGCCTGCGTGCCCTGGCCCATCCCGACGTCGAGCACCCGCAGCCGCCGGCCGACCGGGAACCGCCCGACTATCTGTTCGTCCAGCTGGCGGGTCACCAGCTCCTGCCGGACGACATCGCGCAGCCCGCCCAGCTTGTCCAGCCAGGCATTCGCCGCACCCCCGGAGAACGGCGTCGTGGTCAGGGCCGCTCTCCGCGCTTGACCTGCGGCTTCGGCAGCCGGAGCCGGCGCATCTGGAGGGAGCGCATCAGGGCGTAGGCGACCGCGCCACGGCGGTTCTCACCCGCGAAGCGCGCGTTCAGCTGCTTCTTCAGACGGAAGCCCGTGACGAACGAGTCCACCACGATCAGCACGATCACCACGAGCCACAGCAGCAGCGCGATGTTCTGCAGCGCCGCCACCCGCACCATGCTCAGCACGAGGATGACCACGGCCATCGGCAGGAAGAACTCCGCGATGTTGAACCGCGAGTCGACGAAGTCGCGCGCGAACCGGCGGACCGGTCCCTTGTCACGCGCGGGCAGATACCGCTCGTCCCCGCTCGCCAGCGCCTGGCGCTGCCGCTCCAGGGCGCTGCGGCGCTCCTCGCGCTGGCGCTTGGCGGCCTCCTTGCGCGTCATCGACGTGTTGGCCACGCTGCGGCGCGAGGACTGGGCCTGGCTGCGCTTGGGCGTGGGGCGGCCCTTGGGGGCCTCGGGGTGACGGGGCTGACTGGAGTCGGTCACCGGCGCCTTGTCGGCTGCCTGGGCCTTCTCATCCTTCGCACGGCTACGGAACACAAAACCCAAGGATAAGGGCTTGAAGGGCATGGACCCCAGTCCCGTGGGGAACGATCCGGCAACACCAGTCGTCAGTAAGGGGACAGAGGGGACGTTGCGTACGCCTTCGGATGTTTCCCGGGGTGCACGGCTCCGGTGACCCCGGGGACCACCTACTCCCTACGCCGGAGCAGGAGCGCACGCAGTCGTCCTTGGGGATGAGCGCATCCGTCCCCGAACAGTGCGGTAATGGATGCAGGGCCCGTACTGTGGGTTCTGTCGCAGGAGCTGGAGCCGGAGTCGGTCAGAAGGGGGCGCGCGAAGCCCATGAGCGGTGTCATGAAGCGTATGGGGATGCTCTTCCGCGCGAAGGCGAACAAGGCCCTTGACCGGGCCGAGGACCCGCGCGAGACCCTCGATTACTCGTACCAGAAGCAGCTGGAGCTGCTCCAGAAGGTCCGCCGCGGCGTCGCCGACGTGGCGACCAGCCGCAAGCGCCTGGAACTCCAGATGAACCAGCTGCAGTCGCAGTCCACCAAGCTGGAGGACCAGGGCCGCAAGGCGCTCGCCCTGGGCCGTGAGGACCTGGCCCGGGAGGCCCTGTCCCGCCGGGCCGCGCTCCAGCAGCAGGTGACCGACCTGGAGACCCAGCACGCCACGCTCCAGGGCGAGGAGGAGAAGCTCACCCTCGCGGCCCAGCGGCTCCAGGCCAAGGTCGACGCCTTCCGCACGAAGAAGGAGACGATCAAGGCGACCTACACGGCGGCCCAGGCGCAGACCCGGATCGGCGAGGCCTTCTCCGGCATCTCGGAGGAGATGGGCGACGTCGGCCTGGCGATCCAGCGCGCCGAGGACAAGACGGCCCAGCTCCAGGCCCGCGCCGGCGCGATCGACGAGCTGCTCGCCTCCGGTGCCCTCGAGGACCCCTCCGGCATGCACAAGGACGACATCCAGGCCGAGCTGGACCGGCTCTCCGGTGGTACGGATGTGGAGCTGGAACTGCAGCGCATGAAGGCCGAGCTGGCCGGCGGCGCCAGCGGTGGGCAGCAGGCCCTCGAAGGCGGCACGAGCCAGCAGCAGTCGCAGCAGCAGCCGCAGGACACCCCGCGCTTCGACAAGCAGTAGGGGTCCACGCCTAGGAGGCCGACATGATCGTACGGATCATGGGGGAGGGGCAGGTGAGGTTGTCCGACGGCCACCTCACCGAGCTGAACGAGCTGGACGACGAACTCCTGGCGGAAATGGAGAACGGCGACGGCCCCGGCTTCCGCCGCACCCTCCAGGCCCTCCTCACCAGGGTCCGCGACCTGGGCGAACCCCTCCCGGACGACTCCCTGGAGCCGTCGGAACTGATCCTCCCCTCTCCGGACGCGACGCTGCAGCAGGTCGAAGAGCTCCTGAGCGACGACGGCTTGATCCCCAGCTGAGTGTTCAGAGCCCCGGTGGTTCCTCGCCGGCCCGTCCGGCGAGCGAGGACGAGGCCGTTCCGGCGGACGGGGGCCTGGGGGCGCGGCCCCCGGCCCGGCTACGGTGAGTCCCCGTGAGCACCCTCCAGCGGGCCAGATGCCAGGCCACGGCGCACCCCCTGGCCGTGGACGCCGTCCTGGCCGCGGCCGTCCTGGTCTGCATGGTCGCCGGGTCGTTCGTGGAACCCCGGCACCGCGACAGCGTCAGCTGGGCCCTGCGCACCCCCGAATCCCTCAGCCTCGTCCTCATGGCCCTCGGTGCCGCCGCGCTGGTCTTCCGCCGCCGCGCCCCCATGACGGTCCTCGCCCTCACCGGCACCGTCTCCGTGATCGAGTCCGTCAGCGGCGACCCCCGCGCCCCCGTCGCGATGTCGGCCGTCGTCGCCCTGTACACCGTGGCCTCCACCACCGACCGCCCCACCACCTGGCGCGTCGGCCTGCTCACCATGACCGTGCTGACCGGCTCGGGCATGGCCGCCGGCAGTCTGCCCTGGTACGCCCAGGAGAACCTCGCGATCTTCGCCTGGACCGGCATCGGCGCCACCGCCGGCGACGCCGTGCGCAGCCGCCGCGCCTTCGTCCAGGCCATCCGCGAACGCGCCGAACGCGCCGAACGCACCCGCGAGGAGGAGGCCCGCCGCCGGGTCGCCGAGGAGCGCCTGCGCATCGCCCGCGACCTGCACGACGTCGTCGCCCACCACATCGCCCTGGTCAACGTCCAGGCCGGCGTCGCCGCGCACGTCATGGACAAACGCCCCGACCAGGCCAAGGAGGCCCTCGCCCACGTCCGCGAGGCGAGCCGCTCAGCGCTCAACGAACTCCGCGCCACCGTCGGCCTGCTCCGGCAGTCCGGCGACCCGGAGGCCCCCACCGAGCCCGCCCCGGGCCTGGACCGCCTCGACGAACTCGCCGGCACGTTCCGCAGCGCCGGCCTGCACATCGAGGTCGCCCGCGCCGACCAGGACACCACCCTCCCCGCAGCCGTCGACCTGGCCTCCTACCGGATCATCCAGGAGGCCCTCACCAACGTGCAGAAGCACGCCGGGACCCAGGCCAAGGCCGAGGTCAGCGTCGTACGCGTCGGACCGAACATCGAGATCACCGTGCTCGACGACGGCAGCGGGGACAACGAGGCACCGGGCAGCGGCGGCGGCCACGGCCTGCTCGGCATGCGCGAGCGCGTCACCGCCCTGCGCGGCACCCTCACCACCGGTCCCCGCTACGGCGGCGGCTTCCGCGTCCATGCGATCCTGCCGGTCAAGAACCGCACACCGCCCGGGGAGGACCCCGCATGACGATCCGTGTCCTGCTCGCCGACGACCAGGCGCTGCTCCGCAGCGCCTTTCGTGTGCTCGTCGACTCCGAGCCCGACATGGAGGTGGTCGGCGAGGCCTCCGACGGCGCGGAAGCGGTCCGGCTGACGAAGGAGCAGCGCGCCGACGTCGTCCTCATGGACATCCGCATGCCCGGCACCGACGGTCTCGCGGCGACCCGCATGATCAGCGCCGACCCGGAACTCACCGACGTCCGCGTGGTCATCCTGACGACGTTCGAGGTCGACGACTACGTCGTGCGGTCGCTGCGCGCCGGCGCCTCCGGCTTCCTTGGCAAGGGTTCCGAGCCCGAGGAACTGCTGACCGCCATCCGTACCGCGGCCGGGGGGCAGGCCCTGCTGTCCCCGGCGGCCACCACGGGCCTGATCGCCCGCTTCCTCGCCACGGAGGACCCGGCCGACGGCGACCGTGACCCAGCCCGCGGCGAACGGCTCGCATCGCTCACCGGGCGGGAGCGCGAGGTGCTCGTCCTGGTCGCTGGCGGCCACTCCAACGACGAGATCGCCGAGCGGCTGGAGGTCAGCCCGCTGACGGTGAAGACGCACGTCAACCGGGCCATGGCCAAGCTGGGAGCCCGGGACCGGGCCCAGCTGGTGGTCATCGCGTACGAGTCAGGCCTGGTCCGTCCACGGGTGGAGTGACCTCCACCGCGCTCATCCGCGCGCCCGCTGCCGCTTCCGCCGTGGCGGCACCGCCGTCGGCCTCAGCCCCGCGCACCCCGAGCGGAAACCGCACTCGGGGTGGCGACGGGCAGGGCGCGGGCTACGGCAGCGCCAGCATCCGCTCCAGGGCCAGCTTCGCGAACGTCTCCGTCTCCTTGTCCACCTCGATGCGGTTGACCAGGTTGCCCTCGGCCAGGGACTCCAGGGTCCAGACCAGGTGGGGGAGGTCGATGCGGTTCATGGTCGAGCAGAAGCAGACCGTCTTGTCGAGGAAGACGATCTCCTTGCCCTCGGGCGCGAAACGGTTCGCCAGGCGGCGGACCAGGTTCAGTTCCGTGCCGATGGCCCACTTGGAGCCGGCCGGCGCGGCCTCCAGGGCCTTGATGATGTACTCCGTCGAGCCGACGTAGTCCGCCGCGGCCACGACCTCGTGCTTGCACTCGGGGTGGACCAGGACGTTCACGCCCGGGATGCGCTCACGCACGTCGTTCACCGAGTCCAGGCTGAAGCGGCCGTGCACCGAGCAGTGGCCGCGCCACAGGATCATCTTCGCGGCCCGCAGCTCGTCGGCCGTCAGGCCGCCGTTCGGCTTGTGCGGGTTGTAGACGACGCAGTCCTCCAGGGACATGCCCATGTCCCGCACTGCCGTGTTGCGGCCCAGGTGCTGGTCCGGGAGGAACAGGACCTTCGTCGTCGAGGGCTCCCCCTGTTCGAAGGCCCAGTCCAGGGCCCGCTTGGCGTTGGAGGAGGTGCAGATCGTGCCGCCGTGCTTGCCCGTGAACGCCTTGATGTCGGCGGACGAGTTCATGTACGAGACGGGCACGACCTGCTCGGCTATCCCGGCCTCGGTCAGCACGTCCCAGCACTCGGCGACCTGCTCGGCCGTCGCCATGTCGGCCATCGAGCAGCCGGCGGCGAGGTCGGGCAGGACGACCTTCTGGTCGTCGGACGTCAGGATGTCCGCGGACTCCGCCATGAAGTGCACACCGCAGAAGACGATGTACTCGGCCTCCGGGCGCGCCGCCGCGTCCCGGGCCAGCTTGAAGGAGTCCCCGGTGACGTCGGCGAACTGGATGACCTCGTCGCGCTGGTAGTGGTGCCCCAGCACGAAGACCTTGTCCCCGAGCTTCTCCTTCGCCTTGCGGGCGCGCTCCACCAGGTCCGGGTCGGACGGCGAGGGCAGGTCGCCGGGACACTCCACGCCGCGCTCGCTCTTCGGGTCGGCCTCACGGCCGAGGAGCAGCAGGGCGAGGGGCGTCGGCTGTACGTCGAGCTCCTGGGTCTGGGCGGTGGTCACGACACGCACCCTTTCTGTTTCTGCGACTTTTCGTCGATTTGACGCTATCTATCATAACCGCTTCACGTCACTTTGACGATGGCCATAGCGTCTGTGTGACGTGAATCCCGGCGAGCCGCCGTTCATTCCCGGGAAGACCCGGAAAGAGCCGTTTTCCGGTTCCCGGCGCGTGTGCGAGCATGAAAAGGAAGCCGAGATCGAGCGCCCGGCCCGGAATGAATCCGCGGCCCCGCCGGTTGGACCCGTCGGCAAGCAGTCTCCGTACAACCCGGGAGAGATGTAGATGTCCGTATCGGACGAGACCACCACCGTCAGCGACGGCATCATCCTGACCGACGCCGCCGCGGACAAGGTGAGGACCCTGCTCGACCAGGAAGGCCGCGACGACCTCGCGCTGCGCGTCGCCGTCCAGCCCGGCGGCTGCTCCGGCCTGCGCTACCAGCTCTTCTTCGACGAGCGTTCCCTCGACGGCGACGTCGAGAAGGACTTCGGCGGTGTGAAGGTCGTCACCGACCGCATGAGCGCCCCGTACCTGGGCGGCGCCACGATCGACTTCGTGGACACGATCGAGAAGCAGGGCTTCACGATCGACAACCCGAACGCCACGGGCTCCTGCGCCTGCGGCGACTCCTTCAGCTGAGCCTGCCGGGCCGCCACCGGCGGCAGCGGACACGACGAAGGCGGCGACCCCCTCCACGGGGGTCGCCGCCTTCGCGGTACCGGGTGTCAGCGCGTCGGCGGCGCCGGCAGCCGCGCGCCCTCCTTCGCCAGCGGGACCGCGTTGCCGTCCGCGTCGACGACCGCACGGTCCCCGAGCGGCTCGTCCAGCTGCACGGTCTTCTGGAACTGCTTGGCGATCATGATGCAGACCTTGTCCGGCCACGGGGTCGACGTCACCGTGACCCTCACCTCGTCGCCCTTCTCCTCCGCCTTCACGTCGTAGTCGGCGCACACCCCGCCCGTGAAGGTCACGGTCAGCTCCGAGCCCTCGGCCCGGTAGCCCTCCACCTCCACCTCGCGCGGACCGGGAGCCGAGGTCGGCTGGTCACCCGGCTCGCTCGGCGCGGGGGAGACCAGGTACCGCGGGTCGACCGCGGGGTACGTCACCGTGAACGGGTCCTGCGCGCCCGGCGCGGTCACCTCGAACAGCCAGGACGGCACCAGCGCCTGGCGCCCGTCCACGAGGTGCGCGGCCAGCCCGAACACCGCGTTCCCGACCGTCACGGTGTCCTTCTCGGGAGCACCGCTCTCCTGCGAGCCGCAGGGCTGCTCCGTCCGGTCCTGCTGCGGCACGGGGCCGGCGCAGCCGCCGATGCCCCTCCGGTTGTCGCTCTTCGGCTGCCCGTTCATCAGCTCCAGCGCCTTCTCCGCGCCGACCACGGGGTACGTGTCGCCCTTCACCGGCGTCGTGAACTGACCGCTGCCGCCGACGACCTCGCCGTCGGAACCGACCGTGATCCCCGTCGTCCAGCCGTGCGTGGGCAGACCGCCGACCTCGGGAGCGGCGTTCACCACCCGCTGGGCGCCCATGACCTGGCTCGCGTCGAGCTTCGCGTCGTCCTGACCCACCGCCTTGAGCACGGGCGCCGCGGCCTTCTGCGCCACGTCCTCGCTCACCGGGGTGTCGCCGCCGGTCCGCGGAGCGGTGCAGGTGTCGGTGCCCTTGCAGTTGTCGGTGCCCGGGGCGTACCGGCTGAACGTCCAGGATCCCGGTGCCTGCTTGTTCACCTGCAGACTCGGTCCCGAACCGTCCTGGCCCCCGATCTTCCAGGCCTCGCCCTGCGCCACCGGCGTCCCCTCGACCCCGAGGGCCTTCGCCAGCCGGGCCACGTCCTCCTCGGACACCTCTCCTTGCGCCCGGTACACCGGGCCCTTGCCGGGGCCCTCCGGGAGCGGGCCGTCGACGCGGTAGGTGGCGCCGTAGGGGTTGGGCTCGCCGGGGGCGATGCCGTTGCCGCCGCCCGTGGAGTCCGAGTGCCCGTCGAGTGCGAGCGGCGGGGGAGTGTCGTCACCGGCCGCGCCGGACGTCGTACCGCCGCCGGGCCCGCTGGACGCGTTGGAGGCGAGCCAGGCCCCGCCGCCGCCGATCAGCAGCACGGCGGCGGCGACGGAGGCGATGATCGCAGGGGTGCGGGGACGGCCACCGCCGTGGCGGACCAGGTCCTCGTCGTCGCGGGGGAGGTCACCGTCCCGGGCCGGTTCCGGTGCCTGTGCCGGGGCGGGGCCGGGGCGGGTTTCCCCGGCGTCCACGCCCTCTGCGGCGACGCCGCGGTGCGAGGCCGGCCCGGCTTCGGCAAGCACGGCGTCCGGCGGAGCCGACCCGGCCTCGGCATCCGCGATGTCCGCGATGTCCGCGTCATCCGCCGGACCGGGCCCGGCTTCGGCGTCCGTGGTCTCGGCGTCCGCGGTCTCGACGTTCGTGCCCTCGGCGTCCGTGGTCTCGGCGTCCGCGGTCTCGACGTTCGTGCCCTCGGCGTCCGTGGTCTCGGCGTCCGTGGCCGCAGCGTCCGCGGCCCCGGCGTCCGCGCCGTGCTCGTCCTCGGCGGGCCCGCCTTCGGGCGCGCCCGTCGTCCCGGCTTCCGGCGTGCCGGGTTCTTCGGCTGCGGGGGCTGCGCCGCCCTCACCGCCCCCGGTCGTTTCCGCCCCGGCAGCGCGCGTGTCGTCGCCCGCGGTCTCGGCAGCCGGTGTGTCGTCGTCACCTGCCGACGTGTCGTCGCCTGAGGTCTCGGCAGCCTCCGCAGCCTTCGTCGCCTCCGCAGCCGCGGCCGTCGTCGCTTCCGCAGCTTCCGTAGTCTCGGCAGCCTTCGTCGCCTCCGCAGCCGCGGCCGTCGTCGCTTCCGCAGCCTCCGTAGTCTCGGCAGCCTGCGTGGCCTCGGCAGTCTCCACTGCCTCGTCGGACTCAGCGGTACCCGGCGAGGCCCCGGCCTGCGTCGACGGCCCGGGGGCCGGCGCGCCCGGCTCCTCGGCCTCCGGGGCGTCGGCGGTTCCGGCGGCGCCCGCTTCCCTGGCGTCGTCGTCGTGGTCGGGTCGCTCGGTGTTCACCGCATCGCTCCTTCGGCTGCACAGCTGTCCCATGGGACCCGGCCCGGTCGGTACCGGGCCGCTGGTGGGTCGTATCCCGCCTCCCCTTTACGGGGGACAGCGATGGGACGCAGCGGGGGAGCTCGCGGTTCCCCTACGTGCGCCGGTCAGTCCCCGTAGTCCGACATGGCGTCGAGCAGCCGGGCCGACGCCGGAGGTACGGTCACCCCGTGGATGAGGGCCGGCGAGACCGGCCGGGAGGTCGCCCGGTCGGGAACCGCCCAGTGCGGAGCCATCCGTGCCCCGTCCCCCGGCAGCGACGCGAGATCGCCTTCGAGATCGACCGGAACGGGGGCATGGAGCTTGAGGTTCGTCATATCGGCACCGTATGCACGGTCGACCTCACGGAGAAAGATCTACTATCGGGTAGTTTCGATGCCTTCAGAGCGGCCCCGCCCACCCGATAGCGTGAACTGTCAAGGTCCGCCTCCCTCAGGAGAGTCCACGCCGTGCGCATCGCAGTCACCGGCTCCATCGCCACCGACCACCTCATGACCTTCCCCGGCCGCTTCGCCGACCAGCTCGTGGCGGACCAGCTGCACACGGTCTCGCTGTCGTTCCTGGTCGACAAGCTCGACGTCCGCCGCGGCGGCGTCGCCGCGAACATCGCCTTCGGCATGGGGCAGCTCGGCACCCGGCCGGTCCTGGTCGGCGCCGCGGGCGCGGACTTCGACGAGTACCGGGCCTGGCTGGAGCGGCACGGCGTCGACACCGACTCCGTCCGCATCTCCGACACGCTGCACACCGCCCGCTTCGTGTGCACCACGGACGCCGACCACAACCAGATCGGCTCCTTCTACACCGGCGCCATGAGCGAGGCCCGCCTCATCGAGCTCAAGACCGTCGCCGACCGGGTCGGCGGCCTCGACCTGGTCTCCATCGGCGCCGACGACCCGGAGGCCATGCTCCGGCACACCGAGGAGTGCCGCTCCCGGTCCATCCCGTTCGCCGCCGACTTCTCCCAGCAGATCGCCCGGATGGACGGCGAGGAGATCCGCATCCTGCTGGACGGGGCGACGTACCTCTTCTCCAACGAGTACGAGAAGGGCCTCATCGAGACGAAGACCGGCTGGACCGACGCGGAGATCCTGTCCCGGGTGGGCCACCGGGTGACGACCCTCGGCGCGCAGGGCGTGCGCATCGAGCGGGTCGGCGAGCAGCCGATCGAGGTCGGCACGCCGGACGAGGAGCGCAAGGCCGACCCCACGGGCGTCGGCGACGCCTTCCGCGCCGGGTTCCTCTCCGGCCTCGCCTGGGGCGTCCCGCTGGAGCGGGCCGCGCAGGTCGGCTGCATGCTGGCGACGCTCGTCATCGAGACGGTGGGCACACAGGAGTACCAGCTGCGGCGCGGGCACTTCATGGAGCGGTTCACCAAGGCGTACGGGGACGAGGCGGCTGAGGAGGTCCAGGCGCACCTGTCCTGACCGGCTGACGGCTTCGGCCGCGGGTGCGTGGGGGACTACTCGCGTACCCGCGGCGGCAGCCATATGTACACACAGCCCCGCGCCCCTGAGTCGCTCAGCTCACCCGGCGGATCACGTACGCCGTTCCCCGGACCGCCGGCTCCTCCCCGACGTACTCCTGGTTCCGCATCTCGCACCACGCCGGGATGTCCAGCCGGGCCGCCTCGTCGTCCGACAGGACCCGGACCAGGCCGCCCACGGGCACGTCGCCGATCACCTTGGCCAGCTCGATGACGGGGATCGGGCAGCGCTTGCCGAGGGAGTCCACGACCAGGACGTCCTCCTCGCGGGCGACCTCGGAGCCGGCGGGCGCGCCCAGCTTCTCCCGCACCGCCGCCACAGCCCGGGGCAGCACCTCCAGGAACCTCTCCACCTCCTCCTCCGCGGCCCCCGGCGGCAGCGAGACCCGCACGTTCCCCTCACTCAGCACGCCCATCGCCCGCAGCACATGGCTCGGCGTCAGCGTGCTGCTCGTGCAGGACGATCCGGACGAGACGGAGAAATCCTCCCGGTCCAGCTCGTGCAGCAGCGCCTCCCCGTCGGCGTAGAGACAGGAGAAGGTGACGACCCCGGGCAGCCGGTGCACCGGATGGCCGGCCACCTCGACGTCGGAGACCAGTCGCGGCACGCGGGCCCGGATCCGTTCCGTCAGCTCCCGCAGGCGCACGGCCTCCTCGGCGGCCTCGGCCCGTACGGCCCGGAGTGACGCGGCCGCCGCCACGATCGCCGGGATGTTCTCGAAACCGGGCGCCCGCCCCGACTCCCGCTCGTCCACCGGCCCTTGCGCCGCGAACCGCACGCCCTTGCGCACGACCAGCAGCCCGACCCCGGACGGCCCGCCCCACTTGTGCGCACTGGCCGTCAGCAACGACCAGTCCCCGTCCACCGGCCCCCACCCCAGCGACTGCGCCGCGTCCACCAGCAACGGCACCCCGGCCTCCCGGCACGCCCGGGCCACCGCCGCGACCGGCTGCTCGGTCCCCACCTCGTGGTTGGCGGACTGGAGACACGCCAGCGCCGTGTCCTCGCGCAGGGCGGCCGTGTACGCCGACGGCTCCACTCGCCCGGTCCGGTCCACCGCGACCTCGGTGACGGTCCCTCCGGCAGCCTCATGGACCTCCGCCGAATGGAGTACGGAGGAATGTTCGACAGCTGACACGATCAGGTGGCGACCGACCCGCCCCCGCCCGGCCAGCGCGCCCGCAACCCCCGTGTGCACGGCACGGGTTCCGGACGAGGTGAACACCAGCTCGTCCGCCCGGCACCCCACCGCCTCGGCGGCGGCCTCCCGTGCGGCGTCGAGCAGCATCCGCGCCCGGCGTCCCTCCCTGTACAGACGTGCGGGATCCGCCCACCCCTCGTCGAGCGAGGCCAGCAGGGCCTGGCGGGCGACGGGATGGAGCGGAGCGGCGGAAGCAGCATCGAAGTAGGCCACACGGCAACGCTAGAACGTCCAGCGGAAAGTGGCCCCAAGGGGGCGGGACGAACCGCGCGAACGGCCACAACGACCGCCGCGCCCGCCAAACCAGCGAACCGCCGGGGTCAGTAGGCACCCCTCCCCGAGAACCCCCGGAAGGCGTCGGCTAGGGTTTGGTCCGCATAAACATCCAAACCCCTGCCCGACGCAGGGCGGCGACCGACCAGCGAGAAGGCCAGGCCGCAGCCGATCCGCGCGGGCGAGACTCTCGGGAAGGCGCTACGTGAGTCCCAACGGCTCCGACCGCTCGCCGCGGCGCCCGATGCGGCGGAAGCTGCTGCAGGCACTGACCGCGGGCCTGGTCTTGGCGACAGCCACCGGTTGCTCGTACAACTGGGAAGACTTCCCCCGCCTTGGTATGCCCACCCCGACCACGGAAGAGGCTCCGCGGATCCTCTCCCTGTGGCAGGGGTCCTGGGCGGCTGCGCTCGCCGTCGGCGTGCTGGTGTGGGGTCTGATCCTGTGGAGTGCTTTCTTCCACCGGCGCAGCCGCACCAAGGTCGAGGTACCCCCACAGACCCGGTACAACATGCCCATCGAGGCGCTGTACACCGTGGTCCCGCTCATCATCGTCTCGGTGTTGTTCTACTTCACCGCCCGCGACGAGTCCGAGCTGCTCAGCCTCAAGAAGAAGCCCGACGTCACGGTCAACGTGGTCGGCTTCCAGTGGAGCTGGTGCTTCAACTACGTCGAGCCCGTCGCCGGGTCCACCGGTGACGCCAAGACCTCCCAGGACCTGGACGCGATCCCGGACCGCTTCAAGGAGGACTTCCCGGCCAACGCCGGCGGCACCTACGACTGCGGTACCCCGGGCACCCGGAACCCGCAGACCAACAACCCGGGCCCGACGCTCTGGCTCCCCGAGGGCAAGACGGTCCGCTTCGTCCTGACCTCGCGCGACGTCATCCACTCCTTCTGGGTGGTGCCGTTCCTGATGAAGCAGGACGTCATCCCGGGTCACACCAACGCCTTCGAGGTGACCCCCAACAAGCAGGGCACCTTCCTGGGCAAGTGCGCCGAGCTCTGCGGCGTCGACCACTCGCGGATGCTGTTCAACGTGAAGGTCGTCTCCCCCGAGCGCTACGAGCAGCACCTCAAGGACCTCGTGAAGAAGGGGCAGACCGGTTACGTTCCCGCCGGCATCGAGCAGGCCGGGCACGAGAAGAACCGGGAGACGAACGTACTGTGAGCATCCTGAATGACCCCAAGGGTGCCGCGGCCGCTGGGTCCCACTACGAGGACGAGCTGCCGGTCCGGCGCCAGAACCGCGGCAGCGTCGTGGTCAAGTGGCTGACGACGACGGACCACAAGACGATCGGCACGCTGTACCTGGCCACGTCGTTCGCGTTCTTCGTCATCGGTGGCGTGATGGCGCTGGTCATGCGCGCCGAACTCGCCCGGCCTGGTCTGCAGATCATGTCGAACGAGCAGTTCAACCAGGCGTTCACGATGCACGGCACGATCATGCTGCTGATGTTCGCGACGCCGCTGTTCGCCGGCTTCGCGAACTGGATCATGCCGCTGCAGATCGGCGCGCCCGACGTGGCGTTCCCCCGGCTGAACATGTTCGCCTACTGGCTGTACCTGTTCGGCTCGCTCATCGCGGTCGGTGGCTTCCTCACCCCGCAGGGCGCGGCCGACTTCGGCTGGTTCGCCTACAGCCCGCTCTCGGACGCGGTCCGCTCCCCGGGCATCGGCGCCGACATGTGGATCATGGGTCTGGCCTTCTCCGGCTTCGGCACCATCCTCGGCTCGGTCAACTTCATCACCACGATCATCTGCATGCGCGCCCCGGGCATGACGATGTTCCGCATGCCGATCTTCACCTGGAACGTGCTGCTGACCGGTGTCCTGGTCCTGCTCGCCTTCCCGGTCCTGGCCGCGGCCCTGTTCGCGCTGGAGGCGGACCGCAAGTTCGGCGCCCAGATCTTCGACTCCGCCAACGGCGGCGCGTTGCTGTGGCAGCACCTCTTCTGGTTCTTCGGCCATCCAGAGGTGTACATCATCGCGTTGCCGTTCTTCGGCATCATCAGTGAGGTCATCCCGGTCTTCTCCCGCAAGCCGATGTTCGGCTACATGGGTCTGATCGGCGCGACCATCGCGATCGCGGGTCTGTCCGTGACGGTGTGGGCCCACCACATGTACGTCACCGGTGGTGTGCTGCTGCCGTTCTTCTCCTTCATGACCTTCCTGATCGCGGTCCCGACCGGTGTGAAGTTCTTCAACTGGATCGGCACCATGTGGAAGGGCTCGCTGTCCTTCGAGACACCGATGCTCTGGGCGACCGGCTTCCTGATCACCTTCACCTTCGGTGGTCTGACCGGTGTCATCCTGGCCTCGCCGCCGATGGACTTCCACGTCTCCGACTCGTACTTCGTGGTGGCCCACTTCCACTACGTCGTCTTCGGCACCGTGGTCTTCGCGATGTTCTCCGGCTTCCACTTCTGGTGGCCCAAGTTCACCGGCAAGCTGCTGGACGAGCGCCTCGGCAAGATCACCTTCTGGACGCTGTTCATCGGTTTCCACGGCACGTTCCTGGTCCAGCACTGGCTGGGCGCCGAGGGCATGCCGCGCCGGTACGCCGACTACCTGGCGGCCGACGGCTTCACCGCGCTGAACACGATCTCGACGATCAGCTCGTTCCTGCTCGGCATGTCGATCCTGCCGTTCTTCTACAACGTGTGGAAGACGGCCAAGTACGGCAAGCCGGTCGGCGTCGACGACCCGTGGGGCTACGGCCGCTCCCTGGAGTGGGCCACCTCCTGCCCGCCGCCGCGGCACAACTTCATCACCATGCCGCGGATCCGCAGTGAATCCCCGGCGTTCGACCTGCACCACCCGGAGATCGCCGCTCTCGACCAGCTCGAGAACGTGGGCCACGACGACAAGGCCCTCGCTGGCGGCAAGGAGGCCGGCAAGTGAAGATCCAGGGCAAGATGTTCATGTGGCTGAGCGTCTTCCTGCTCGTCATGGCGGTCGTCTATGGCGTGTGGTCGAAGGAGCCGGCCGGCACCACGGCCCTCTTCCTGGCCTTCGGCCTGAGCATCATGATCGGCTTCTACCTCGGCTTCACGGCCAAGCGGGTGGACGTCGGCGCGCAGGACGACAAGGAGGCGGACGTCGCGGACGACGCCGGCGAGGTCGGGTTCTTCAGCCCGCACAGCTGGCAGCCGCTCTCCCTGGCCATCGGTGGCGCCCTGGCCTTCCTGGCCGTCGCCATCGGCTGGTGGCTGATGTACTTCTCCCTGCCGATCATCCTGATCGGTGTCTGGGGCTGGGTCTTCGAGTACTACCGCGGTGAGAGCCGCACCCAGTAGCACGCCATGAGCGCCTCAGGGGCCCGGACACTCCGCACGGAGGTCCGGGCCCCTGCTTTTGCCCCAACATATGTCACTCGTACGAGTCATTCGGCGTGCCGCTCTTGACGTGGCTTCCTAGCGTGAGGTCATGAGCCACACCGCGATCTCCCGCCCCCGCAGCGCCGTCAGCTGCACACTGCTGGTGATAGCCCTCTGCGCGGGCGTCACCGCCTGCGGCTCCGACGGCAACCCCCTCTCCCACCGCCCGTACGACGCGGCGGACCAGATATCCTTCAACGCCCACTCCGACGGCCGCGAGAAGGCCGACCCGGACAAGCCCCTGGAAGTGGTCGCCGAGGACTCCGACGGGCGCATCACGGACGTCACGGCCTACGACGCCGCAGGGCGCTACGTGGCCGGCGAACTCGCCGCCGACGGAGGCCGCTGGCACAGCACCTCGCCGTTGGCCGCCGACGCCCGCTACACGGTCCGGGTGAGCACCGAGGACGAGGACGGGGCGCCCGGCCGCAAGGTCGTCACCTTCGACACCGGCAAGCCCACCACCCACAAGCGCCTGGACGTCACCTTCGGCCCCGAGAAGGGCACCTACGGCGTCGGCCAGCCCATCACGGCGGAGCTGAGCCAGCCCGTCAAGGACCGGGCCCAGCGGGCCGTCGTCGAACGCGCCCTCAGGGTCTCCTCCATGCCCGCCGCGGATGGCGCCTGGCACTGGGTGGACGACAAGAAGCTCCACTACCGCCCGCAGGACTTCTGGCCCGCACAGGCCACCATCCAGGTCCGCAGCAACCTGGAGGGCATCAAGATCGGCGACCGCGTGCGGGGCGGCAAGGCCAAGCCGCTGACGATCAGCACCGCCGACAAGGTCGTCGCCGTCACGGACGCCGCCGCCCACCAGATGACCGTCTACAAGAACGACGAGATCGTCCGGCAGATCCCGGTCACCACGGGCATGCCCGGTTACGAGACCCGCAACGGCGTCAAGGTCGTCCTGGCCAAGGAGGGCACCGTCCGCATGACCAGCGCCAGCATCGGCGCCTCGGACTTCTACGACCTGATCGTCCACCACTCGGTCCGGGTCACCCACAGCGGCGAGTACGTCCACGCGGCCCCCTGGTCCGTCGGCTCCCAGGGCTACGCCAACGTCAGCCACGGCTGCACCGGCATGAGCACCGAGAACGCCGCGTGGTTCTACGAGAACATCCGCGAGGGCGACATCGTCAAGGTCGTCAACTCCGCCGGCGACACCATGGCCCCCTTCGGCAACGGCTTCGGCGACTGGAACCTCGACTGGTCGAAGTGGCGCACGGGCAGCGCCCTGGCCGGCGGCACCCCGGACGGCCCCGCGGCAGCCGACAGGGCCCGCCTGCGCCCGCAGACCGTCTGAACTGCTTGCAAGGGGGCGCGGGGCTGTGCCGACAGGCGGCTCCGCCGCGTGGGCGCGACCAGCCCCCCCACGAACGCACCCGCACACACCGCGTCACGGGCGAACCCGGACTCCTAGGCGTTGAGAGCCGCCTTCTCCCGCAATAGGGAGGCCAGGGCCGCCGCGAACTCCACCGGCTCCACCGGCAGGGTCACCGCACTCTCGGCCCGGCTCCACGTCGCCAGCCACGCATCCTGCGGCCGCCCGATCAGCAACAGCACCGGCGGGCAGTCGAACACCTCGTCCTTGATCTGCCGGCAGAGCCCCATTCCCCCCATCGGCACGGCCTCGCCGTCCAGGACGCAGACATCGATCCCGCCCCGGTCCAGCTCCGTGATCACAGCCGCCGGTGTAGCGCACTCCACGAACTCCACCACGGGAACGTCCGGCGCCGGCCGCCGTCCCGTGGCGAGCCGCACCTGTTCGCGGGTGTTGGAGTCGTCGCTGTAGACCAGCACCGTGGCGGTCGGCTGCATTGTTCCTCCGTGACGTCAGCGTCGTAAGGACAGGCCCGTGGGGCGGATGCTACTCCCTTGAACACCACGTCAACACCGGTACGACCGGTGCAGACACTCCGAACGGCACCCCCCGGAGTGAGGGCGGGATAAGCGACCGACATAATGTCGGTCGTGGCGACAGCAACGACAGTAGAAACCGGGCACGCGCACCCGTCGGTCAACCGGCCGAACCTCACCAGCGTCGGAACCATCATCTGGTTGAGTTCCGAGCTGATGTTCTTCGCGGCCCTCTTCGCGATGTACTTCACCCTGCGATCGGTGACGGGTCCCGATCACTGGAAGGAGATGGCGGGCCATCTCAACTTCCCGTTCTCGGCGGCGAACACCACCATCCTGGTGCTCTCCTCGCTCACCTGCCAGCTCGGCGTCTTCGCCGCCGAGCGCGGTGACGTGAAGAAGCTGCGGATGTGGTTCATCGTCACGTTCGTGATGGGTGCGATCTTCATCGGCGGCCAGGTCCTCGAGTACACCGAGCTGGTCAAGGAGGCGGGCCTGACCCTGTCCTCCGACCCGTACGGCTCGGTCTTCTACCTGACCACCGGCTTCCACGGCCTGCACGTGACGGGCGGTCTCATCGCCTTCCTGCTGGTCCTGGGCCGGACCTACGCGGCCCGGAGGTTCACCCACGAGCAGGCGACCGCCGCGATCGTCGTGTCCTACTACTGGCACTTCGTCGATGTCGTCTGGATCGGCCTCTTCGCCACGATCTACATGATCAAGTAGCAGGGCCCCCATCGCGCGTGCTCACCGAAGCGCGCATCCCAGAAGCATCGACGCAGAAGATCCTGACACCGGGGTAATCCGTGAAAAAGCTCTCCGCACGACGACGCCATCCGCTGGCGGCGCTCGTCGTCCTACTCCTCGCGCTGGCATGCACCGGGGGGCTGTACGCCGTGTTCGCACCCGCGGACAAGGCACAGGCCGACGAAACAGCCCAGTCCCTCACCATCGAGGAGGGCAAGAAGCTCTACGCCGTCGGCTGCGCCAGTTGCCACGGCACCGGCGGTCAGGGCACCTCCGACGGGCCGAGCCTGGTAGGCGTGGGCGCCGCGGCCGTCGACTTCCAGGTGGGCACCGGCCGGATGCCGGCCGCCACCTCCCAGGGTCCTCAGATCCCGGAGAAGAAGAACATCTACTCGCAGGCCGAGATCGACCAGCTCGCGGCGTACATCGCCTCGCTGGGCGCCGGTCCCGCCATTCCGACCGAGGAGCAGTACGGCCCCGAGGGTGCCGACATCGCCGAGGGCGGTGAGCTGTTCCGCAACAACTGCGCGCAGTGCCACAACTTCACCGGCAAGGGCGGCGCGCTGACGCACGGCAAGTACGCGCCGGACCTCGAGGACGTCTCTCCGAAGCACATCTACGAGGCCATGCAGACCGGCCCGCAGAACATGCCGTCCTTCCCCGACACCACGCTGTCGGAGGAGAACAAGAAGGACATCATCGCGTACCTGGACGCGGTCAACAGCAGCGATTCCGAGAGCCCCGGCGGTCTCGCGTTGGGCGGCCTCGGGCCGGTCAGCGAGGGCCTGTTCGGCTGGATCTTCGGTCTCGGCGGGCTGATCGCCGTCGCCGTGTGGGTCGCCGCCCGGACCGCAAAGGCCAAGAAGTCATGAGTAGCCAAGACATTCCCGAAGAGAACCTGCCCGCCGAGCAGTCCGCAGGACGTGACGAGCACGGGCACGGCGCGGTGAGCGTCGCGGACGACAAGCACCCGTTCGCCGACCCGGGCCTGCCGCCCCACGAGCACCGGATCCAGGACATCGACGAGCGGGCCGCCAAGCGGTCCGAGCGTTCGGTCGCCCTGATGTTCACGGTGTCGATGCTGGCGACGGTCGCCTTCATCGCCGCGTTCGTGGCGATCCCGGTCGACAAGTCGGTCTACATCTTCCCGCTCGGCCACATCAGTGCCCTGAACTTCGCGCTGGGCATGACGCTCGGCATCGCGCTGTTCTGCATCGGCGCGGGCGCCGTCCACTGGGCCCGCACCCTGATGTCGGACGTGGAGATCGCCGACGAGCGGCACCCGATCGCGGCGGAGCCCGAGGTCCGCGAGAAGGTCTTCGCCGACTTCAGCCAGGGCGCCAAGGAGTCCGCGCTCGGCCGTCGCAAGCTGATCCGAAACACCATGTTCGGCGCGCTCACGCTGGTGCCGCTCTCCGGTGTCGTGCTGCTGCGCGACCTCGGCCCGCTGCCCGAGGACAAGCTGCGTCACACGCTCTGGTCCAGGGGCAAGCTGCTCGTCAACATGAACACGAACGAGCCGATGCGTCCCTCCGACGTCGCGGTCGGTTCGCTGACCTTCGCCAAGCCCGAGGGCCTGGAGGAGCACGACCACGGGTTCCAGAACGAGATCGCCAAGGCCGCCCTGATGATCATCCGCATCCAGCCGGAGGACATCAAGGACAAGCGCGAGCTCGAGTGGTCGCACGAGGGCATCGTCGCGTACTCGAAGATCTGCACCCACGTCGGCTGCCCGATCTCCCTGTACGAGCAGCAGACGCACCACGTGCTCTGCCCCTGCCACCAGTCCACCTTCGACCTCTCCGACGGTGCCCGAGTGATCTTCGGCCCCGCTGGTCACGCCCTGCCGCAGCTCCGCATCGGCGTGAACGACGAGGGCTACCTCGAGGCGCTCGGCGACTTCGAAGAGCCCGTCGGCCCTGCTTTCTGGGAGCGCGGATGAGCACTGCACAGACACGCCGCAAGGCGCCCGCCGGAGAGCGGGTCGCCGACTGGGCCGACGGCCGCCTGGGGATCTACTCCCTGGCCAAGGCCAACATGCGCAAGATCTTCCCGGACCACTGGTCCTTCATGCTGGGTGAGATCTGCCTCTACAGCTTCATCATCATCATCCTCACCGGTGTGTACCTGACGCTGTTCTTCCACCCGTCGATGAACGAGGTGGAGTACCACGGCAGTTACGTCCCCATGCAGGGCGTGCTGATGAGTGAGGCGTACGCCTCCACGCTGGACATCAGCTTCGACATCCGCGGTGGTCTGCTCATCCGGCAGATCCACCACTGGGCGGCGATCATCTTCCTCGCCGGCATGTTCGTGCACATGATGCGCGTGTTCTTCACCGGCGCGTTCCGCAAGCCGCGTGAGATCAACTGGCTGTTCGGCTTCCTGCTGTTCGTCCTGGGCATGTTCACCGGTTTCACCGGTTACTCGCTCCCGGACGACCTGCTCTCCGGCACCGGTGTCCGCTTCACCCAGGGCGCGATCCTGTCCGTGCCGATCGTCGGCACGTATATCTCGATGTTCCTGTTCGGCGGGGAGTTCCCGGGCACCGACTTCGTCGCCCGGTTCTACTCGATCCACATCCTGCTGCTGCCGGGCATCATGCTCGGGCTCGTGGTCGCCCACCTGATCCTGGTCTTCTACCACAAGCACACGCAGTTCGCGGGTCCCGGCCGGACCAACAAGAACGTCGTCGGCATGCCGCTGCTGCCGGTCTACATGGCCAAGGCCGGAGGTTTCTTCTTCCTGGTCTTCGGCTTCATCACGGCTCTCGCCGGCATCGCGACGGTCAACCCGATCTGGAACCTGGGGCCCTACCGGGCCGACCAGGTGTCGACCGGTGCCCAGCCCGACTGGTACATGGGCTTCGCCGAGGGTCTGGTCCGGGCGATGCCCGGCTGGGAGATCAACCTCTGGGGCCACACGCTCGTCCTGGGCGTGTTCATCCCGCTGGTGATCTTCGGTCTGTTCCTCGGGATCATCGCCCTCTACCCGTTCATCGAGTCGTGGGTCACCGGGGACAAGCGCGAGCACCACATCCTGGACCGGCCGCGCAACGCCCCGACCCGTACGGCCTTCGGTGTCGCCTGGATCACGGCGTACATGATCATGCTGATCGGCGGTGGCAACGACATCGTCGCCACCCACTTCCACCTGTCGATCAACGCGGTCACCTGGTTCGTCCGGATCGGGTTCTTCGCCGGACCGGTCATCGCGTTCATCATCACCAAGCGGATCTGCCTCGGCCTGCAGCGCCGGGACAAGGAGAAGGTGCTGCACGGCCGCGAGTCGGGCATCATCAAGCGCCTGCCGCACGGTGAGTTCATCGAGGTGCACGAGCCGCTCAGCCAGGAGCAGATGTACACGCTCACCGCGCACGAGCAGTACCAGCCGGTCGAGCTCGGCCCGACGGTCGACGAGAACGGTGTCGAGCGCAAGGTGAAGGGCTCCGAGAAGCTGCGCGCCAAGCTCAGCGACTCCTACTTCGGTGAGGGTGCCCAGATCCCGAAGCCCACCGCCGAGGAGTACCGGGAGATCACGAGCGGCCACGGCCACCACTGATCACTGCTTCGCCACGCCACAGAGGGGCCCCGTCCGGATGGGGGCACCCCCTGCTCCTTGGAGCTTGGGGGACGGACGGGGCCCTTCGTGGTGCCCCGGGCTGGATAGGGTGGACCCGTTGAGACTCTCGTCCCGCAGTACGGGACGCCTGACCCTGGAGCGGCTTATGAGCGCTGTGACCCCCGCTGGAGGCGACACCGCGGCGGGCCGCTCCTGGCCCGCCCTGCTGAACGGTCTGCTGGACGGCCGGCACCTCGGCGCGGACGACACCGCCTGGGCCATGGACCTGATCATGCGCGGCGAGGCGACCGAGGCGCAGATCGCCGGGTTCGTCGTGGCGCTGCGCGCCAAGGGCGAGACCGTCGAGGAGATCAACGGCCTCGTCCGCACGATGTACGAGCACGCCAACGTGATCGAGGTGCCCGGGGCGACGGTCGACATCGTCGGCACGGGCGGGGACGGCGCCAAGACGGTCAACATCTCCACGATGTCCTCGATCGTCGTCGCCGGCACGGGCGCGAAGGTCGTCAAGCACGGCAACCGGGCCGCGTCCTCGGCCTCCGGGGCCTCCGACGTGCTGGAGAAGCTCGGGGTCAACCTGGAACTGCCGCTCAGCCGGGTCGCGGAGGTCGCCGAGGAGGCCGGGATCACCTTCTGCTTCGCCGTGAAGTTCCATCCGGCGCTGCGGCACGCGGGCGCGGCCCGCGGCCAGCTGGGCATCCGCACGGTGTTCAACGCCCTCGGCCCGCTGACCAACCCGGCCCGGGTGCGCTCCCAGGCCGTCGGGGTGGCGGACCCGCGCATGGCCCCGATCGTCGCGGGCGTCTTCGCCGAACGCGGCAACTCGTCCCTGGTCTTCCGGGGCGACGACGGCCTCGACGAGCTGACCACCACGTCGACGTCCCGGGTGTGGATCGTCCGGGACGGCAAGGTGACCGAGGAGGCCTTCGACCCGCGCGACGTGGGCCTCGAACTGGTCCCCGTGGAGGCGCTGCGCGGAGCGGACGCCTCCTACAACGCGGAGGTCGCCCGCCGCCTGCTGGACGGCGAGACGGGCCCGGTGCGCGACGCGGTCCTGCTGAACTCGGCGGCGGCGCTGGTGGCGCTGGAGCCGACCGCGGCGCCGCTCGCCGAGCAGATCCGCGCCGGTATGGCCAAGGCCGCCGAGTCGATCGACTCCGGGGCCGCCAAGCGGACCCTGGAGCGGTGGGTGGCCGCGAGCAACACGTAGTGCGGGATGTCCCGCAATCCGGACGCGGGTTGCGGGACATCGGTCATTCCCGTACGTTCCTGTCCAGGTCATGAGTGACAGTCATGAGGCCCCGGCCGACTGTCCGGCAACCCTCCGTCCGTGGCGGGGTGCCCCGGGTGAAGACCAGGCCGTAGGCAGCGAGGTCTACGGCAAGCGCGGACCCCTCGCGAACCAGGGGTCCTGGTCGTCGAGGAGCCTTCCGTGAGCCAGCGAATGCGATAGGGCCGCAGAGCCCCGCCTCCGCATCCCCTCTTCCCTTCACCCCCCGCTCGTGGCCTTGTGCGCTCGCGGGGCGGATTCCGCCTGCCCTCACGGGAGTTCCGTCATGTCTGTCTCCACTGCCACCACCGTGTCCACCGTCGCCGCAGCCGCCCCGTCCGTCTGTGCCCCGCTGCCCGTTCTCGGCCGGGACGTCACCGTGCCGCTCGTGACCGGCGGCGAGGTCGGCTACGCCGCGCTCGACTACGCCGCCAGCGCCCCGGCGCTCCAGCGCGTCTGGGACGACGTCGCCGCCTACGCGCCCTACTACGGCAGTGTCCACCGCGGTGCCGGGTACCTGTCCCAGCTGTCGACCGACCTGTTCGAGGACGCCCGCCGGACCGTCGCGGAGTTCCTCGACTGCCGGGACGATGACCAGGTGGTGTTCACCCGGTCCACCACCGACTCCCTCAACCTCCTCGCCGCCGCCCTCCCGGACGACTGCCAGGTGTTCGTGTTCGAGACCGAGCACCACGCCTCCCTGCTGCCCTGGCGCAACGCCCGCGTCAGCTACCTCGACGCCCCGAGCAGCCCCCGCCAGGCCGTCGAGACCCTGGAGCGCGCCCTCGCCGGCCGCGACCCCTCCGGGCCGGCCCTCGTCTGCGTCACCGGCGCCTCCAACGTCACCGGCGAGCTGTGGCCCGTACGGGAACTCGCCGCGGCCGCGCACGCCCACGGCGCCCGGATCGTGCTCGACGCCGCCCAACTGGCCCCGCACCACCCGGTGTCCGTCAAGGACCTCGACGTCGACTGGGTCGCCTTCTCCGGGCACAAGCTGTACGCGCCGTTCGGCTCCGGCGTCCTGGCCGGGCGGGCCGACTGGCTGCGCGCGGCGCAGCCGTACCTCGCGGGCGGCGGCGCCTCGCGGAAGGTCGTGCGGCGCACCGACGGGGGCGTCGACGTGGAGTGGCACGAGAGCGCCGCCCGTCACGAGGCCGGCTCCCCGAACGTCATCGGCGCCTACTCCATCGCCTCCGCCTGCAAGGCCCTCACCGAGGCCGATTTCGCTGCCCTGGCCGCCCGGGAGCGGTACCTGATCGAGAAGGTGCGCGCGGGGCTCGCCGAGGTGCCGCAGGCGCGGGTCCTCTCCCTCTTCGGCGACGACGCCCCGCGCGTCGGGGTTCTCTCCTTCGTCGTCGAGGGCTGGAACAGCTCCCACTTCGCCGCCGCGCTCTCCTCCGAGTACGGCATCGGCGTCCGGGACGGGCTGTTCTGCGCCCACCCGCTGGTGCGCACCCTGCTCGGCGGCGACCCGCAGACGCAGGGCGCGTGCGGGTCGCCCGAGGCCGCGCCCGGGGAGGCGTCGCTCAACGCCATCCGGGTCAGCTTCGGCGCGGGCACGCCGGACGAACACGTGGAGCGGTTCGTCCGGGCCGTGCGGGAACTCGTGACGGACGGGGCGCGGTGGACCTACCGCACGGAGGACGGGCGCTGCGTGCCGGACACCTCCGCCTGACCGGCCCGGCCGGACACCAGGGGTAGCCGGGTGCCGAGGACGATCATCCGCAGGGCCCGTTCGGTGGCGTCCGTGAGCAGTTCGCTCGCCCGCAGCAGCGCCTCCGCCAGGGCCATCGGTGCCGGCAGGATGCCGCTGAACGCGTCCACGCCCGGCACCTCGTGCGCGCCCTCGCCGAGCGTGCCCGCGAGCGCCAGGACCGGGCGGCCGTAGAGTTTGGCCCGGCGGGCCACCTCGGCCGGGACCTTGCCGCGCGGCGTCTGGTGATCCAGCGCGCCCTCGGCGGTGACGACCAGGTCGGCGCGGGCCAGCCGGGCGTCCAGGTCGAGGTGGTCCAGCAGCACGTCGAAGCGGGGCAGGAGACGGGCGCCCAGGGCGGCCAGCCCGGCGCCCAGACCGCCGGAGGCTCCCGTCCCCGGGCCGGAGCGCAGGTCGGTGTCCGGCACGGCGGCATCCCGGGTGAGGACGGACGCCCAGTTCTCCAGGGCCGCCGACAGCTCCTCCACCTGCGCGGGCGTCGCGCCCTTCTGCGGTCCGAAGACCCGGGCCACGCCCCGTGCGCCGCACAGCACGTTGTACGGATTGCACGCGACGAGCAGATCCACCTCCGAGAGCCGCGGGTCCAGACCGGCCGGGTCGACGCGGCGCAGGCGCGTCAGCTCCCGTCCGCCGCGGGGGAGTTCGCGTCCGTCCTCGTCCAGCAGCCGGGCGCCCAGCGCCTGGAGCGCGCCCGCGCCCCCGTCCGAGGTGCCCGAGTCGCCGCAGCCGACCAGGATCCGCCGTACCCCCGAGCCGAGGGCGGCGCGGATCAGCTCGCCGACCCCGTACGTGGTGGTGGCGCCCGGGTCACGCAGGTCGTGCGGGACGAGGGAGAGGCCGGCCACCGCGGCCATCTCCACCACCGCGGTGTCCCCGCCGCCCAGCAGGGCGAAGTGCGCGGCGATGGTCTTCCCGACCGGGCCGGTCGCGGGCACGGTGACGATCCTGCCCCCGGTCGCGGCCGCCAGGGCGAGGGCCGTGCCCTCACCGCCGTCCACGAGTGGGACGAGGTCGATCGCGGTGTGGGGCAGGACCCGGCGCACACCGGCCGCGATGGCGTCGGCGGCGGCCTCGGCGGACAGGGACTCCTTGAAGCCGCTGGGGGCTACGACGACACGGGTCAGCATGGAGGCTCCTCAACGGGTGACGGACACGCCGAGCAGCGGCCACACCGCGACGGCGAAGAGCAGGACGAGCGCGGCGGTCAGCGGTCCCAGGACGGCGGACAGCCGCAGCAGGTCGCGCGGGGCGTAGGTGGGGGTGCCGGGGATCCGTGCGAAGAGCGTGACCGGCTTGGCCGAGGCGGGCAGGGTGTGGCAGAAGCCCGCGGCGGCGGTGGAGGCGAGGGCGGCGGCGACCGGGTTGACCCCGACGCCGACGGCGGCGGCCACCACCAGCGGGACCAGGACCGACGAGCGGGCCGAGCGGGACTGCAGGACCAGATGGGCCGCCGTGCTGACGGCGATCACGACGGCCAGGAACACCACCGGGGAGTCGTTCGCCGGCAGTCCGGACACCAGCCACCCCGCCGCGCCCGAGTCGGCGAGCGCGACGCCCATCGCCATCGTCGCCGCCATGAACAGCAGCAGTGACCAGGGGACGGTCCTCAGCGCGTCCTTCAGGCGTACGGTGCCGAGGACGGGCGAGGAGGCGGTGACCGCGCCGATCAGCGCGACCAGGGCCGGCGGCACGCGGTGCAGCGGCTCACCGCACCACAGGACGATCACGGTGGCCAGCAGCAGCGCGCAGCGCTTCTCGGCCTGGCTCCAGGGGCCGGTGACCGGCTGCTCGCTGTGCTCCTGGAGCTGCTCGGGGGTGATGCGGACCGGGCCGGTGCGGTCCGCGCGCCGGGTCGTCGTCAGCAGGACCAGTTCGGCGGCCAGGTGGGAGGAGGCCACGGCCAGCGGCAGGCCCAGCAGCAGCCACTGCGTGAAGCCGATGTGCTGCCCGGTCGTCTCCCACAGCACCGACACGGTGATCAGATGCGCGCCCGCGCCGATCAGGGTCGCCACCGCCGACAGCAGGATCACGGTCGGGAACAGCAGCGCCAGCATCACGACCAGTCGCTTCCGGTCGGCCAGGACCTGGGCGAGCGCGAGGAACACCGGCAGAGCGAGCGCGGCCCGGCCGGAGGTGGCGGGCACCGCGAACGCCGTGACGACCAGGGCGGCCGTCGTCAGGTGCACGAGCTGCCGCACGGTGCGTGCCCCACCGACCAGGAACACCGCCGCCCGCCCCGCGAGCCCGGTCCGGCTCACCGCAGCCGCCAGCACGAACGCGCAGATGAGCAGCCAGACCGTGGCGTCCCCGAGCGTCCCGAACAGGGTGTCGACGCTGATCACCCCGGTCACCGTGAGCGCGAGCCCGGCGCCCAGGGCGATGCAGGTGTCGTCGACCGGCGTCCAGATCCAGGCGCAGGTGGCCAGCGCGAACACGACGAGCGTGAACCGGGCGTCGCCCCCGAGCCCCGGGAAGTTCCCGGGGCTCGCCAGCAGGGCGCACAGCGACAGCGCCACGCAGAGGGCGGTGAGAGCTCGTGGGTTCCCTGTCACGTCATCGAGGGTTCATCCCGGGGGTGAGCCTCCGATGAGCCGGACATGAAGGGAACTTCACCCGGCGGGCAGCCGGTACCCCATCCCCCGTACCGTCTCCACCCGCTGGGCCCCCAGCTTCTTCCGCAGCGTGCGCACGTACACGTCCACGATGTTGGACCCGGGGTCGAAGTCGTACCCCCACACATGGGACAGGATCTGCTCCCGTGACAGCACCTGCCCGGGATGCCGGAGGAACAGTTCCAGCAGCACGAACTCACGGGCCGTCAGGTCGACCGTCCGCTCCCCGGAGCGCGCCCGGCGCGTGCGCAGGTCCAGGCTCAGGGAGCCCGACCTGAGCACCGTCACCTCCGGCGCCCGCGCCGCCGTGCGGAGCCTCAGCCGCACCCGGGCCAGCAGTTCCTCGAAGCGGAACGGCTTGGTCATCCAGTCGTCGGCGCCGCCCTCGAGCCCGGCCACCGTGTCCCGTACGGAGTCCCGCGCGGTCAGCACGATCACCGGCACCGACACCCGCGCCTCGCGCAGCTCCCGCAGGATCGTGAAACCGTCCCGTCCGGGCAGCCCGATGTCCAGGACGACGAGGTCGAAGCCGCCGGTCAGGGCGTACTCGTGGCCCACGTCGCCGTCGGTGACGACGGTCGTGGTGAAGCCGTTGGAACGCAGGCCCTTCTCCACGAAGGAGGCGATGCGTTCCTCGTCCTCGACGATGAGGATGCGGTTCACGTGGGGTCCCCTTCCGGTGCCCGGGGTGCGTGCAGGACGAGGGCGAAGGTGGCGCCGCCCCCGGGGGTGTCGCGGAGCCGTACGTGCCCCCGGTGGCCCTCGGCGATCGCCTTGACGATGGACAGTCCGAGTCCGGCGCCGGAGCCCCGGGCGCCGCGGCGGGCCGTGCCGCGCCGGAACCGCTCGAAGATCACCTCGGTGTCCTGGGGCTGCACACCGGGCCCGGAGTCGGCCACGTACAGCTCCAGACGCGGGCCGTCGGTGCGGGAGCCGATGCGGATGGTCTGTCCGGCCGTGGTGTGCTGCACCGCGTTCTGCGCGAGCTGCACCATGGCCTGGGTGATCCGCTGCGGATCCAGCTCGGCCTCCAGATCGGCGACCTCGGCGAGCTGCCAGTCGCGGTCGCCCAGGGTGCGGGCCTTGACGTAGACGTCGGCGGTGAGCTCGGCGACCTGGAAAGGCTCGGGGGAGACGAAGTCAGGGCGTTCGGCCTTGGCGAGCAGCAGCAGGTCCTCGACGATGCGGCTCATCCGGTCCAGCTCGTCGGTGACCAGCCGGACCGTCTCCTCGCGCTCGGCTGCGTTCTCTTCGGCACCGCCCATCAGCTCCAGATGGCCGCGCACGATGGTGATGGGGGTACGCAGCTCGTGGCCGGCGTCGTCGACGAACTCGCGCTGCGCGGCGAAGGCCCGCTCCAGCCGGTCGAGCATGCCGTTGAACGTCTCGGCGAGAGCCGCTATGTCGTCGTTGCCGTGCACCGGGATCCGGCGGGTGAGGTCCTGCTCGGTGAGCTGAGCGGCCGCGAGGCGCACCACCCGCACCGGTTCGAGGATCCGCCCGGCGACCGCCCAGGCGATCCCGACGGTCAGCAGCAGGGCGACCCCGGAGATGACGAGCAGGGTGCGGAACACGTCGTTCACGCGGGCCTGCTCGCGCTCCGGGTGGAAGGCGACGACGAACGCGGCGTCCGGTTCCCGGCCCGGCCGGGCCACGGTGACCTTCGCCCAGCGGATCTCGCCCTGCGGCCGCCGCAGCACACCGGAGGAGCGGGGTGAGTCGAAGACACGGCGGCGGGCCCCGGGGTCCTCGTGCAGGGGCAGGGCGACGGGCAGGTCGTGCGGCTGGCGGATCTGCCGGGGTGCTCCGCCCGCCCGGCCGACCAGGCCGATCAGCTCCTCGTCCGCGTCGGGGTACTGCCGCTCCAGGAACACCGTCAGCAGCCGGTCCGCGTCGGAGAACGGGCGGCCCGTCCGGGGATCTCCGCCCCGCTCCTCGAAGTTGGCGAACTCGCCGGTCTCCTGGGTGAGCAGCCGGTTGATCCGGTTGTCGACGTCCCGCAGGAGGAAGGAGCGCGTGGTCATGGCCACCGAGGCGAGCGCGAGGGCCATCACCAGCAGCAGCCACAACAGGATCCGGACCCGGGCGGAGAGCCGCCGGCGGCCGGTGTCAGTTGTCGGATCCGGGGCCGTCGTCGTCGCCCGGCCCGTCGTCCGCGTCGCCCCGGCCGCCGCTGTCGTCGTCATCATCGTCACTCGCTGAGCTGTCGGTCACCGCAGGCCGGGAGACGACCTCGTCGCCCGGCGTGGAGCCGGACGGCGTGGGCTTCGGGGTGGGATCGGGCGCGGAGGTGGGCGTGGGCGAGGCGGTGTCCAGCTCCACCCGCTGGGAGGGCACCCTGGGCGAGGCGGGGCGGTCCGCGAGGGCGTAGCTGGTCGCGGCGATGCCCAGCGGGATCAGCACGACGGCGGACAGGGCCGCCATCCGGCGAGAGAAGACCATGAGCCCGATCCTGCGGACGGAACCCGGGAAGCAGGATGAACCCCGGATGAAGAACTCTTCATCCGGGACCGGCGCGGGCCGGACGGTCCTGGCGTCCCGGCGCTAGTTGTCCAGCCCGATCGAGAACGCCGCCTCCAGGTCGTGCTGGGAGTAGGTGCGGAACGCCACGTGCGTGTCCGTCCCCTCCACCCCGGGGATCTTGCTGATGCGGCCCGGGATGACCTCGGCCAGGTCCTCGTGCTGCTTCACCCGGACCATCGCGATCAGGTCGTAGGTGCCGGTGACGGAGAAGACCTCGCTGACGCTGTCCAGCGCCGCGATCGACTCGGCGATCTCGGGGATCCGGTCCACGCTGGTCTTGATGAGGACGATCGCGGTGATCACGGCTGGTTCTCTCCCTCGGGGGCCGGAGCAGGGGCGGCCTTCACTCTAGTGGGGCTGGTCGGGCGGCCGTAGCGGACCGACGCGTAGCCGAAGCCGAGCGCGAATCCGATCAGGTGGGCGAGGTAGGCCACCCCCGGCCCGTCCGAGGCCCGCCCCGCGGCCAGCCACTGCAGGGCCGCCCAGAACGGCAGCACGATCCATGCCGGGAAGCGCACCGGCAGGAAGAAGAGGAACGGCAGGAGACTGGTCACCCGGGCGCGGGGGAACAGGTACAGGAACGCGCCGAGGACGGCCGAGATGGCCCCCGAGGCACCGACCAGGGACTGCCCGGAGTCCGCGTTGGCGACGGCGTAGCCCAGCAGGGCCAGGTAGCCGCAGCCGACGTAGAACAGGGTGAACCGCACCCGGCCCATCCGTTCCTCGGTCATCGCGCCGAAGACGTAGAGGAAGAGCATGTTGCCGAGCAGGTGCACCCAGCTGCCGTGGACGAAGAGCGCTGTCGCCGGGGTGAGAGCCGACCCCCCGGACCCTTCGAACAGGTCTGCGGGGATCACGCCCCAGCGCCGGAAGTAGGCCCGCTGCGCGGCGAGCAGCTCGTCGCCCGAGCCGTACGCCGGATTCAGTCCCGAGCCGGGTCCGGCCAGGAAGACCAGGCAGCACAGGGCGATCAGGGAGTACGTCACCGGCGCCGACGATCCCCTGACCGATCTGCCGGCCCGGGCGATCGACGCAGTCCACTTGCTGATCATGAACACAGAGCATGACGTAACCGGACGCAACCGCACAGACCGCCTCGCCGCCGTGGACGCGCGGGCGGCGACGACCCGCCAGGCCGTAGGGTTACGTGCCACACGCACCGGGGATGCCGGTCGCGTCACGGACACTAGAAGGAAAGAGAACAGGTCACGATGACGGTTCCCCTGCCGACCGCCTCGACGCGGTGGCGCTGCACCCTCTGCGGCAACCTCACGAGGTTCGACGTGACCCGCTCGTCGAAGGTCGTGGAGTACGTCCACCTGGACCTGGCCGGAGAGCCGAAGGTCGAGGAGCGCGAGGTGCTCAGTGAGACCATCGAGTCGGTGCGCTGCCGCTGGTGCAACGCGGTGGACCAGGTGGAACTCGTGGACAGGCCGGGCGCCGGCTCCTGAGGGGAGCGGGCCCCGCACAGACATTGGGGTGTGACGGATGGCGGAGACCACAGGCGGGGGGCCGGGCGACGGCGCCGCCGAGGTGCTCGACCGTCCGCTGCCCGACGGCGTGCGCCGCAGGGTCGTGCAGATCGTCTCCGATGGCTTCGGCTCGCTGACGGTCGGCGAGCTGCCCGCACAGCTACGGCAGTTCGCCCGCTTCGCCCCGAACCGGCGAGCCAAGTTCGCCGGCAACGCCATGGCCGCGGCGCTGGAGACCGACCCGCTGTTCCGGCAGCGCATCGGGGAGAAGCTCAGAGAGGCCCAGCCGGAGCTCACCGGCGCCCTCGACTCAGGCTCCCCGCCCCCGGCCGCGGACCCGCTCGACGTGGCGGCCGCGGCCTACGTGCTGCGGCCCGCCGGCTGGGTGAAGCTGGTGACCGCGGCCGGCGAGGAGGCCCAGCGGGCCGACGCCGAGCGCGCCGACGAGGAGAACCGGGCCGAGCTGGAGCGGCTGCGCGCCGAACTCGACCGGGCCCGTGACCACACCCGGACCGAGACCGAGCGGCTGCGCGCGGAGCTGGAATCGGCCAAGAAGGAAGCCGAGTCGGCGCACCGCAAGCTCCGCGCCGCCCTCAGCGACGTCAAGCGCGGCGAGGCCGCCCTGCGCAAGGCGCACGGCGAGATCGAGGCCGTCCGCGCCGAGGGGCAGGCCCAGGTGTCCGCCGCCGAGAGCGAGACCCGGCGGCTCAAGGCCCGGCTCGGGGAGACCGAGGCCGCCCTGGAGGCGGCGCGCCGGGCGGCGCGCGAGGGCCGCAGCGTCGAGGACATGCGGGTGCGGCTGCTGCTGGACACCCTGCTGGACGCCACCCAGGGGCTCCGGCGCGAGCTGGCCCTGCCGCCGGTGTCGGTGCGGCCCGCCGAGACCGTGGACGCCGTCGAGCCGGGCCGGATGAGCCCCAAGGACATCGCCGCCCGCGCCCTGTCCGAGAACGACCCGCAGGTCCTCGACCAGCTGCTCGCGCTGCCGCAGGCCCATCTGGTCGTCGACGGCTACAACGTCACCAAGACCGGCTATCCGCAGATGCCGCTGGAGAAGCAGCGCCTGAGGCTGCTCGGGCAGCTCTCCCAACTGGCCGCGCAGAGCGGTGCGGAGGTCACCTGCGTCTTCGACGGGGCCGAGCTGGCCGCGCCGGTGCTGCTGGCGCCGCCGCGCGGGGTCCGGGTGCTCTTCTCGAAGCCGGGCGTCACCGCCGACGAGCTGATCCGCCAGCTGGTGCGCGCCGAACCGCCGGGCCGCCCGGTCATCGTGGCCTCCACCGACCGCGAGGTCGCCGACGGCGTGGCCCGCGCGGGTGCCCGGCCGGTGGCCTCGGCGATGCTCCTCAAGCGCCTTTCGCGGCCCTAGGGGACGTACGCACCATACGTAACCTCCGGGCGTGATGCCCGAATTGATGAGGTCTGTGGGTCACGTTACGTCAGCTGGGGCGCACCGCTGGTGAGTCCCGGGGAAAAGTTGGCCTACCGTGACGCGATTTTTCATCTGAGGATTTGAACTGATCACAGGAAGGTCACTAGGGTCGGGCCGAACCTCCGCTCGGGTGATCACTCATCGGGAGAGACGGCGGAGGAGCCAGAAGGAGCTTTCACCCGTGGCGTCCCACCGTCGTCCGAAGCAGCCCAGCCGCGCACGTGTGACCGTGCTGACCACCGCCGCCGCCGCTGCCGTCGCCTTCAGCTCGCAGGCCGCCAACGCGGCTCCCAGTGAGAAGCCGAGCAAGGACGAGGTCAAGGCCAAGGTCGACAAGCTCTACGAGGAGGCCGAGCACGCCACCGAGAAGTACAACGGGGCCAAGGAGAAGCAGGAGAAGCTCCAGAAGGAGATCTCCACCATCCAGGACAACGTCGCCCGCGGCCAGGAGGAGCTCAACGAGCTGCGCGACAGCCTGGGCCTCGCCGCCGCGTCGCAGTACCGCACCGGCTCCATCGACCCCTCGGTCCAGCTCTTCCTCTCCTCGAACCCGGACGACTACCTCGACAAGGCCTCCACGCTCGACCAGTTGAGCAGCCAGCAGGTCGAGGCGCTGAAGAAGGTCCAGGAGAAGCAGCGCGAACTCGCCCAGCAGCGCGCCGAGGCCTCCGAGAAGCTCAAGGACCTCGCCTCCACCCGCACCGAACTCGGCAAGAAGAAGAAGGAAGTCCAGGGCAAGCTCTCCTCCGCGCAGAAGCTGCTCAACACCCTCACCGCCGCCGAGAAGGCACAGCTCAAGGAGGAGGAGAACCGCGCCAGCCGGGCCGCCGAGCGCGACGCCCTCACCGTCGACGTCCCGCCCGGCTCGGGCCGTGCCGCCGCCGCCTTCTCCTTCGCCCAGAGCCAGCTCGGCAAGCCCTACGTCTACGGCGCCACCGGCATGAGCTCTTACGACTGCTCCGGCCTCACCTCACGGGCCTACGCCGCCGCCGGCGTGCAGATCCCGCGCACCTCCGAGGCCCAGACCGGAGCCGGCACCAAGATCTACTCGGTCAGCCAGCTCAAGGTCGGTGACCTGGTCTTCTTCTTCAACGACCTGCACCACGTCGGCCTCTACGCCGGCAACGGGCAGATCATCCACGCCCCGCGCACCGGCACGGTCGTCCGCTACGAGTCGATGAACACCATCGGCGGCCCCTTCATGTTCGGCGTCCGGGTCTGACCCCAGCCCCTGGGGTAACCCCCGGAAACCCCCTCGACGTCCTCAAGACCAGGACACCGTGTCCGCCGTTCGGGCGAATCGCGCCAGTCCTGAATGAGCCCACGCCCCGCCGGTGACCTGCGTCAGCGGCGGGGCGTCGTGCCGCATACCCACGGATGGTCGTTGGCGGCCCCCTCCCGCGGGGCTACTGTCTGCCGCGTTTCCACATCCGTCAGTGGTCTCCAGTGGAGAGGAGAGCGGCTTCCTGTGGGGTCCCATCGCCGCTTTGCACCGTCCGGGTTCGACCGGGGCACCAGTGCCGCGGTCGGCTTCCTGTCCGCCGCGGCCGCCGCCCTGGGCGCGGTACCCGCCGTGGCCGCACCGTACGACGACACCCGGGCCACGGTGGACCGCCTCTACGAGCAGGCCGAGAAGGCGACCGAGGCCTACAACGAGGCCGACGAGCGCGCCGGCCACCTGCGCCGGGAGGCCGGCACCGCCCGGGACCGGATCGCCCGGCAGCAGCAGCGCGTCAACTCCGTGCGGGAGTCGCTCGGTTCGCTCGCCGGTGCCCAGTACCGCTCGGGCGGCATCGATCCGTCCCTTGCCCTGCTGTTCTCCGACGACCCGGACGACTACCTCGACCAGGCCTCCCGGCTCGACCGCCTCACCGCCCACCAGGCCGGTGAACTGAAGGAGCTCCAGGACGCCATGCGCGAACTCGCCCAGGACCGCGAGGAGGCCGCGGACAAGCTCCGCGAGCTGGAGAAGAGCCGCAAGGCCGTCGCCGCCCACAAGAGGACCGTCGAGCGGAAGCTCGCCATGGCCAAGCGGCTGCTCGACTCCCTGCCGGACGCCGAACGTGACGCCTACGGCCGGGCCTCCCGCTCCGGCCGCGCCGGCGCGCCCGACCTCGGCGGCGCCACCGCGGCCTCGGGACGCGGGGCCGCTGCCGTCGCCGCCGCCCGCAGCGCCCTCGGCAAGCCCTACGTCTGGGGCGCCAACGGGCCCACCGGCTTCGACTGTTCGGGCCTGATGCAGTGGTCGTACGCGCAGGCCGGGGTTTCCCTGCCACGCACCTCGCAGGCGCAGCGGCACGCCGGCCGGCAGGTGCCGCTGTCCGAGGCCCGCCCCGGTGACCTGGTGGTCTACCGGTCCGACGCCAGCCATGTCGGGATGTACATGGGCAACGGCCAGGTCATCCACGCGCCCTACCCCGGCGCCCCCGTGCGCTACGACCCGGTCGGGATGATGCCCGTCTCGTCGGTCACCAGGGTCTGACCAGGGCGGCCCGGCGCCCGTACGATCGGGAACGTGGCTGGTCGAAGGTCGGGGTCCGCGCTGGTGGCGCTCGTCGTGCTGCTCGCCGGCCTGGTCGGGTGCGGCGGGCCGTCCGCGACCGACCGTGCCGCGGCCGACGTCCAGCGGCTTCTGGACCGGCGGGCCGCCGCGGTCCTCGACCGTGACGAGCGGGCCTACGAACGCACCGGCGCCGGGGTGGATTTCGCCGATCTGCGCGCGGTGCCCCTGGCCGCCTGGTCGTACCGCGTGACCGGCCTGCGCCGCGCCGGCGACACGGCCACCGCCGACGCCGAGTTGCGCTACCGCGTCGCCGGGTACGACCGGGGACCGGTGACCGCCCCGCGTACCCTGCGGCTGAGCCGGGACGCGGACGGGCGGTGGACCGTCGACACCGAGCGGCCCGCCAGGAAGGCCGCGCAGCAGCTGTGGGACCAGGGGACCGTGCACCTCGTCCGCGGGCAGCGCAGCCTCGTCCTCGGCGTCGGCCGGTCCGGGCGGTCACTGCGCGACTTCGCCGCCCTGGCCGACCGTGCGGTGCCCGCCGTGTCGGACGCGTGGGGCACCGACTGGAGCCGGCGGGTCGTCCTGGTCGTACCGAAGTCGCTGGAGGGGATGGCCGGGCTCCTTGGCTCGCCCGCCTCCTCCTACCGGGGCATCGCGGCCGTCACCACCGGCGAGACGGGCGCACCGGCCCGGGCGCCGGCCGACCGGATCATCGTCAACCCGGACGCGTTCGCCCTCCTCGGCAGCCTCGGCGAGCAGGTCGTCGTCACCCACGAGGCCACCCATGTCGCCACCCGCGCCCACACCGGCGCCGCCACGCCCCTGTGGCTGTCCGAGGGGTACGCCGACTGGGTCGGCTACCGCGCCGCCGACCGCCCGCCCTCCGAGGCGGCACCGGAGCTGTCCCGCGCGGTGAGCCGGGGCCAGGTCCCGGCCGCCCTCCCGGACGACAAGGACTTCGGCTTCACCGGCGACGCGAGCCGCCTGGCCCGGGCCTACGAGAGCGGCTGGACGGCGTGCCGGCTGATCGCCGACCGCTGGGGCGAGGACCGGCTGGGCGAGTTCTACCGGGCCGTCGGGGAGCACGAGAAGCGGGCCGGGGCGGTGCAGGACGCGATGCGAGAGGTCCTGGGGACGACGCCGGAGGCGTTCACCCGGGAGTGGCGGGACTCCCTGCGGGCCCAGCTGGGCTGACCGGGCAGCCCCACCCCGCCCGGTCCCGCCGCTCGATGGCCTCCCGCAGCCAGGCCCGTTCCGCCTCGCCCGTCGCCCGGGCGACCCGGAGCATGCCCTGGCGGAACCGACGGAGCCGGGGCTGCCCGGGGTGTGCCTCGCGCCGGCGCCGGCCACGGTGGTGCAGTGCGTGCCGGTGGGGGTGGTGTTCCGGCGGGCTCCGGCTCAGGAGGAGACGCGGGTCTCGTCGGCGCGGGCGGGCTGAGGGGGCACGGGAGCGGGCAGCGTGCGCGGGACCGTCGCGCGCCACAGGGCACGGGCCGCGATGAGGGCGGCCGCCACCAGCAGGCCGTTGCGCAGGAACAGCAGGGTGATACCGAGACCGTCGCTGGCCACCACGTTGCCGAAGTAGAGCGGGAACTCCAGCACCGTCACGAAGCACGCCACCAGCACCAGCACGACCGGCAGCCGCATCCGGCTCCCCGGGAAGTACAGGCACACCGCCGCCAGCCCGACCAGCCACACCATGTACTGCGGGCTGATCACACGGCTGGTGGTGGTGAACATCAGCACCGCCACGAAGGCCGCGTCGGCGAGCGTGTGCTCCTCGAAGCGCCGGGCCAGCAGCCGCCACAGCACCAGCCAGCCGAAGGCCGCCCCCGTGAGGAACAGCGCACCCGTGCTCACCTCGCTCACGTACGGCCCGAGGAACTCGATCGAGCCGTAGTTCAGCTTCACCTCGCCCTGCCAGCCGAAGTGCCGGGCGACATGGAAGACCAGCGCGCCCAGCGACTCCACCTCGGTGCCCCGGTCCCGCTGGAACGTCAGGAACGCGAACGCCCCCGGCACGGCCAGGGCGAACAGGCCCGTCACCGCGATGCCGGTCACCAGGGCCGACACCCAGGCGCTGCGGCGGCGGGCGGCCAGCAGCAGCATGGCCGGCCAGACCTTCAGCAGTGCGCCGAAGGCCGCCAGGGCCCCCATGGTCCTCGGGTGCCGGGCGCCCGCGAGCAGCGCGGCCATCGCCACCGCCGTGACCATCACGTCGTAGCGGGCGTACACCGTCGGCCCGAGCAGCGGTACGCCGATCACCCACACCCAGGCGCCGCGCGGTGACCGGCCCGGGCGGCGCCCCGCGTACGCCATGAGGGCCAGCACCGCCAGGTCGGTGACGCAGACCAGGACGAAGAAGGCGGTGGCGTAGTCCAGGAACGGCAGCAGGCCGGGGGAGAGGATCGCCAGGGCGGCGGCGGGCGGGTACTGCCAGGTGACATCGCCGAGCGGGAACGACCCGGTGCGCAGGACGTCGTACCAGCCCTGGTAGATCACGTGCACGTCGCTTGTGACGTCCGGGCCCGGGAAGACGTACACCTTCAGCACGAACAGCAGCAGCACCAGCCTCGTGAGACACCAGACCACCGGCAGCCATGCCAGGGACCACCTCGAGTCCGTCGTCTTCACGTGATCCCTGCCCGTTCGCGTGCCGTGATGATGGGGCCATGATGGGCCCGCCGCCTGTGAGGGTGCCATACGTGCTGCCGCGCGGGGCTGTGAGGTGCGGTTCGATAGGGTCGGCGGCGTGCGCAAGACCCTGATCGTGACCAACGACTTCCCGCCCCGGCCCGGTGGCATCCAGGCGTTCCTGCACAACATGGCGCTCCGGCTGGACCCGCAGCGGCTGGTCGTCTACGCGTCGACCTGGAAGCGGAGCCGGGAGGGTGTCGAGGCGACCCGCTCCTTCGACGCCGAGCAGCCCTTCACCGTCGTACGCGACCCTACGACCATGCTGCTGCCGACGCCGGGCGCCACCCGGCGGGCCGTCGGGCTGCTGCGGGAGCACGGGTGCACCTCGGTGTGGTTCGGGGCCGCGGCCCCGCTCGGCCTGATGGCCCCGGCGCTGCGCGGCGCGGGCGCCGAGCGGCTGGTGGCCACCACGCACGGACACGAGGCCGGCTGGGCCCAGCTGCCCGCCGCGCGGCAGCTGCTGCGCCGGATCGGGGACTCCACGGACACGATCACCTACCTCGGCGAGTACACGCGCTCGCGGATCGCCTCCGCACTGACGCCCGCGGCGGCCGCCCGCATGGCGCAGCTGCCGCCCGGGGTGGACGAGAAGACGTTCCACCCCGGATCGGGCGGCGACGAGGTGCGGGCCCGCCTCGGCCTGACGGACCGGCCGGTGGTGGTCTGCGTCTCCCGGCTCGTCCGGCGCAAGGGACAGGACACCCTGATCCGGGCCATGCCCCGCATCCTGGCCGCCGAGCCGGACACCGTGCTGCTGATCGTCGGGGGCGGCCCGTACGAGAAGGACCTGCGGCGGCTCGCCCGGGAGACCGGCGTCGCCCCCGCCGTACGCTTCACCGGCCCCGTCCCCTGGTCCGAACTGCCCGCCCACTACGGCGCCGGTGACGTCTTCGCCATGCCCTGCCGGACCCGGCGCGGCGGCCTGGACGTCGAGGGCCTCGGCATCGTCTACCTGGAGGCCTCCGCGACGGGCCTGCCGGTCGTCGCGGGCGACTCGGGGGGTGCGCCGGACGCGGTCCTGGACGGGGAGACCGGCTGGGTGGTGCGCGGCGGCTCCCCCAAGGACGCCGCCGACCGGATCACCACGCTCCTCAAAGACGCCGAGCTGCGTCGCCGGATGGGGGAGCGGGGCCGCGCATGGGTCGAGGAGAAGTGGCGCTGGGACCTGCTCGCTGAGCACCTCAAGAGCTTGCTGTAGGGCAGCCGGGGGCGCGGGGAACCGCGCGGCAGGCCACGGACGACCCGCACCCGCCCCCAACGATCAAGCGGCATCCCACTAGGCGGAACCCCGAATACCGCCGATGCTGCGCCCATGACAGCAAACCTGACACATCGTCACCTGACAAGACGTCGAATTCTGGGCATGGCGGCCCTGCAAACAGCGGCCACCCTCGGCTTCACCCGTATCGGCCTCGAAAGCGCCCGAGCCGCCCAGCCCGACGCAGTCGACACCGCCCCCGCCGTCGTCATCGGCTCCGGCTACGGCGGCGCGGTCGCCGCCCTCCGCCTCGGCCGGGCCGGTATCCGCACGGTCGTCATCGAGATGGGCCGCCTCTGGAACACCCCCGGCCCCGACGGCAAGGTCTTCTGCACCACCAGCGCCCCCGACCACCGCTCCATGTGGTTCCGCACCCGCACCGAGGCCCCCCTCGGCTCCTTCCTCTGGCTGGACGTCGTCAACCGGGACATCGGCCGCCACCCGGGCGTCCTGGACCGCGTCCACTTCGACCACATGTCCGTCTACGTCGGCCGCGGCGTCGGCGGCGGCTCCCTGGTCAACGGGAGCATGGCGGTCACCCCGCCCCGGGCGTACTTCGCCGAGCAGTTCCCCACCGTCGACGCCGACGAGATGTACGGCACGTACTTCCCGCGCGCCCGTGCCGCCCTCGGCGTCAACACCGTCGACCCCGCCTGGTTCGAGTCGACGGACTGGTACCGCTTCACCCGCGTCTCCCGCAGCCACGCCGAGAAGGCCGGCCTGCGGACCACCTTCGTGCCGAGCGTCTACGACTTCGGCCACATGCGGCGCGAGGCGGCCGGCACCGCCCCGAAGTCGGCGCTCGCGGGCGAGGTCATCTACGGCAACAACCACGGCAAGCGCAGCCTCGACAAGACCTACCTCGCCGCCGCCCTCGGCACCGGCAACGTCACCCTCCACACCCTGGAGAAGGTGCGCGCGATCGGCAGAGCGCCGGACGGCGGCTACGTCCTGACCGCCGACCGCATCGACGAGACCGGCCGGGTCGTCGCGACCAAGGAGTACGGCTGCACGTACCTCTTCCTCGGCGGCGGCAGCCTCGGCACCACCGAACTGCTGCTGCGCGCACGGGAGACGGGCACCCTGCCCGACCTCGACGCGAGCGTCGGCGCCGGCTGGGGCACCAACGGCAACGTGATGCTCGGCCGGGCCAACCACCTCTGGGACACGGTCGGCGCCCACCAGTCGACCATGCCGGTCATGGGCATCGACGACTGGGCCAACGCCTCCAACCCGGTGTTCGCGGAGATCGCCCCGCTGCCGACGGGCCTGGAGCACTGGGTGAGCCTCTACCTGGCGATCACCCGCAACCCGGAGCGGGCGTCGTTCTCCTACGACACCGGCTCGGGGGCGCTGCGGCTCGGCTGGACGGCCGCCCACAGCGCGGTCTCCGTCGCCATGGCCAAGAAGCTGTTCGACCGGATCAACGCGGCCAACGCGACGATCTACCGGTACGACCTGTTCGGGGCGAGGAGCAAGGTCTTCGCCGACGACTTCACCTACCACCCGCTGGGCGGCTGCGTGCTGGGCCGGGCCACGGACGACTACGGGCGGGTGAAGGGCTACCCCAGGCTGTACGTCACCGACGGTTCGCTGGTGCCCGGGTCGCTCGGGGTGAACCCCTTCGTCACCATCACCGCGCTCGCCGAACGCACGATGGCGCGGGTCCTCGCCGAGGACACCGCGCCATGACCCTTGCGCAGAGGCTGTACTACTTCGCGTAGATCGACTCGATCTCGTGCGCGTAGTCCTTCGCCACCACGTTCCGCTTCAGCTTCAGCGAGGGGGTCAGGTGGCCCGACTCCTCCGTGAACTGGGAGGACAGGATGCGGAACTTCCGTACCGATTCCGCCTTCGACACCGCGGCGTTGCCGTCGTCGATCGCCGCCTGGATCGCGGCCAGCAGGTCCGGGTCCTCGCACAGCGACGCCGCGGTGGAACCCGCCGGCTTGCCGTGGTCGGAGCACCAACGGCCCAGGAACTCCTCGTCGATGGTGACCAACGCGCCCACGAACGGCCGTCCGTCGCCCACCACCATGCACTCCGCGACCAGCGCGTGCGCCCGGATGCGGTCCTCGATCACGGCCGGGGCGACGTTCTTGCCGCCCGCGGTGACGATGATCTCCTTCTTGCGGCCGGTGATACTGAGGTAGCCGTCCTCGTCGAGGGTGCCGATGTCACCCGTGTGGAACCAGCCGTCGGCCAGCGCCTCCGCGGTCGCGCCGGGGTTGTTCCAGTACTCCTTGAAGATGTGCTCTCCGTGCAGCAGCACCTCGCCGTCGTCGGCGATCCGGATCACCGAACCGGGCAGCGGCTGGCCGACCGTGCCGATCTTCTGGCGGTCCCAGGGGTTGAAGGCGGTGGGAGCGCAGGACTCGGTCAGGCCGTAGCCCTCCAGGACGGTGAAGCCGATGCCGCGGAAGAAGTGACCCAGCCGCTCGCCCAGCGGGGCGCCCCCGGAGATCGCGTACTCGCCGCGACCGCCGAGGACCGCGCGCAGCTTGCTGTAGACGAGCTTGTCGAAGGTCTTGTGCTTGATCCTCAGGCCGAGCGACGGGCCCGAGGGGGTGTCCAGGGCCTCGCTGTACGCGATCGCCGTGTCGGCGGCCTTGTCGAAGATCTTGCCCTTGCCGTCGGCCTGGGCCTTGGCGCGCGCCGAGTTGTAGACCTTCTCGAAGACCCGCGGCACACCGAGGATCAGCGTCGGGCGGAACGCGGCCAGCTCGTCGGTGAGGTTCTTGATGTCCGGGACACAGCCCAGCTTGATCGGCGCCATCATCGGGGCGATCTGCACCAGCCGGCCGAAGACGTGCGCCAGCGGCAGGAAGAGCAGGACCGAGCACTCGCCGGTGCGGAACAGGGGGCGCAGGCGCTCCACGACGTTCCCGCAGTCCGCGAAGAAGTTGCGGTGGGTGAGGACACAGCCCTTGGGGCGGCCCGTGGTGCCGGAGGTGTAGACGATGGTCGCCGGGTCGTCGGCCCGGGCGATCGAGCTGCGCGCCTCGACCGTCTCGTCCGTGACGTCCTGGCCGAGCCGGCCCAGCTCGTCGAGGCCGCCGCCCTCGATCTGCCACACGTGTTTCAGCTCCGGCAGCCGGTCGCGCACCGACTCGACGGCGGCCGTGTGGGCGTCCGACTCCACGATGCAGGCGGTCGCGCCCGAGTCACCGAGGATCCACTGCACCTGCTCGGGCGAGCTCGTCTCGTACACCGGCACGGTCACCGCGCCCGCGCTCCAGATCGCGAAGTCCAGCAGCGTCCACTCGTAGCGGGTGCGGGACATCAGGCCCACCCGGTCGCCCGGCTGGACCCCGGCGGCGATCAGCCCCTTCGCCGCCGTGCGCACCTCGGCGAGGAAGGTGGTGGCCGTGACGTCCTGCCAGCTGCCGCCGATCTTGCGGGCGATGACGGCGACGTCCGGGTGCTGCGCGGCGTTTCTGCGGACGATGTCGGTCAGATTTCCGTCCGACGGGACCTCGTACAAGGCCGGAAGGCTGAACTCGCGCAAAACTGCTGCTCCTCATAGGGCGCCGGCGCCACGACGGTGTGTGCTGCGACGGTGCGGTCCAAGGCTCGGGCGGGTACTCAGGCATTCGCTTGTTGAAATGCAGAGCACGACTGGACTGCCCGGACGTTACCCGCCGGTATGGCTTCTACGACAGGGGGTCCCGTCGAGATGTTCGCTGCGTCACACAGTGGGGTATTCCTTCGCGCACAGTAGTCCAACCACTAAATCACTGGCCAGTAACCGCAGGTAGGGCCGCCACTGTTCACAACTGCGGCGCTCGACCTACCCTTGATCGTCATGGCACCCACACCAGCCGGAACCCGCAGGACGCGCGTACACGTGATCAGCGACGTGCACGGCAACGCCCGTGACCTGGCCAGGGCCGGCGAGGGCGCCGACGCCCTGATCTGCCTGGGCGACCTCGTCCTCTTCCTCGACTACGCCGACCACTCACGCGGCATCTTCCCCGACCTGTTCGGTGTCGAGAACGCCGACCGGATCGTCGCGCTGCGCACCGCACGGCGCTTCGAGGAGGCCCGGGAGTTCGGCGCGCGGCTGTGGGCCGGGGTGGGCGAGGACCGCGCCGCGGTGATCGAGAAGGCGGTGCGCAAGCAGTACGCCGAGTTGTTCGCCGCGTTCCCCACACCTACGTACGCGACCTACGGAAACGTCGACATGCCGCCTCTGTGGCGGGAGTACGCCACCCCCGGCACGACCGTCCTCGACGGCCAGCGCGTGGAGATAGCCGGCCGGGTCTTCGGCTTCGTCGGCGGTGGTCTGCGCACGCCGATGCGGACGCCGTACGAGGTCAGCGACGAGGAGTACGCGGCAAAGATCGAGGCCGTGGGCGAGGTCGACGTGCTGTGCACACACATCCCGCCGGAGGTTCCCGAGCTGGTCTACGACACCGTCGCGCGCCGCTTCGAGCGCGGCAGCCGGGCCCTGCTGGAGGCCATCCGTCGCACGCGCCCCCGCTACTCCCTCTTCGGACACGTGCACCAGCCGCTGGTGCGGCGGATGCGGATCGGGGCGACCGAGTGTGTGAACGTGGGGCACTTCGCGGGGACCGGCACGCCGTGGGTGCTGGAATGGTGAGGTCCCAGGTCGGGTGAGATCGCCCGGTCCCGTGCGCGGTAGCCTTCACGCTGCACGCACGTGCGCACGACGACGTCTTACCGGCCCGCATCTGGAGGAGCCACGGCGATGGCGGAACACACCAGCTCGAGCATCACCATCGAGGCGGCCCCGGCCGATGTCATGGCGGTCATCTCCGACTTCGCCCGCTACCCGGACTGGACGGGTGAGGTGAAGGAGGCGGAAGTCCTCAAGACCGACGAGCGGGGCCGCGCCGAGCAGGTCCGCCTCGTCATGGACGCGGGCGCGATCAAGGACGACCAGGTGCTCGCATACACCTGGACCGGCGAACAGGAGGTGTCCTGGACGCTGGTGAAGTCCCAGATGCTCCGTTCCCTGGACGGCTCCTACCTCCTCAAGCCGTCCGGCGCCGGCGGCACGGAGGTGACGTACGTGCTGACCGTCGACGTCAAGATCCCGATGCTGGGGATGATCAAGCGGAAGGCCGAGAAGGTCATCATCGACCGGGCGCTGGCGGGCCTGAAGAAGAGGGTCGAGTCGGCCTGACCGGCCGGGGGTTCGCGCGGCGGCCCCGGTGCGGGGCGTCGTGCCCGGCCGCGGGTACGCACAGCCCCGCGCCCCCGAGGGCGGCTCGGTTACCGTTCATCCCCATGCGCACCATCCTGATCACCGGCCCCGGCGGCAGCGGTCGTACCACCCTCGCGGCCGCGACCGCCCTGGCCGCGGCGGCCGAGGGCACCCGCACCCTCGTCCTCGGCACCGACCGTACGGACACCCTCGGTGCCGCCCTCGGCGTCCCGACCGGCCCGGTCCCGGGCGAGGCCGCCCCGTGCCTCACCGCCTGGCGCCCCGACCCGGACCAGGATTTCCGCGAGGACCTCACCACCCTCCAGGACCGCGCCGCCTCCGCCCTGGACCTCCTCGGCGCCTCCCGCCTCGACCCCGAGGAACTCACTCCCCTCCCCGGGGCGGCGGAACTCGCCCTGCTGCGCGCCCTGCGGGACGCCGCGCTGTCGGAGGAGTACGACCTCCTCGTCGTCGACCTGCCCCCGGCCCCGCAGGCCCTCACCCTCCTCGCCCTGCCCGGGGAACTCCGCCGCTACCTGCGCCGCCTGCTCCCGCCCGAGCGGCAGGCCGCCCGCGCCCTGCGCCCCGTCCTGGGCCGGCTCGCCGGAGTCCCCATGCCCGCCGAGTGGCTGTACGAGACGGCGGCCCGCCGGGACGTGGACCTGGCCGCCGTCGAGGCCGTCGTCGCCGACCGCGACACCGTCGTACGCCTGGTCGCCGAGCCCGGTCCGGCCGGCGCCGACGCCCTGCGCCACGCGCGCCTCGGACTCGCCCTGCGCGGCCTGCGCACCGATGTCGTGGTCGCCAACCGCGTCCTGCCCGAGGCCTCAGCGGACACCTGGCTGGCCGGCCCGGTCGCCCAGCAGCGCAAGACACTGGAGGAGTGGCGGGAGTCGTACGACGTCCGCACGGTCGCCCACCTCGGCCGCGACCCGCGCGGCACCGACGATCTCACCGCCCTCGCCGTGCCCGGCGCCGGCCCGGACATCCCGGATATCCCGGCCGCCCCGGTCGAGTGGCCCGTGACCGACGGGCTCGGCGAGGACGGGGTGCTCGTCTGGCACATCCCCCTGCCCGGAGCGATACGCGAGGAGCTGGACCTGGTCCGGCGCGGCGACGAACTCGCCGTCACGGCGGGAGGGTTGCGCCGGATCGTCCCGCTGCCCTCCGTCCTGCGCCGCTGCACCGTCGACGGGGCCGCCCTGCGCGAGGGCGAGCTGCGCATCCGCTTCGTGCCCGACCCGAAGCTCTGGCCGCAGGCCCGGTGAGGCAGCGCGGCGGAACATGGGCCGCGCGGGCCCGTGAACCCTCCGGGGCCGTTCGGGTAACGTCGTAGGGACGAACCGTAGTCAGGAGCCCGTCATGAGCGAAGAGCCCCCGCCGTTCGACGCCGCCCGCGAAGAGGCCGTGGACGAGGCGCGGGCGGCCGACGCCGACGCCTGGTCGACCGCGTGTGCCGAGGACCTCGAGGCGGAGAAGGCCCGCCACCGCGACCGGTACGGCCCGCCCCCGGCCTCCGCGGCCGAGGAACTGAAGAAGCTCGTCGACGCGGTCGCGGACAAGCTGTCCGGCATGCAGTCCCCACTGTTCGGCGCGGTCGCGGGCCCCGCCGCGCAGCAGGCCGTCCAGCAGGCCGTCCAGCAGGCCAAGGCCGCCGTGGAACCCGTCATCGAACGCAACCCGGACGTCTTCGACCACCTGGCCGCGGCCGGGAACGAACTGCTCGCCGCCTACCGCTCCGCCGTCCAGGCACAGGAGCAGCGCTGGACCAGTCGCGGCACCGACGGCGACCCCCGTGACCAGGACGAACGCCGGGACCGCGGCGACGACGACGGCCCCGGCGAGCGCATCGACCTGGACTGAGCCCCCGGCCCGGGACGAGCGGCCCCCGGCGTGCCGCCGCCGGTCCTGCCCAGCGTACGGACGACGGCGAACCCGACGGCAGGGCCTCGGGTACCGTGGGCCGTAGCGGGGCTCGACCGAAACTGAGGGATTCATGGGACTCACCATCGGCGTCGACATCGGCGGCACGAAGATCGCGGCCGGCGTGGTCGATGAGGAAGGCAACATCCTCTCGACCCACAAGGTGCCGACCCCGGGCACGCCCGAGGGCATCGTGGACGCCATCGCCTCGGCCGTGGAAGGCGCACGCGTCGGACACGACATCGTCGGCGTGGGCATCGGCGCCGCCGGCTACGTCAACCGGCAGCGCTCCGAGGTCTACTTCGCGCCCAACATCCACTGGCGCAACGAGCCGCTCAAGGACAAGGTCGAGGCCCGTGTGGGTCTCCCGGTGGTCGTCGAGAACGACGCGAACGCCGCAGCGTGGGGCGAGTACAAGTTCGGCGCGGGCAAGGGCCACCGCAACGTCATCTGCATCACGCTGGGCACCGGCCTCGGCGGCGGCATCATCATCGGCAACAAGCTGCGCCGCGGGCACTTCGGCGTGGCAGCCGAGTTCGGCCACATCCGCATGGTGCCGGACGGCCTGCTGTGCGGCTGCGGATCCCAGGGCTGCTGGGAGCAGTACGCCTCCGGCCGCGCGCTCGTCCGCTACGCCATGCAGCGTGCCAACGCCACCCCCGAGAACGCCGAGATCCTCCTCGGCCTCGGCGACGGCACGCCCGACGGCATCGAGGGCAAGCACATCTCCATGGCCGCCCGCCAGGGCGACCGGGTGGCCGTCGACTCCTACCGCGAACTGGCCCGCTGGGTCGGCGCGGGCCTCGCCGACCTCGCGTCCCTCTTCGACCCCTCCGCGTTCATCGTCGGCGGCGGCCTCTCCGACGAGGGCGAACTGGTCCTGGGCCCGATCCGCAAGTCCTACAAGCGCTGGCTGGTGGGCGGCAACTGGCGTCCGGTGGCGGAGGTCCGAGCGGCGGAACTGGGCAACAAAGCAGGTCTGGTGGGCGCGGCGGACCTGGTGAGGGAACCCGACCCGATCATGTGACGCCCTGTCTCTTCCGGGGGCGCGGGGATGTGTGCGAACCAGCCGCGAACGACTGGCGCTCGCGCACATCCCCGCGTCCCGAGCCATCGGGCGTAAATTGATCACATGTCGCTGCTCCCCAACTCGCGTAGCGAACCTGACGGTTCCGCGGTCATCAGGGTCCTGAGCTACAACATCCGCTCGATGCGCGACGACACCGACGCCCTGGCCCGTGTCATCCGCGCCTGCGCCCCCGACCTGGTCCTCGTCCAGGAGGCCCCCCGCTTCTTCCGCTGGCGCAAGAAACTCGCCCGCCTGGCCCACGCATCCGGCCTGACGATCCTCACGGGCGGGGCCACGGCCGCCGGACCGGCGATCCTCTGCTCGCTCCGGGCGAGTGCCGAACGCACCGAGGACGTTCTCCTGCCCCTCACTCCCGGCCTGCACCGCCGCGGCTTCGCCACCGCGGTCGTCCGCTTCGCCGGCGTCCGCCTCGGAGTCCTCAGCTGTCACCTGTCGCTCCAGAAGGACGAGCGCCACGATCAGGCCGGCATGCTCCTGGACCGGCTCGCCGCCCTGGGCGTTGAGCACGCGGTCGCGGGCGGTGACCTCAACGAACGCCCCGACGGCCCGGCCTTCCGCCGGCTCGCCGACGGCCTGACCGACTGCCGGGCCGCGGCCCCCTGGGGCGGCGAGCACACCTGGACCCCCAGCGACCCCTACCAGCGCATCGACGCGATCTTCGCGACCCAGGGCGTCGAGGTGCTGGGCTGCGGCGTGCCGTCCGGGCAGCCGGGGGTGACCGACGCGGACCTGAGGGCGGCCACGGACCACCTGCCGGTCCTGGCTGCCCTCAGAATTCCGGCCTCTTAGCCGACGGCATCCCTGCCTGGGGGCGTCGGCCTTTTGGGCGGCCGGGATTCCGCCTGGGGGCGTCGGCCCCTTGGGTGCCCGAGCTCCCGCCCGGGGCCGTCCGCCCTCCTAGACGACCGCGCCCCGCCCGGGGTCGTCGTCCTCCTCGTCGTCCGTACGCATCCGCATCACCAGCGTCGCGAACCCGCCGACGAACCCGCCGATCGCCAGCGTGGCCAGCCACCAGGTCATCTCCCAGCCGAGCAGCACCGCGAGCAGGAGCAGCACCGGCCCGCCCAGCACGCCGAGCCAGGCGAACTTCGCGGTGGGGTCGGCGGTCGGCAGCGGGGGCGGCTCCGGCGGCACGAAGTGGCCCTCGTCGTCCTCGTCGAAGTCCTCCTCGGCGGGCTCGGGCGCGGAGTAGTCACGCGGGCCTACCCCGGGCGCGAAGGAGACGGAGCCGCCCAGCGGCTTGACGGGCTTCTCACCGGGCCCCTCGGCCTCCTCCGGCTCCGCGGGCTTCACGGCCTCCCCGGCCGACCCGGCCGTCTCCACACGGTTGTCCTCCCCCCGGTCGTCGTTGGTCCCGGCCTCCAACAGCGCCAGGTCCTCGACCGACTTGAACGGCTTCGCGCCCGGCGGGTCCGGCGGCTCGTCGCCGTACCCGGCGACGATCGCCGCCCAGGCGGCCTCCTCGTCGAGGGGGACACCCTTCTCGTCCGGCTCCCGGCCTTCGCGGTCGGAGTCGTGCTCAGCCACCTGCGGTCGTCCCTTCCTTGCCGAGACCGGGCTCCTGTACGAGGCCGGACGCGAGCCGGCCGATGAACGCGAGGCTCTCCTCGTGGATCCGGTCCGCGTCATGGTCCAACGTGGCGACGTGGTAGCTCTGTTCCAGCAGGACCTCTTTCACGTCCGTCGACGAGATGCGGCTGAGGATACGGGCCGAGTCGGCGGGCGGCACCACATGGTCCTGCGGGCTGTGCAGCAGCAGCACCGGCTGGGTGACCTGCGGCAGCTCGCCGTCGACGACCCGGAAGAACTGCCGCAGGGAGTGCGCCGCGTGCAGCGGCACCCGGTCGTAGCCCAGCTCCCTGCTGTCCGGCTTGGCGATGTCGCTGGCGATGCCCTTCGTCGCGGGGACGAGGTGGCGGACCACCGGCAGGGCGTGCGCGGCCAGGCCGTGCACCTTGTTCGCCGGGTTGACGACCATCACGCCGCTGATCGCGTCACCGTGTTTCGCGGCCAGCCGCAGAGCCAGGGCGCCGCCCATGGACAGGCCGGCCACGAAGACCTTCTCGCGGCGCTCGCACAGCAGGCGCAGCGCACGGTCCACCTCCGCGTACCAGTCGTGCCAGCCGGTGATGCGCAGGTCCTCCCAGCGCGTGCCGTGCCCGGGCAGCAGCGGCAGGGAGACGGTCAGGCCGTGCTCGGCGAGGTGCTCCGCCCAGGGGCGCAGCGACTGCGGTGAACCGGTGAAGCCGTGGCAGAGGAGGACGGCGACCTCCCCGCCCTCGTGGTGGAACGGCTCGGCTCCGGCAAGGACCGGCACCTTCGGCCTCCTGGTCGTGAGAAGGGATGAGCAGGGATGAGAACGGCTGAGAACGGATGAGGACGGACTGACACGATCACGAAATGTTACGGAACGTCAGGGAACGTCATGGAACGTCATGGAAGGGGTCGCACATCGTTCGCGGGACCTTCACCGTACGCGACCGTACTGACACCGGCCAGGGCCGTCGGCGCCTTTGACAGTGCTCCGGGTTAAGGTCTGATCGACACATACAGGAGGCACTGGGTTGTTGTACGGCGCTATGAAGGTCGCTGTCGGGGGACCGCTGAAGGTCGCCTTCAGGCCCTGGCTGGAAGGACTGGAGAACGTTCCCGCCGAGGGCCCCGCGATCCTGGCGAGCAACCACTTGTCCTTCTCGGACTCGTTCTTCCTGCCCGCGGTCCTGGACCGCAAGGTCACGTTCATCGCGAAGGCCGAGTACTTCACCACGCCCGGGGTGAAGGGCCGGCTGACGGCCGCCTTCTTCAAGGGGGTCGGCCAGCTGCCCGTGGACCGCTCCGGCGCGCGCGGCGCGGGTGAGGCCGCCATCAAGAGCGGCATCGAGGTGCTTCAGCGCGGCGAACTGTTCGGGATCTACCCGGAGGGGACGCGCTCGCCCGACGGCCGGCTCTACCGGGGCAAGCCGGGCGGCCTCGCGCGCGTCGCGCTCGCGACCGGTGCGCCCGTCATCCCCGTCGCCATGATCGACACGGAGAAGATCCAGCCGCCCGGCAAGGTCATGCCGAAGCTGATGCGGCCCGGCATCCGGATCGGCAAGCCCCTGGACTTCAGCCGCTACCAGGGCATGGAGCACGACCGCTTCGTCCTGCGCGCGGTGACCGACGAGGTCATGTACGAGATCATGAAGCTCTCCGGCCAGGAGTACGTCGACATGTACGCGACGGCCATGAAGCGGCAGCTCGCCGAAGTGGCGAAGGCGGAGAAGGAAGCCGGCAAGGCGGCGAAGGCCGCGCTCGCACGGGCGGAAAAGGAACAGGCGGAAAAGGAACAGGCCGAGAAGGAACAGGCCGAGAAGGAACAGGCCGAAGCCGAGAAGGAACAGCAGGCGGAGCCGCGGACAGAAGCCCCCTAGCCGGGGCTCGATCCAGGGGTGCCGGATCCAGGGGTGCTGGATTCAGGGGGGCTCGATCCGGGGGTGGGAAAGATGGCCAGGCGCGAGCGTGTCATGAGGATGTCGGTCGAGCAGCCGCTGTGGCGTGCGCTCAGCGCGTACCGGGTGCTCACGATGCTGTACGCGGTCGGCCTGTTCGCCACCGCCTATGCCGAGTTCACCCGGCCCTGGGTCGCCGTCGCCTACTACGTCGTGCTCGGCGGGTGGACCCTGGCCACGCTGCCCCGGGTCGCGAACGCCGCCCGCTGCACCAAGCGGTTCCTCGCCGCCGACCTCACCGTCGCCGTCACCGGCATCCTGCTCACGCCAGTCGCCGACGCCCACGAGCGGATCCAGGCGGGCGGCCCGACGCTGCCGTCGATATGGACCGCCGGCGCCGTCCTCGCCTTCGCCATCAAGGGCGGCTGGCGCTGGGCGGCCCTCGCCTCCGGCCTGGTGGCCGTCGCCAACCTGGTCGAACGCGGCAGCCCGGCCCGCGACACCGTCCACAACGTCATCCTGGTCTGCATCGCCTCCATCGCCATCGGCTACGTCGTCGAGGTCGCCCGCGCCTCCGAGCGCACCCTCGCCCGCGCCCTGGAGATCGAGGCCGCCACACGGGAGCGGGAGCGTCTAGCCCGGGACATCCACGACAGCGTGCTCCAGGTGCTGGCGATGGTGCAGCGCCGCGGGGCGGTGATCGGCGGCGAGGCGGCCGAGCTGGGCCGGATGGCCGGCGAGCAGGAGGTCGCGCTGCGCACCCTGGTCTCCGGCGGACTGGTGCCGGTCTCCCGGGTGTCGGAGGACGCCGCCGAGGGCGCGCTCGTCCGGGCCGTCGACGAGGAGCCGGAGGAGAGCGGCCCCGTGGACGTGCGTGCCCTGCTCGCGCCGTACGCCGGGGCCACGGTCAGCCTCGCCGAGCCCGGCGCGCCGGTGCCGCTGGCGCCGGTCGCCGCCCGGGAGGTGGCCGCCGCGGTCGGGGCCGCCCTGGACAACGTCCAGCGGCACGCCGGACAGGACGCCCGCGCCTGGATTCTGATCGAGGACGAGCCGGACGAGGTGATCGTCACCGTCCGGGACGACGGACCCGGCATCCCGGAGGGGCGGCTCGCCCAGGCCGAGGGCGAGGGGCGGCTCGGCGTGGCCCTGTCGATCCGCGGCCGGCTGCGCGACCTCGGCGGCAGCGCGGAGCTGATCTCGGTGCCGGGGCAGGGCACGGAGGTCGAGTTGAAGGTACCGAAGGACGTGACGGACGTACGGGGGAAGGCGGAGCGGCGATGACGGAGAACACCGGGGAGCGGCGGGAGCCGATCAAGGTCATGGTGGTCGACGACCACCCCATGTGGCGCGACGCCGTCGCCCGTGACCTGGCCGAGTCGGGCTTCGAGGTGGTCGCGACCGCGGGCGACGGCGACCAGGCCGTGCGCCGCGCCAAGGCCGCGGCGCCCGAGGTCCTCGTGCTCGACCTGAACCTGCCCGGCAAGCCCGGCGTGCAGGTCTGCAAGGAGGTCGTCGCCGCCAACCCCGCCCTGCGCGTTCTCGTGCTGTCCGCGAGCGGCGAGCACGCCGACGTCCTGGAGGCGGTGAAGTCGGGCGCGACCGGCTATCTGCTGAAGTCGGCCTCCACCGGGGAACTCCAGGACGCGGTCCGCCGCACGGCCGTCGGCGACCCCGTCTTCACCCCCGGCCTCGCCGGCCTGGTCCTCGGCGAGTACCGCCGTCTGGCCTCCGAACCCGCCCCCGCCCAGGACACCGACGAACCGAAGGCGCCCAGGCTCACCGAGCGCGAGACCGAGGTGCTGCGCCTGGTCGCCAAGGGCCTGAGCTACAAGCAGATCGCCGAACGCCTGGTCATCTCCCACCGCACGGTGCAGAACCACGTCCAGAACACCCTGGGCAAGCTGCAGTTGCACAACCGCGTGGAGCTGGTGAGGTACGCGATCGAGCGCGGCCTCGACGACGCGTGACCGGCCGGGGCCGCGCGGCCCCGGCCGGCACCGGCTCACACCGAGGGCGTGCTCGTGCCCCGCAGTTGCCCGAGCAGGTCCCGCACGACGGCCGCGCCGTCGAGCGTGAGCACCGACTCCGGGTGGAACTGCACGCCCGCGAATCCGGGCCCCCGCAGCGCGTGCACCTCACCGTTCGCGGCGCGCGAGACCTCGACGCCGTGGGCCGCCAGCTCGGCCGCCGCCTCGTCGTCGCAGCGGGCCACGAAACTGTTGTAGAAGCCGACGGTCTCCCGCCGCCCGAACAGCTCGATCTCCGTCTGCGCCCCCTGGTACGGCACTTCCTTCCGCACGATGTCCAGCCCCAGCTCGGCGGCGATCAGCTCGTGCCCGAGACAGACGCCGAGCACGCCGTGCGGGTGGCCGCCGACGACCTCGGCGGTGAGGTTCCGCAGAATCCGCATCCTGGGGTCGCCGAGATCGGAGGGATCACCGGGGCCCGGGCCCAGCACGACCGGGCCCGCGTGCGCGAGCACCGCCTCCCGGAGCCCGTCCTCGTCGTACCGCCGCACGGTCACGTCCAGGCCGCTCGACCGCAGCACGTGTTTGAGCATCGCCGTGAAGGTGTCCTCACCGTCGACGACGAGGGCGTGCCCGGCGAGCTCCCCGGTCCTCTCCTGCATCCGCAGCCAGAAGGGCGCGAGCGAGGCCCGGCGTCCGTCCAGCGCGGCCCGGACCCGGGGGTCGTCAGCCAGCCGCGGCCGTACGGCCTCCGCGCGCGGCCTGCCCGGCCGTACGCCCAGGGCCGCCAGGACGCCCGCCGCCTTCGCGTGGGTCTCCGCGACCTCGCCCACCGGGTCGGAGCCGCGCACGAGGGTCGCGCCGACCGGGACCCGCAGGTGCCCGTCGGCGGAGATGTCGGCGGTGCGGATGAGGATGGGGGAGTCGAGGGTCTGGGCCCCGCCCGCGTCCCGGCCGACCAGGGCCAGCGCGCCGGCGTAGTAGCCGCGCCCGCCCACCTCGTGCCGCTCGATCACCCGGCAGGCGTTCTGCACCGGCGAGCCCGTGACGGTCGCCGCGAACATGGTCTCCTTCAGCACGTCCCGCACGTCCAGCGAGGACTTGCCGCGCAGTTCGTACTCGGTGTGCGCGAGGTGCGCCATCTCCTTCAGCCGCGGCCCGACCACGACCCCGCCCATGTCGCCGACGGTGCACATCATCTTGAGCTCCTCGTCGACGACCATCGACAGCTCCTCGATCTCCTTGCCGTCGGCGAGGAAGTCCAGCAGGTGCTCGGGGGTGGGCCCCTCGGCGGGGTAGCGGTAGGTGCCGCTGATCGGGTTCATGACGACCGTGCCGCCGGACATCCGGACGTGCGCCTCCGGGCTCGCCCCGACCAGCGTCCGCCCGCCCGTCTCCCGCCCCCGCCCTTCCGAGGAAGGCCCTTCGGGCCCTTGCCGATCTCCGGTGTGCACGACGAACGTCCAGTACGCGCCCCGCTCGCCCTCCAGCAGCCGCCGGAACAGCGCGAGCGCGTCGGCTCGCCCGAACCCGGGGATCTCGCCCTCGTACGTCCGCCGGATCACGAAGTTCGCGCCCTCGCCCCGGCCGATCTCCTCCCGCAGCACGCGTCCGACGATCTCCGCGTACTCCTCGTCGGCGACGTCGAAGCCGCCGTCCTCGACGCGCACGTCGTGCGCCGGCAGCTGCTCCAGTGCCTCGGCCAGCGGGACGGTGTACGACTCCTCGGGCGTCAGCGCCAGCAGGGGCGTGCCGTCGTCGCGGACGTCGAAGCCGCGCTCGCGGATCTGCCGGAAGGGCACGAGCGCGAGACTCTCGCCGGGGAGGTCGGCGAGGCGGTCGTACGTGGCGACCGGGCCGATGAGGACCTCGACCAGATCGTGGTCGTGGCCCGGGGTGCGGCGGCGCAGCAGGGCGAACGGGCGGGGGTCGTCCGGCAAGCCGAGCAGGTTCATGGGTCCGTGCTCCTTCTCCGAGGATCCGTTGGGGTCCGTTGGGATCCGCTGGGGTCCGTTGGGATGCGGTGTGGAGAGGAGCGACCCCGGGAAACACCGAAGGCCGCCCCTCGGGCGGCCTTCGCGAAGTCTTGAGTACGCGCAGTCAGCGGGCCGCCGGATGAGCGGTCCACCACCAGGTCTGGGTCGAGTGCGCGAACATGCCAGGCACCTTACCGCACGTCCTAGGCGTGCACGCGGTGTCTCAATTGCTGGGCATGGGTCGGGACGTCCGACACGACCCCGTAGTGTTGAGGTCGTGACCGTGAACGCTAAGACCAGCGCCACCGCTGGCAACACCTGGCGAGACCTGCCCGCGGCGCAGCAGCCCGAGTACCCCGACACCGAGGCTCTGCGCGCAGTTGTTGCGGACCTCGAGTCGTATCCGCCGCTCGTCTTCGCGGGCGAGTGCGACCAGCTGCGCGCCCGGATGGCGGCCGTCGCCAAGGGAGAGGCGTTCCTTCTCCAAGGCGGCGACTGTGCCGAGGCCTTCGACGCGGTGTCCGCGGACCACATCCGCAACAAGCTGAAGACCCTGCTCCAGATGGGCGCCGTCCTCACGTACGCCGCCTCCGTGCCGGTCGTGAAGGTCGGCCGCATCGCCGGCCAGTACTCCAAGCCGCGCTCCAAGCCGACCGAGACCCGCGACGGCGTGACGCTGCCGACCTACCGCGGCGATTCCGTCAACGGCTTCGACTTCACCGAAGCGGCCCGGATCCCGGACCCCGAGCGGCTGAAGCGGATGTACCACGCCTCGGCCTCCACGCTGAACCTGGTGCGCGCCTTCACCACCGGCGGCTACGCCGACCTGCGCCAGGTGCACGCCTGGAACCAGGACTTCGTGAAGTCGTCCCCCTCGGGGCAGCGCTACGAGCAGCTGGCCCGCGAGATCGACAACGCGCTGAACTTCATGCACGCCTGCGGGACCGACCCGGAGGAGTTCAAGACGGTCGAGTTCTACGCCTCGCACGAGGCGCTGCTGCTCGACTACGAGTCCGCCCTGACCCGGGTGGACTCGCGCACCGGGCAGCTGTACGACGTCTCCGCGCACATGGTGTGGATCGGCGAGCGCACCCGGCAGCTGGACCACGCGCACATCGAGTTCGCGTCGAGGATCCGCAACCCCATCGGCATCAAGCTGGGCCCGACGACCACGGCCGAGGACGCGCTGCAGTACATCGAGCGCCTCGACCCGGAGCGGGAGCCGGGCCGGCTGACGTTCATCGTCCGCATGGGCGCCGACAAGGTCCGCGACAAGCTCCCCGAGCTGGTCGAGAAGGTCACCGCCTCCGGTGCCACCGTGGCCTGGGTGACCGACCCGATGCACGGCAACACCTTCGAGGCGGCCTCCGGGCACAAGACCCGCCGCTTCGACGACGTGCTCGACGAGGTCAAGGGCTTCTTCGAGGTCCACAAGGAGCTCGGCACCCACCCGGGCGGCATCCACGTGGAGCTGACCGGCGACGACGTCACCGAGTGCGTGGGCGGCGGCGACGAGATCTTCGTCGACGATCTGCACCAGCGCTACGAGACGGCCTGCGACCCGCGGCTCAACCGCAGCCAGTCGCTCGACCTGGCGTTCCTGGTGGCCGAGATGTACAGGGACCAGTAACGGGTCCGCCTGTTACCGGGCATCGACTGGGGCGCGGATCACATACGATCCGCGCCCCTCTCGTCTTTTGCGACTCCCACCCGGCGGGTAAGGTTAGGTTAGCCTCACCGATCAACGGGGACGGCATCCAGGAACGAACCCGGCGGGAGGTGGACCGCGTGTACGTCTGCAGTTGCTTCGGAATCACCGAGAAGCAGGTCAAGCAGCACGCGGACAGCGGCGCCTGTACTCCCCGCCAGATTGCCTCCGCCTGCAAGGCGGGCACGGACTGCGGGTCCTGCGTGCGCCGTATCCAGGCGATTCTGGGCAGGGGGGCCTGCCCGCGCCGTGAGCTGGCCGACCAGGGCCGGCCGACGCTCACGGAACTCGAGGACGCCGCCTAGGGGCCTGTTGTGTCGTCGTCGCCCGAAGGGCGGCCGCGCGGCAGACCCCACCTTCGCAAAAGGCCCTAGCTCGGCTGCTCGATCTGCTGCGCGATGTACAGCGCCTCGCCGATCTTGTCGATCAGCTCCAGTTGCGTGTCCAGGTAGTCGATGTGGTGCTCCTCGTCCTCGAGGATCGACTCGAAGAGGTTCGCGGACGTGATGTCGCCCTTGCTGCGCATCACCTCGATACCGCGCTTGAGGCGGTCGATCGCCTCCACTTCGACCTGCCGGTCGGCCTGGAACATCTCGGTTACCGTCTGGCCGACCCGTACGTGGAAGAGCCGCTGGTAGTTGGGCAGGCCGTCCAGCATGAGAATGCGTTCGGTGATCTTGTCCGCGTGCTTCATCTCATCGATGGATTCTTCACGCGTGTACTTGGCGAGCTTCGTCCAGCCCTTGTTGTCCTGGATCCGGTAGTGCAGCCAGTACTGGTTGATCGCCGTCAGCTCGCCGGTCAACTGTTCGTTGAGGAATTCGAGGACCTCGGGGTCGCCCTGCATAGCAGAGGCTCCTTCCACGCGGGGGAACTGGCAGGTTGCGCCGCATGATTCCACTGGTGAAGAAGATCGTCCAGTAAGTCTTCACTTAGTAAGTAAGGGCATGCTTAGTTCTGTTTGTTCCGTTTTGGTGTCGCCCGGGTCCGGGGCATCACCCGGGGTCTGTCAGGATGGAGTCATGGGTCAGCCGCTGGAGAACGCATCGGGAGAAGGGCGCGACTCAGCAGGAGTGACGCAGCCCGGGCTGCCCCCGGGGCAACGGGTGCAACGCGGCTGGCCGGTCACGCACTACGGGCCCGTCCCCAAGTTCCGGCCCGAGCGCTGGGAGTTCCGGGTCTTCGGAGCCACCGCCGGCGGCGGCAAGCACTGCTGGTCCCACGAGGAGTTCACGGCCCTGCCCCACACCACCGTCGTGGCCGATCTGCACTGCGTCACGAAGTTCAGCATGCTGGGCGCCGAGTGGGGTGGCATTCCCGCCCGCACGCTCCTCGACCTCGCCCCGCCCGCGGACGACGTCACCCATGTGATGGTGTGGGCCGAGTACGGATTCAGCTCCAATCTCCGGCTGTCCGACTTCGCCTCCGAGCAGGCCCTCTTCGCCACCCACAAGGACGGCGAACTGCTCACCGCCGAGCACGGCTTCCCGCTGCGCCTGATCGTGCCCCACCTGTACGCCTGGAAGGGCCCCAAGTGGGTGCGCGGCGTGGAGTACATGACCGCCGACCGGCGCGGCTTCTGGGAGGAACGCGGCTACCACAACATCGGCGACCCCTGGCAGGAGCAGCGCTACTCGTACCAGGAGGGCCCCGAGGACGGCCCCGGTCTCTGAGCCCTCAGTCGTCGCGCAGCTTCTTCAGCCGCTCCACGTCCGCCGCGTGCCCCTGCTTTCCGCCCGGCGTCTCGATGACCAGCGGCACGCCCTCGGTCGCGGGGTGGGTCATCAGGGCCCGGAACGGGTCCTCGCCGATGTGGCCGACGCCGATGTTCTCGTGCCGGTCCTTGTGGGCGCCCACCACGTCCTTGGAGTCGTTGGCGTGGATCAGCTTCAGCCGGCCCTCGCCGACCGTGTCCACCAGCAGGTCCAGTGTCCGGTGCATGCCGTCGGGGCCCGTCAGGTCGTGCCCGGCGGCGAAGATGTGGCAGGTGTCCAGGCACACGCCCAGCTTCGGATGGGCGTCCAGGGCCTCGAAGTACGGGCCGAAGTCCCAGGTCCGCGAGCACAGCGAGGCGCCCTGTCCGGCGGTCGACTCCAGCAGCAGGAACGGGTCGTCGTCACGGGTCAGCTCGTCGAGCAGCGGCAGCAGGTGCTCCCGTACCTGCCGCAGCGCCACGGGCCGCTCCTGGCCGCCGGTCGCGCTGCCCGTGTGCACGACCACGCCCCGCGCCCCGATCGCCCGGCCCCGGCGCAGCGAGTGCCGCAGCGATTCCACCGACCGCTCCACGGTGGCCTCGGTGTGCGAGCCGAAGTTGATCAGGTAGGGGGCGTGCACGTACGCCGGGATCGACTCCGCCTCGCACGCGGCGCGGAACGCCTCGTCCTGCTTCGGGTTGCCGGCCGGGGTGGCCCAGCCGCGCGGATTGGCGACGAAGACCTGCACGGTCTCCGCCTTGAGGTCACGGGCGTACGCCAGGCCGACGGAGTGGAGTCCACCGGCCACGGGGACATGGCCGCCCACGGGATTGCGGGGAGGGCCGGACAGCTGATTGTTCACCCGTTCAGGGTGTCATGCGCCCGGCCCCGTCCCGTCCGGGCTCCCTGCCCGCGTCCGTCACCTGATCTTGATGGTGATCGTCGAGCCCTTGGGCGCGGTCTCGCCGCCCTCGACCGACTGGCCCTTGACCGTGTCGCCGAACAGGCCGAGCAGGCCGCGGTCCTCCTTGACCTGGAACCCGGCGGCCTCCAGCGCCTTCCTCGCGTCGTCCACGCTGTCGCCGACCACGTCCGGGACCTCGATCATCTCGGGGCCCTTGGACACGGTCAGCGTCACGGTGGCGCCCTCGGCGACCTGCGTGTCGGCCTTCGGGGACTGCGCCGCGACCTGGCCCTTGTCGAACTCGTCCGAGGTGACCTGCCGGGGCGAGATCTTCATGCTCAGGCCGGCCTCCTGCAGCTCCTCCCAGGCGTCGTCCTCGCTCTCACCGGTGACGTCGGGGACGTCGACCGGGGCGCCCTTGCTGACGACGAGAGCGATCGCCGAGCCTGCCCGTCGCTCGGTGCCGGCGGCGGGCTTCGTGCTGATCACGTAACCCTTGTCCATGTCCTCGCTGAACTCCTGCGTGACCATGCCGGGCTCCAGGCCGTCCGACCTCAGCCGCTCCTTGGCCCGGGCCAGTCGGTACGCCGCCACATCCGGCACCTTCACCGTCTCCGGGCCGTCGGAGACGGTGAACGACACGGAGTCGTTGACACGGATACGGCTGCCCGGCTCGGGCTGGGTACCGATGATCGTGCCGCGCTCGACGGTGTCGCTGTAGTCGTGGCTGACCTTGCCGACCTCGAGCCCGGCGTCCTCCAGTTGCTGCCGGGCCTGCGCTTCGGTCTTCGACAGCAGCGCCGGGACCTTGGTGAACTGGCCGGAGTTGATGTACCAGACGCCCGCGCCGACCCCGAGGACCAGCAGCAGGGCGGTGACGATCGAGAGGACGCCACGCCGCGGCAGGCGTCCCCGGGGTGGTGGCGGAGGCGGCGTCCGCAGCCGGCTGGTGCGGTGCACCGCCGGCTCGGCGTCCTCGTCGACGGGCAGCGGCCGCGGCACCGTCAGCGCCCGCGGGATCACGCTCGTCCGGTCGTCGGCGTTGTCGTGGTCCGCCGTGAGCGCCTGCGGCGGCACCGCGTCCAGCTGGTCCTCGCTGAGCCGGCCGCGTCCGTCGCGGACCCGCGCGAGCAGCGCCACCGCGTCGTGCGGGCGGATCTCCGGAGTGCGGGCGGTCGCCGAGGCCACCATCTCGTCCAGCTCGTACGCCAGGCCCGGCACGGCGGCCGAGGGCGGCGGCACGTCCTCGTGCAGGTGCTTGTAGAGGATCACGGCGGGGGAGTCCCCGTCGTGCGGCTTGTCGCCGGTCAGCATCTCGTACAGCATCACGCCGCAGGCGTACACGTCGACGCGGGGGGCGGTGGTGCCGTTCTCTATCTGCTCGGGGGCGAGGTACGAGACGGTGCCGAGGACGGTGCCGGTGGTGTTCGTCACCGTGTCCACGGCCCGGACGAGCCCGAAGTCGGCGACCTTGACCCGGCCGTCGTCCCCTATCAGGACGTTCTCCGGCTTCATGTCGCGGTGCACGAACCCGGCACGGTGGGCGGCGCCCAGTGCGGCCAGCACCGGCTCCAGGATGTCCAGGGCGGCGCGCGGCTGCAGCGCCCCGCGCTCGCGCAGCACGTCGCGCAGAGTGCAGCCGGCGACGTACTCCATGGCGAGGTAGACGTACGAGCCGTCGGTGCCCTGGTCGAAGACCTGCACCACGTTCGGGTGCGCCAGCCGGGCCACCGACTTCGCCTCCCGGATGAACCGCTCGACGAACGAGCCGTCGACCGCGAGCGAGGGGTGCATCACCTTGAGGGCGAGGACCCGGTCGAGCCGGGTGTCCACGGCCCGGTAGACCGTGGCCATCCCGCCGACCGCGATCCGCGCGTCTACGCGATACCGGCCGTCGAGCACCTGCCCGACCAAGGGGTCCTGAAGGGTCGTGTCCACGCAGGCGAGTGTACGAGCCGCCACCGACAGCCCCGGCCCCCCGTCGGTTTCGGGGCGGGACTGCAGCCGACCTGTGACGTGTGCCCGGCCCGCCTACCGGAACGCGGGCCGCTCCGGATCCAGCGCGGCCATGCCCTCGGCCGGCGACGACGCCTGAGCGAAGTGCCGCCGCGGGATCCGCCCCGCCCGGTACGCCAGCCGCCCCGCCTCCACGGCATGCCGCATCGCGTCGGCCATCAGCACCGGCTCCTGCGCCCGCGTCACCGCCGAGGCGAGCATCACACCCGCACACCCCAGCTCCATCGCCAGCGCCGCGTCCGACGCGGTCCCGGCGCCCGCGTCCAGGATCACCGGCACGCGCGCGTGCTCCACGATCAGCTGGAAGTTGTGCGGGTTGCGGATGCCCAGCCCGGAACCGATCGGCGAGCCGAGCGGCATGATCGCCGCGCAGCCCACGTCCTCCAGCTTCCGCGCCAGCACGGGGTCGTCGTTGGTGTACGGCAGCACCGTGAACCCGTCGTCGACCAGTGTCTCGGCCGCGTCCAGCAGCTCGATCGGATCCGGCAGCAGCGTGCGCTCGTCGGCGATGACCTCCAGTTTGATCAGGTCCGTGCCGAGGGCCTCGCGCGCGAGGCGGGCCGTGAGGACGGCCTCCGAGGCGGTGAAGCAGCCCGCCGTGTTGGGCAGCACCCTGATGCCGAGCTTGTCGAGGACGGACAGCACCGAGCCGTGCACCGAGGCGTTCACGCGGCGCATCGCGACCGTCGTCAGCTCCGTCCCGGACGCGACCAGCGACCGCTCCAGCACGTCGAGACTGGGCGCCCCGCCCGTACCCATGATCAGGCGGGACGTGAAGGACGTACCACCGAGGACAAACGGATCGTCGGCCATGGTCAGCCTCCCTGGACTGCGGTGAGGACCTCCACGCGGTCTCCCTCGGAGAGGGGCGTGGACGGCCACTGTGTGCGCGGGACGACGGTTTCGTTGAGGGCGGCGGCCACTCCCGAGGGCGACGCGGTCAGCGACTCCACGACGGTGCCGAGAGCAGTGCCGGGCCGGACGTCCCGGGGCTCCCCGTTGACGGAGATGTTCATGCGGGCTGCTCCGTGAGTGCGGTGACGGTGCTGAAGCGCTTGGGGGTGAAGGGGCCGGCCTCCTCGGGGAGTTCACCCGTCGCCAGGGCGTGCGCCAGGGCGTCGCCGGTCACCGGCGTGAGCAGCACGCCGTTGCGGTAGTGTCCGGTGGCCAGCAGCAGCCCCTCCAGCCCGGTCGGGCCGAGCAGCGGCGCGTTGTCGGGGGAGCCGGGGCGCAGCCCGGCCCGGGTCTCGGTGAGCGGCAGCTCGGTGATGCCCGGCACCAGCTCGTGCGCGTCGCGCAGCAGCTCGTACACACCGCCCGCGGTCACGGTCGTGTCCCAGCCCAGCTCCTCGCTGGTCGCCCCGACGACCAGCTCGCCGCTCTCGCGCGGCACCAGGTAGACATGGCTGCCGCGTACGACCGCGCGCACGGTCCGGCTGAGGAACGGCCCGTGCCGCTGCGGCATGGTCAGCCGTACGACCTGCCCCTTCACCGGCCGCACGGGAGGCAGCACGTCCTCCGGCACCCCCGAGAGCCGCCCGCTGAGGCTGCCCCCGGCGAGCACCACCTGCCCGGCACCCAGCTCGCTCCCGTCGGCCAGGACGACGCCCGCGGCCCGGTCCCGTACGACGGTCAGCCGCTCCGCCCAGGCCCGGTGGACGACCACGCCGGCCCGCTCGCACGCGGCCACCAACGCCCCGGCCAGCCGACGGGGGTCGATCTGGTGGTCGCCGTCGACCCGCAGCCCGCCGCGCACGCCCGGCGCGAGCATCGGCTCCAGGCGCCGGCACTCGCGCCCCGACAGCCACTGCGACTCCAGGCCCGACTGCTGCTGCAGGGCGTGCAGTTCGCGCAGGTGGGCCCGGTCGTCGGCGTCCAGGGCCACGGCGAGGGTGCCGCAGCGGCGGTAACCGAGGTCGTGGCCGGTCAGCTCGGTGAGTTCGGACGCGAAGTCCGGGTAGCGCCGGGCGGAGGCCAGGTTCAGGCCGAGCAGGGTCTGCTCGCCGTAGTGCAGCTCGGTGACGGCGGCCAGCATGCCGGCCGCGACCTGCGCGGCTCCGCCGCCCGGCTCCGGGTCCACGAGGGCCGTGGCGAACCCGCGCTGCGCGGCCCGCCAAGCCGTGACCAGGCCGATGATCCCGCCCCCGACGACGAGGACGTCTGATGTGGCGGACGTATCCGATGCGGTGGACGTAGGCGACATGGGCGTCCAGCCCCTCCCTTCGCCGGCATGACCCGGATCAGGTTCGTACGGTCGGAGGCCGCCAGCCTCCCTCTCAGCCCGGTGCGTCCGGGCTCCCGCGAGTGCTTTACGTCGGCCACCCTAGCCCGAGGCGGCGGAGGGCGGTAAGAGAGCCTCCACCGGGGCCCGGGTCCGGCACCCGGGCGGCGACGTCGTACACGGGCCGATCGCGGGTACCCGGACAGACGGGCCCGGGCGGCGGGACGAGTGCTGTGGAGCAGGTCATGACGCGGGAGCAGTGACTGACAGAACGTCAGGTGTCTATGGTGATCAGGTGAGCGAGCAGACGCAGGAAACAGGCTCGTCCGCGCCGCGGCGCGTGGTCGTGGCGGGCGCGGGCATGGCCGGTGTGCAGACCGCGGTCGCCCTGCGGGAGCAGGGCTTCACCGGCACGGTGATCCTGATCGGCGCCGAGCCCCACCAGCCCTACGACCGGCCCCCCTTGTCCAAGGCCGTGCTGCTCGGCAAGGCCGAGGGCTCCGCCTTCGACGTCGACTTCGAGGCCCTCGGCATCGAACTGCGCCTCGGCTGCGAAGTGCTGGGCCTGCGCCCCGCCGACCATGAGCTGGACACAGAGGACGGACCCGTGCCCTACGACGTCCTGGTCGTCGCGACCGGTGCCGAACCGGTCCGGCTGCCCGGCGCGGAGGGCGTACCCGGGGTGCATCTGCTGCGCACCCTGGACGACGCCGAGCGGCTGCGGCCGGTGCTGGCCGGCCGGCACGACATCGTGGTCGTCGGCGCGGGCTGGATCGGCGCGGAGTTCGCCACGGCCGCCCGCGAGGCGGGCTGCGCGGTGACCGTCGTGGAGGCCGCCGAGCGGCCGCTGGCCGGGGCGCTGCCCGCCGAGGTCGCCGCACCGATGACCGGCTGGTACGCCGACGCGGGCGCGGTCCTGCGGACGAACGCGCGCGTGGCGCGCGTCGAGCCCGGCGCGGTGCTCCTCGACGACGGCTCGCGGCTGCCCGCCGACGCGGTCGTCGTCGGCATCGGCGCCCGCCCCGCGACGGCCTGGCTGGCCGGCTGCGGGATCGAGCTGGGCACCTACGGCGAGATCGTCGCCGACAAGCACCTGCGCACGTCGGCGCCGGATGTGTACGCGGTCGGCGACTGCGCGTCCTTCCCCTCCGGGCGCTACGGCGAGCGCCTGCTGGTCCACCACTGGGACAACGCCCTGCAGGGGCCGCGCACGGTCGCCGTGAACGTCGTCGGCCGGGCCTCGGGGGAGACCCCGGCGGTGTACGACCCGGTGCCCTACTTCTGGTCCGAGCAGTTCGGGCGGTTCGTGCAGTACGCCGGGCACCACGCCGCCGCGGACGCGACCCTGTGGCGCGGCGACCCCTCCGGTCCCGCCTGGACGGTCTGCTGGCTGCGGGGCGACCGGCTGGTCGCGCTGCTGGCGGTGGGCCGCCCCCGGGACCTGGCGCAGGGGCGCCGCCTGATCGAGTCGGGCACGCCGATGAACCCGGTGCTGCTGGCGGACCCGGCCCGGCCCATGAAGGCGGCTGCGGCCTAGGTGCCTGTTACCGGGGCCTCTGTGCCCGCCCGGCCGGACCGGGTCGGCTTCCGACTGTCGATGGTGGATGGCAGGCTTGTCACCGTGACCGAGATTGACGCAAAGATCGATGCTCTCGTCCCCGCCTGGCTCACCCTCCCCGACATCGCCGAACAGCTCGGCGTCGAGGTGACGCGTGTGCGGCAGCTGGTCAAGGAGGGCCAGCTGATCGCCGTACGCCGCGGTGAGAACCGCGCGCTGCACGTCCCCGCGGCGTTCATCGACGGGGACAAGGTCGTCAAGGGCCTGTCCGGGACCCTGACGCTCCTGCGGGACGACGGCTTCACGGACGAAGAGATGCTGGAGTGGCTTTTCACCCCCGACCCCAGCCTGCCCGGCACCCCGGCGCAGGCGCTCAGCGAGAACCGCGGCACGGAGGTGAAGCGCCGCGCCCAGGCGCTCGCGGTCTGACCCGCCCTCGCTCGAACAACCGTCCGGCGCCGTGTGAGCGGAGCCGGACCTGAACAACCGCCCGGTGTGGGGCCGTGGCCCGTGGGGTCACGGCCCGGGGACGGGCCGCGCCTGTTCGGGGCGGGTGGGGCTGCCGTGACCGCCCCGGGGCAGGCGTAAGGTGCCCGAGGCGCTCGCAGCGGGACGTGGGCGCTCGCTCCCGCGCCACGCCACGGAACGGGGGGCGCTTCGCGCCAGCACCATACGCAGTCGCACCTGCACCCGCACGGACACTCGGGCGCACCCGTACCCGCACCCACACGGGTACGACACCGACGTGCCCGTCGGCGCGCCGTACCCGTACGACCGGCGTACCCGCGGGCGGGCCCGCGCCACCGACACCCAGGGGGACACGCATGACCGGCACCGCCACCACCGCCCGGGCCCGGCTCGCCGACGCCCGGGTCTACCTGTGCACCGACGCCCGCAAGCGCCAGGGCGACCTCGCGCCGTTCCTGGACGCCGTGCTGGCCGGCGGGGTCGACATCGTGCAGCTCCGCGACAAGGGCATGGAGGCCGGCGAGGAATTGGAGCACCTGGCGGTCTTCGCCGACGCCTGCGCCCGGCACGGCAAGCTGCTCGCGGTCAACGACCGCGCGGACGTCGCACACGCCGCCGGCTCCGACGTCCTGCACCTCGGCCAGGGCGACCTCCCGGTCCCCGCGGCCCGCGCGGTCCTCGGCGACGACGTCCTGATCGGCCGTTCCACGCACGCCGAGTCCGAGGCGGCCGCGGCCGCCGTGCAGGACGGCGTGGACTACTTCTGCACCGGCCCGTGCTGGCCGACCCCCACCAAGCCCGGCCGCCACGCCCCCGGCCTGGGCCTGGTGCGCCACACCGCCGCCCTGGGCACCGACCGCCCCTGGTTCGCCATCGGCGGCATCGACCTCGGCAACCTCGGCGAGGTCCTGGACGCCGGCGCCCGGCGCGTCGTGGTCGTACGGGCGATCACCGAGGCCGACGACCCGGGCGCGGCGGCGGCCGAGTTCGCGAAGCGGCTGCGGGAGCGTGAGTGACGCCGGTCTGTCCAAGGGGTGGACAACAAGTGGACAAAGCGGTCAAATGTCAGCGTCCGGTTGGGGGACCGACGGCCCCTGGCTAACCTGCCGGTATGGCCCTCGGCACCGCATCCATCAGGTCGGACCACGCTCGCACGGTCCGCGACATGCTCGCGTCCGGCAAGACGACGTACTCGTTCGAGTTCTACGCCCCCAAGACCCCGAAGGGCGAGCGGAACCTGTGGAACGCGCTGCGCCGGGTCGAGGCCGTGGCGCCCGACTTCGTCTCCGTGACCTACGGCGCGGGCGGCTCCACCCGCGCGGGCACGGTCAAGGCGACCGAGGCGATCGCCTCCGACACCACCCTCACGCCGATCGCCCACCTCACCGCCGTCGACCACTCGGTGGCCGACCTGCGCAACATCATCGGTCAGTACGCCGACGCCGGGATCCGCAACATGCTCGCCCTGCGCGGCGACCCGCCCGGCGACCCGATGGGCGACTGGGTGCCGCATCCGCGGGGCCTCGCCTACGCCGCCGAGCTCGTCGAGCTGATCAAGGCCTCCGGCGACTTCTGCGTGGGCGTCGCCGCCTTCCCGGCGATGCACCCGCGCTCCACGGACTGGGACGCCGACGTCCGTCACTTCGTCGACAAGTGCCGTGCGGGCGCCGACTACGCCATCACGCAGATGTTCTTCCAGTCGGAGGACTACCTCCGGCTGCGTGACCGGGTCTCGGCCGCCGGCTGTGACACCCCGATCATCCCCGAGGTCATGCCGATCGCCAGCGTGCGGTCGCTGGAGCGGATCGGCTCGCTCACCAACGCCGCGTTCCCGGCCGCCCTGAAAGAGCGGATCCTCACAGCACAAGACGATCCGGCCGCTGTACGCTCCATCGGTATCGAATTCGCCACGGAGTTCTGTGCGCGGCTGCTCGCCGAGGGTGTGCCCGGCCTGCACTTCATCACGCTCAACAACTCCACCGCGACACTGGAGATCTACGAGAACCTGGGCCTGCACCACCCACCGCAGGCCTAGACCGTTCGCACCGGTATACGACACACTGCGTAGCGGCCACTGGGAGAGGGGCGTACATGGGCTGGGCGGTCCTCTACATCGCGTTCGGCATCGTCGCGCTGTGGCTGCTGGGCGAGGTGCTGCTGCAGTACAAGGCGCGGCTGCGCTGGCGGCTGCTCGCCTTCGGCGGCTTCCTCGGCGTCGTCATCGGTGTCCTGATCTCGCAGGTCGTCGTGATCGGACTGGGCGCCGCCGCCTTCGCGGTCGGCCAGACCTACGTGACCCTCTCGTTCCGCAGCGGCTTCGCGGCCGGCTGGGCGATGAACGCGCCCGTGCTGGGCGGCAGCAAGCGCCGGCGTGGTGAGCGCGGCAGCCGCCAGGAGCCGACCCTCGAGGTCTCCGGCCTGGAGGCCGCCGACGGCGGTTACGGCGACGAGGACGCCGGCCACCGCCGCGGCACCGCCGACTACGGCCAGGACTACGGCCAGGACGACGACTACGACCGCGACGACGTCTTCACCCCGGCGCGCCCCGGCCGTGAGACGGCCGCCGAGACCACCTCGGTCTACGAGCCGCAGCCCATGCCCGAGGACACCGGCTCCTACGGCGTCTACGGCGACAACGGATACCAGGGCCAGTCCCACGAGCAGTCGCACGACCAGTACGCCGCCCAGGGCGCCGACCCGTCCTACGGCTACGACTACTCGGGCTACGGCCAGCAGCAGGGCTACGACGCCACCGGCCAGCAGCAGTACGCCGCCTACTCCGACCCGTACATCGGCTCCTCGAACTACGGCGGCGGCTCGTACGACACCGGCTACGGCGACCAGCAGTACTACGGCCAGCAGGGCTACGGACAGGACCAGTACCCCGGCACCTACGGCGGAGAGACCCCGCCCGGCGGGGTGTGGGTCCCGCAGCAGCGCAACACCGACGAGTACGGGCAGGAACTGCCGCCGGAGCAGCCGTACCCGTACCAGGGCGGCGGGCAGCAGCCGCAGGGCAACGGCTTCGACGAGCAGTACCGCTTCTGAAGCCGGCCGCTCCTAGGCGACCTCACTTCACTGCGAGCCCCGGAACTCCGGTCCCTCCACGATCAGTCCCGCGACCAGCGCGCCCGACATGCCCGCGTGCGGCAGTCCGCCGCCGGGGTGCGCCCAGCCGCCGACCGTGAACAGGCCGGGTACGCGTGTGCTGTTGGACGGGTGCAGCAGCCGCCCGCCGGCCGCCGCCAGCGCGGGCACGGGCACCGCTCCGCCCTCCGCGCCCGTCGCGTCCGCGATGTCGGCCGGGGTGCGCACCTCCTGCCAGAGGAGGCGGTCGCGCAGACCGGGCAGGGCGCGTTCGGCGACGGTGACCATGTGTGCGGCGAGGTCGTCGTAGGACCGGTCGAGCCGCGCGGGGACCACCGTCGTGAGGGTGACCGCCTCGTGGTCCTCCGGAGCCGACCGCCGCTCACCGGGCCGCAGGACCGTCACCGTCGGATGCGGATGCCGCACCGCCGCGCCGAACAGGGCCTCCAACTCGGCCTCGCGGTCCTGGGTGTGGACCACCGTGCGGTGGGCGGTGCCCTCGGGGCGGGGGCCGCGCAGGGCGAGCAGGACCGTCAGCCGGCCGGCCGCCGCCCGCTGCGGAGGCACCTCGCCGGCGCCCCGCACCCCAGGGCCGGCGGTCAGCCGGTCCAGTACGCCAGGAGCGACGCCCGCCACCACGGCATCAGCCTCGGCGACCGTCCCGTCGGTGAGTTCGACCCCCGAGGCCCGGCCGTCCTTCTCCAGCACACCGGTCACCTCGGCGCCGAAACGGAACTCGACCCTCCGGGCCACGCACCGCTCGTACACCGCCCGGGCCAGCTCGCGCAGGCCGCCGCACACGTACCAGGTGCCGAAGGCGTGCTCCATGTACGGCAGGACGGCCGCGCTCGCCGGGGTGGTGCGGGGGTCCAGGCCGTGGGTCAGGGCGTGGCTCTCCAGGAGTGCGGCGAGCCGGGGGTCGCGCAGCTCCCAGGCGCCGATCTCGGCGAGTGTGCCGGCCCGGCGGGTACGCAGCAGCCGCTTGTGGGGCACCGCCGGGTAGGGCTCGCGGTCGGCCAGCACCTGCCAGTTCGGCCACAGCGGCTCCTCCAGGAGGGGCCGGCGGGTCCGGTCCCAGGCCTCGCGGGCCCGGACCAGGAAGTCGCCCCACCGCTTCCCGGCGCCCGCGCCGAGCCCCTCGTCCAGGGCGGCGACGACCCCCGCGCGCGAGGCGTTCGGCAGGGACACCCGTGTGCCGTCCGCGAAGACATGCCGGGACGACGGGTCGACCTGGACCAGCTCGACGCAGCGCTCCAGCGGCTCCTTGCCGGTCTTGACGAACAGGTCGCGGTAGACGGCGGGCAGCGGGAGCAGGCCGGGGCCCGTGTCGAAGGAGAACCCGTCGCGCTCGAAGCGGCGCAGCGCCCCGCCGTACGTGTCCGTCCGCTCGTACACCGCCACCCGGTGGCCCGCGACGGCCAGCCGGGCGGCGGCCGTCAGCGCGCCCATCCCGGCGCCGATCACCGCAATCCGTGCCATGCCAGGGACTTTATCGGCCCCCGCTGACAGCCCCTCGCCGACCACCTTCGAGTACCGGCGCGGACGTGATCGTGACCAGGCGGCGACGGAGCGTCCTGAGGTCGCGTGCGCAGGAGTGAGTACGCGTACCTAGACGCGGAGTTGAGTACGCGCGCGGATGGGGGACGACCTGCCGGAACGAGAGAGTGGAGACACGGAGAGGGGCACGGCTCCGGCACCGGCGACACGGGGCGCCGGAACGGGGCCGGCCCACGATCCGCTCCTTCCGTCGACGGCGTCGGCGGAAGCGAGGCACGGGGGAGAAACCGGGGGACGACCGCAACGGGGGTCCTGCGGGGGGAAGCACGGGGGAGCAGGGAAGGCGCCGGTTCGGGGTGGCCCGCGGGGGACGCGGCCACACCGGACCGGCGCCTTCACGTGTGCGCCGCCCGTCCCGTCAGCGGCAGCCGCTGACCCGACCCTGCAACAGCCGGGACAGGGCCGCGTGGACATCGTCCAGGGAGCGCTCCGGCTGGAAGGACTTCCAGTCCAGCGCGGCCACCAGGACCATGCCGACCAGCGCGGCCGCCGTCAGCGGGACGTCGATCTCGTCGCTGAACTCACCGCCCGCCACACCGTCGCGAAGGACGTCCTCCACGACCGCGACGGCCTGCTGCCGGACCACCATCAGCGTGGACTGCCAGGCCCGGTTGGTGCGCCACAGCTCGGCCACGTACAGCTGGGTGAAGGCCGGGTAGCGGTCGATGAAGACCAGCCCCGCCCGGATCATCGCGTCCAGGGCGCCGACCTTGCTGCCGCCCTCCGCGGCGGTCCGCTCGGCCGCCTCCCGCAGGGAGGCGGTGAGGAGACCGACCCCGTGCCGCAGCAGTTCCTCGAAGAGGACGGACTTGCTCGCGAAGTTGTAGTAGACCGTGCCCTTCGCGACCCCGGCACGCTCGGCGATCTCGTCCACGGTCGTGGCGGAGAACCCCTGCTCGGCGATGAGCGTGACGGCCGCCTCGTAGAGCTTCTGCCGGGTGGCCTCGCGGCGCGTGCTGCCGCCCGACGCGGCACTGCTGCTTTCCATGGTCCTGATTGTCACAGGAACCTTTCCGGGGGATGTCACCGAAGGGTTCACAGGGACAGCTCCGGGTGCAGCCGGTCCAGCGTCCACACCTGACGCCGGCGGGCCGCCACGGCGGTGAGCGCGAGGGCGCCCGCGGTGAACGCCGTCAGCACCACGCACGCGTGCCACACCGGTTCGAGACCACCGCCCGTGATGAGCCTGCGCAGAGCCTCGACGACGTAGCTCATCGGCAGGAAGGGGTGGAGCGCGTTGAAGAAGCCGGGGCTGGTCTGCACGGGGTACGTGCCGCCCGCCGAGGTCAGCTGGAGCATCAGCAGGGCGAGGACGAGGATCCGGCCCGCCGCACCGAAGCGCGCGTTCAGCCACTGCACGATCGCCGCGAAGCATGCCGTCACCAGGAACAGGAAGCCCACCGTCCCGGCCGCCCGCACCATCTCCAGGCCGACCGCCCAGTGCAGCACCGACATCAGGGCCACCGTCTGCAGCACCCCGATCGCCACCACCGGCAGCCAGCCCGCCAGCGCGATCCGCCACGCGGAGGCGCCCGCGGCGAGCGCGCGCCGGTTCATCGGCGTGATCAGCATGTACGCCACCATCGCGCCCACCCACAGGGACAGCGGGATGAAGTACGGGGCGAACCCGGTGCCGTAGTTGGGTGCCTTGTGCAGGTCCTGGGAGGCCAGCCGCACGGGGTCGGCCATGACCTCGGTGCGCCGGTCACGGTCCTGCTTGTCGTAGTCGGGGATCCGTTCCGCCCCGTCGTGCAGCCCCCCGGCGAGCTTCCCGGAGCCGTCGACCAGCTTGAAGATGCCGCCGTTGAGGTCCTCCGCGCCCGTCTTCAGCTCGCCGACGCCCTTGTCCAGGCCGACGGCACCGGTCTTGGCCTTGCCGAGCCCCTGGTGCATTTTCTTCGCACCGGCCGCGACCTGAGCCGCTCCGTCGTTCAGCTTGTTGATCTTCTCGACGGCGTCGTCGAGGTCCTCGGAGAGGTGCGGTGCGCGGTCGGCGAGGGCCTGGGACTGCTTCTGCAGTGTGGCGAGGTTCTTGTCGAGCTTGTCCAGGTCGCCGTCCTGGTCCGCGGTCAGCGTGTTGAGGTCGTCCGCGATAAGCGTCACGTCGGCGGCGGCGTCCTTGGCCTTCTTCAGGTCCGCGCAGGCGGGGTCGGGCAGGACGGGGTCCTCGCAGCGCCTGGCATAGACGTCGTCCAGCGTGCCGGAGGCCGCGCGGGCGCCCTTGGCGGCGGTCGGGGCCGCCTTCACCAGCGTGTCCAGGTGCTTGCGGATCACCCCGGAGGAGTCGGCGACGAGCTGGGCGGTGTCGCCGATGGTCTTCTCGTTGCCCTTGAGGAAGGGGCGGACCTTGCCGGCGGTGCCGTCGACCTTGCCGGCGAGCTTCCGCGTGCCGTCCGCGACACCCTTCGAGCCGTCCTCCAGGGCGCCCGCGCCCTTGGTGAGCTTCTTCAGGACCGTGGCCAGCTCGCCGCTGCCGTCCTTGGCGTCCTTCAGGCCGTCGGCGAGGTCCTTGGAGCCCTTCTCGGCCTTGCCGATGCCGCCCTTGAGCTGGTCGGCGCCCTTCGCCGCCTTCACGGTCTTGCCGTGGATGTCGGAGAACGACACGAAGATCTTGTCCAGGAAGGACCGGGACGTCTTGGCGGACGCGGCCTGCCGCACCTCGCCGAACACCGTCCGGGAGATCTGCCCGACGATGTAGTTGTTCGCGTCGTTCGTGTGCACCTGGAGGGCGCCGGTCTCGGGGGAGTTCCCGGAGCTGGAGGCGATGCGCTCGCTGAAGTCGGCGGGCATGGTGAGCGACAGGTAGTAGGTGCCGTCCTCGACGCCCCTGCGGGCCTCGGCGGCGCCGACCTCCCGCCAGTCGAAGGTCTTGCTGTCGTGCAGGCCCTTCGTGATGTCGTCGCCCGCCGTGATCTTCTTCCCGTCGGCGGTCGCGCCCTTGTCGTCGTTCACGAGCGCCACGGGGATCCGGTCCAGCCGGCCGTACGGGTCCCAGAACGACCACAGGTACAGCGCTCCGTACAGCAGCGGCAGCACCAGCAGCGCGACCAGCGCGGCGCGCGGGAGCTTGCCCCGGCCGAAGCGGCGGAGCTCAAGCGCGGCCAGTCTCGGCGAACGCATCGGCCTTCTCCTCTCCCTGGCCGGCCTGCTCGTCCTCGGCGGCCTGCTGATCGTCGCTGTCGTCGTGGCTCTCGCCGGTGGCCACCCGGACGGCGTCCTCGGGGGCCTCGCTGCACACCGCCAGGACCGTCGTCCCGGCGTCCGCGAGGGACCTGAGCAGGGCCCAGACCTGGTCCCGCTCGCCGTCCGAGAGCTTCAGGTCGGTGTCGTCGACGCCGAGCAGCCGCGGCCGGCCGACGAGCGCGAGGGCGAGGGACAGCCGCAGCGCCTCCAGGCGCTCCAGATCGCGTACGGCCGTGCGCGGCCCCTTGGGCAGCGCCTCCAGGTCGAGCCCGACGGCGGCGAGTGCCTCGTCGACCCGCTGCCCGGACGCGGCCGCACGCTCGCTCCGGGGGCGCAGCAGCCCGCGCAGGGAGTCGCCGAACCGCCGCTGGAGCAGCGCCCGTTCCCGCAGGTGCTCGCCCACGGTCAGCGCCGGGTCGAGGTCGGTGACCGTGGGGACGTGCGCCAGCGCGCTGACGCGGCGTACCGCCGACAGCTGCTTCGGCAGTCTCGCCTCGCCCACGGCCGCGGTGCCCTCCGTGACTTTCATCCGCCCCGTCAGCGCCAGCAGCAGGCATGTCCGCCCGGACCCTGACGGGCCCTCGACCGCGACGAGCGATCCCGGTTCGGCGTCGACGGAGAACCCGCGGACCGCCCACCCCCGTGGCCCTTTGATCCCAAGGCCCTCGGCGGCGACCCGCACCCCTCCCGTCCGTTCCCCCACGAGTCTCCCCTGAATTTGAACTGACTGGTCAGTGCAAAAAATACCCCGAACCTGTGAGCGAGACAAAACCGCAGGTCAGAACGGATTGTCAGTGCCATACCCCACGATGGGTCACATACGGCACTTCGTAACGGACGTGCCGTCACACAGACGACAGGAGGTTCGTCATGGCCAGCTATCACGCAGCAGCCGCCCGTCGGCGCCGTGCCACCGGCCCTGCCCCCTCACTGACCGGTCCGGCGAGCGACGTCCACCCCGTCATCCGCCGGGCCTCGGCCCCGCCCGCCGCCCTCAACCTGCTCGCCCAGGCCCGCGCCGGTCTCGACGAGGCCACCGTCCTGGAAACCCCGAACGAGCGCTACGCGACGGCCCACCTCGCCGCCCTCCGCACGGCCGCCGCCGTCCTCGCCGCCCGCGGGCGGCCGGAGACCTCGCCCCGAGCCCGCGCCAAGATCCGGAGCGCTTGGGAAGTGCTCCCCGAGATCGCGCCCGAACTGACCGAGTGGAGCGCCCTGTTCGCCTCCGGCGCCCGGCGCCGCGCCCGGGCCGAGGCGGGCATCCAGGACGCGGCCACCGTCCGGGACGCCGACGACCTGATACGGGACGTGGCGATGTTCCTGCGCCTCGTCGAGCGCATGCTCGTCCTCCAGCCCGTACTTCCGCAGCCCCGCCCGGACCAGGACCGGCCGGAGGCGCCGGGCAGCGGGAGGGACATGCCGGACGCGGGCTGACCGGGCGCCGGAGGCCCGGGCCCGCCCGGCGGCACGTGCTCATGCCGTCCCGGGACCGGCCATGCCGACCGCCGCGGCCGAGGCAATAGGGTGGGGGACGCCTGAAGTCTTCCCTCCCCGTGGCCGGGGCCGGGGAAGGCACCCCGTTCGCGCCGCCGTGCAAGAGGCGGTGCCGCGCCGAGGAGTCAACTGCCGTGTCGGACCCGATGCGCCCCCGCGCCTCACTCCGTACCGCTGTGGTCTGGGAGGTCCTCCAGGACGCCCTGGACCGCCGGGTCAAGGCCACGGGGCGGGAGTCGCTGGACGTCCTCGACACCGGAGGCGGCAGCGGCAACTTCGCGGTGCCCGTCGCCCGCCTCGGTCACCGGGTCACGGTCGTCGACCCGAGCCCCAACGCTCTCTTCGCCCTGGAGCGCCGAGCCGCCGAGGCCGGTGTCGCCGACCGGGTGCAGGGCGTGCAGGGCGACGCCCACGGTCTCTTCGACGTGGCCGAGCGCGGTGGCTACGACGTGGTCCTGTGCCACGGGGTCCTGGAGTACGTGGACGACCCGGCCGAGGGCGTGCGCAACGCCGTGGCCGCGCTGCGCCCGGAGGGCGTCCTCAGCCTGCTCGCCGCGGGTCTAGGCGGTGCCGTGCTCGCCCGGGCGCTCGCCGGGCACTTCAAGGAGGCCAGGCAGGCCCTCGACGACCCGAACGGACGATGGGGCACGGGTGACCCTGTGCCGCGCCGCTTCACCGCCGAGCAGCTCACGGGGCTGGTCGAGGGAGCCGGCCTCCGGGTCGGGGCCGTGCACGGCGTGCGGGTCTTCGCCGACCTCGTGCCCGGCGTGCTCGTGGACACCGAGCCGGGCGCCCTGGAAGCGCTGCTGAAGCTGGAGGAGGCCGCGGCCGAGCTCCCGGCCTTCCGCTCGGTGGCCACGCAGCTTCATGTGCTGGGCGAGACCGGCGGACCTGGTGAGACCAGTGGAAGTGGTGAAACCGGCGGGACTGGTGAAACACGCGGGACTGCTGAAGCCGGTGGGGCCGATGAGTCCGGTGGGACGGCAGGGGCCTGAGCTGCCTCGTGAGGCACCACCGCTGATCAGCGGCTTGCCTGTGCATGGAGTACGCCACAGGCCCCCCGAATGGGGGCTTGGCGCCGTATGATCGAGGGAGACCGTTCCGGCATGACGGGTCGGCCGCCGGGGAATGGAAGCCTCAGCGAGCCGGGACGTCCATGGCGGGTTCCGGTTGGCCAGTTGGCGCAGAGGGGCGGGTTTCACGGGGGCGATTCCCTGCCTATCCTGAAGAGACCCCCGGGTCGCCCCGGCGACTGCACGATGAGGAGGACTCCGTGCCGCTCTCGGAGCACGAGCAGCGCATGCTCGAGCAGATGGAGCGAGCGCTGTACGCCGAAGATCCCAAGTTCGCGACGGCGCTCGAGGGAAGCGGGCTGCGTACGTACACCCGGCGACGGGTCTACCAGGCGGTCGCGGGCTTCCTCGTAGGTATTGCGCTCCTCATGGCAGGTATGGTCGCCCAGCAGGTCTGGCTCAGTGTCGTGGGCTTCCTCGTCATGCTGGGCTGTGCGGTACTCGCCGTGACCGGCTGGCGCAAGGCCCCCAAGCCGGGTGAACAGGCCGCGGGTACCGCCGGAGAACCGCAGGCCAGACGTCAGGGCCGGCAGCGGCGCTCCATGATGGACCGCATCGAGCAGCGCTGGCAGAAGCGCCGCGACGAGCAAGGCGGCCATTAGCACCACGCGCAGCCTCTCCAGGACTACGTGAACACGTACGTCAGGGGGTGACCACCGAGCCGGTGGTCACCCCCTGACGCATGCGTGTACGGCGGTACGCCGGGCAGCTGGGGTAACTGGGGGGTACGCGCCGAGCGGCGAGGGGCAGGTCGCAGCGCGGTCACCCGGGCAAGGCGCACGCCATCGACCGGCCCCGGGCCAGACGCAAGCCGCAGGCCGAGCCTAAGGCGCCCGCCCCGGCCGCCCGAGCCGGAGGCGGCAGGTCCGCCGGTCGTACCCGGAGAGGGCCGGGCGAAGTCCAGTCGGCCGAGCGAGAAGGCGCTCACGCCGACCCGCCCAGGCCGGGCTGCGGCGAAGTCGGCCGAAGGCCGCCCAGGCCGGCCGGAGTCGGACGCGGCAAGGCCGGAGCCGGACGCGCTCGCGTCCTGCCGGCCTCAGCCCGATTCGCCTCAGCCCTCAGCCCTGCTGCCCCGACGCCTTCCTCCACGTCGGCCGCAGTGCCACGGCGCGCTCCCGTACCCCCGACCACCAGGCCGACGCCGCCCACACCACGCGGACGGCGGAGCGGGGGGCGAGCAGGGCCCGGAGCCTGGCCGGGCGGCCGACCGCGGCGCCGAGGCCCGCTGCCGCGCGGCGGACGTCGTCCGTCAGGCCCGCTGCCGGGCGCGGGTGCGGTGCGTAGAGGACCTGCTCCACCGCGTTCGCCACCCGGTGCACCGAGGCCGCTGCGGCCGCGTCGAGGTCGCCCAGCCGGACGATGCGGGCGGCCGCCTTGCGCGGGGTCTGTGACTCGTCCGGCGCGATGCCGAAGTCCCAGGCCGTGTCGGTCAGCTCCTGCCAGACGGCCAGCGTGTGCAGCGCCGCGTCCGCCTCACTGCGGCCGTGCCCCCCCAGCCGGACCGTGCGGGACCGCAGGCGCCACAGCATCGGAGCCAGGGGGCCCGCCAGGACGGCGAGGCCGGCCAGGGCCCACGCCAGCAGCGCGTACCACTTCGGCCCGTCGTCGCTCGTGGGCAGGACCGCCTGCGGGGACTCGCTCGCGCACCCGCCGTCCAGCCTCTTCTGCTCCGGCGTGCAGCTCTCGCTCTGTGAGGGCGCCGCGGAAGGCGCGGCGGAAGCCGACTGGGTCGGTTGTTCCGGGACCGGCGCCGCGTCGTCCGGGGTGTCCGGCAGCGTGTACGGCGGTATCGAGCCACGGTTCGGAGTCGGCTCGAACCGCGTCCAGCCCACACCCTCGAAGTACAGCTCGGGCCAGGCGTGCGCGTCGCGCAGCCCCACCGACACCGAGCCGTCCCCCTGCGGGGTACCGGGCGCGAAGCCCACCGCGACCCGGGCCGGTATGCCCAGGGAGCGGGCCATCGCCGCCATGGCGAAGGAGAAGTGCACGCAGAAGCCCTGCTTGTCCCGCAGGAAGCGGGCGATCGCCTGCGAGCCGCTGCCGACCTGCACCTGCGTGTCGTACTCGAAACCGCCGGTCACGGCGAACCAGTCCTGGAGCTTGACCGCCTGGTCGTACGGGTCGGCGGCGCCCGCGGTGACGTTGCGGGCGGTGCGGGCCACCACCGGCGGCAGCGAGTCGGGCAGTTCCGTGAAGTCGCGCAGGATGTCCGACGGCGGCGGCCCGGCCGAGGCCAGCTGCTCCGCCGACGGTTCCACGTCCAGGCTCCTCACCTGGTACGTCAACCCCCGCGTGCTCTGGCCGTGGTCGCCGACCAGCGTCATGCCCACCGGCTCGTAGCGCCAGTTGCCGCTGATCCGCACGCCGCTCGGCGGGTACGGCATGGGCAGCCAGTCCTGGGCGTACCAGTCGGCCGCCGAGATCGTGGTGTCGACCTCCGTGCGCTTCACGCCGGGGCCGAGGCCGACCGGCGTCGGGAAGGTGCCGTCGGGGACGGCGGTGATGGACCGGCGGGACGGCTTCCAGGTGGTGCCGTCGAAGTCGTCCAGGGACACGATCCGCAGATACAGGTCCGAGACGTCCGGCAGTTTGGTCCGCACGGACAGGACCTGCCGGTCCTCGTCCGCGTTCAGGCTGTCCCGCAGCGACACCAGGGGGTTCACGGCGGAGATCGTGCCGCCGCCGCCCGTGCCGCCGCCCGCGCCCGCTCCGACGGAGTCCAGCAGGCCGCCGTTCATCGCCGGCAGTCCGAGCGGCACCACCAGCGCGATGCCCAGCGCGACCGCGCCGATGCGCCGGCCGGTGCGGACCGGGGCGACCGTGCCGCTCGACTCCTCTCCGGCGGTGCGCGGAGCCCCGCCGAAGACCCGGCCCCACTGGGAGAGCCGGTCCCGCCCCTCGGCCAGGAGCAGCATCAGATAGCCGGCCGCCGCCACCAGGAACCAGAGCCAGTCCGTGCCCCCGTCGGACAGCCCCGCGGCCACCGAGTACAGGGCGAGCAGCGGCAGCCCGGCCGGGGCGGCGCTGCGGAACGTCACCGCGAGGGTGTCCACCAGCAGCCCGATGACCAGAACCCCGCCGATGAGTATCAGCCGGATGCCGTCGGACTCCAGGGGCGCCGGGATCGCGTACCGCGCGATGTCGTCACCGCCCTGCCGGAGCAGGACCGCGAAACGGTCGAAGGCCTGCGGCCCGGGCACCAGCCCGGCGAGGGCCTGCTCACGGGCGAACACGAAGGTCAGCAGCAGCACGGTGGCCACGGTCTGCGCCGCCACCGTCAGCGGCCGCGCCAGCGGCACCCGGCGGGCCGCGGTACCCACACCCGCCTGCACGGCCAGCAGGAAGGCCGCCTGCACGATCCAGGTGGCAGGCTCGACGAGGGGCAGCAGGGCGCACGCGGCCATCAGCGTGGCCGCCCACGCGCTCAGCGTCAGTCGTATCCGGCCGCTCATCACGGTCCCTCCCCGCCGCTCGCGGCGGCCACACCCCTGCGCTCCCGCTCGGCCCGCCGCCACAGCTCGTCCACGGAGGCGCCCCGCGGCACGCCCAGGGCCGTCCAGCCCGCCTCGCGCAGCATGCGGAGCCGGTCCCCGCTCCCGTCCAACGGAGCGGGCCCATCGCTCGGTTCCCGCACCCAGGTCTCGCTGTCCAGCAGGAAGGCGACCGCGCCCGGGCTGCGCTGCCGCATCCGGCCCAGCACGGCCGCCTGCTCCTCGTCCAGGTCGCCGAGGAAGGCCACCAGCAGTCCCTCGTTCCCACCACGCAGCACGTCGTAGACCCGGGACAGGTCCGCGCCGTCGGAGTGGTCGATCACCGCGAGGGTGTCCATCATCAGTCCGGCCGCGTCCGCCGACTCCTGGCTCGCGCCCGCGAACCCGTCGCCGCCCTCGCCGGGCACCGCGCTACCGGTGTCGGTCAACAGCCGTACCTTGAAGCCTCGTTCGAGCATGTGCACCAGCACGGACGCGGCGCCCGACACGGCCCACTCGAAGGCCGAGTCCGGTCCCGCGCCCTGGTAGGCGATGCCCCGGGTGTCGAGGAGCACCGTGCAGCGGGCGCGCTGCGGCTGCTCCTCGCGGCGCACCATCAGCTCGCCGTAGCGGGCGGTGGAGCGCCAGTGCACGCGGCGCAGGTCGTCGCCGTAGCGGTACCCGCGCGGGATGATGTCGTCATCGCCGGCCAGGGCGAGCGAGCGCTGCCGTCCGTCGCCGTACCCCTTGGCCTCGCCGCTGAGGCGCACCGGGGCGAGCGGCTCCACACGCGGGATCACCGTCAGCGTGTCGGACGTCGAGAAGGACCGGGTCAGCTCGCACATCCCGAACGGGTCGGTCAGGCGCAGCTGGAGGGGGCCCAGCGGATAGCGGCCGCGCAGGTCGGAACGGACCCGGTAGGACACCTCGCGCCGCCCGCCCGCCTCCACCCGGTCCAGCACGAAGCGGGGCCGGGGGCCGAGCACGTACGGCACCCGGTCCTGGAGCATCAGCAGGCCCGTGGGCAGCCGGGAGACGTTCTCCATCCGCAGGTGGACCCGGGCCTCGCTGCCGGCGGGCACGCGCGCGGGGGAGAGACGGCGGCTGCCCGCGACCCGGTAGCGAGTGCGGTACAGCACCGCCGCGCACACCAGCGGCAGCACCGCCAGCAGCAGGCCCACGCGCAGCAGATCGCTCTGCCCCAGCACGTACGAGCAGACGGCGGCGGCCACTCCGGCGGCCAGGAAGGAGCGTCCGCGGGTGGTCAGACCGGCCAGGGCCGTGCGGATGCCGCCCTTCTCGCCCCGGTCGGCCTCCGCCTGCCCCGTCCCCGCGGTGGTCATCACAGCCTCCGCGGCGGCTGCTGCGGATACGCCGGCGCCGGACGGCCGAGGCCGCCGATGCCGCTCGGCTGCTGGGGCGCCGCCGGCACCGGAGTGCGCTGCAGGATCTCCTCGACAACCTGCTCGGCCGTGCGGCGGTTCAGCTGGGCCTGGGCGGTCGGCAGCAGACGGTGGGCCAGGACGGCGACGGCGAGGGACTGCACGTCGTCCGGCAGCGCGTACTCCCGGCCGCTGAGGGCCGCGGTCGCCTTCGCGGCGCGCAGCAGATGCAGCGTCGCGCGCGGGGAGGCGCCGAGTCTCAGGTCGGGGTGCGAGCGCGTGGCGCCGACCAGGTCGACCGCGTAACGCCGGACCGGCTCGGCCACGTGCACGCCGCGCACCGCCTCGATCAGCTTGAGGATCTCGTGCGCGTGGGCCACGGGCTGGAGGTCCTCCAACGGCGAGACGCCGCCGTGCACGTCCAGCATCTGCAACTCGGCCTCCGCGCTCGGGTAGCCGACCGAGACCCGGGCCATGAAGCGGTCGCGCTGCGCCTCCGGCAGCGGGTAGGTGCCCTCCATCTCGACCGGGTTCTGCGTCGCCACCACCATGAAGGGGCTGGGCAGCTCGTAGGTCTTGCCGTCGATGGTGACCTGGCGCTCCTCCATCGACTCCAGGAGCGCGGACTGCGTCTTGGGCGAGGCGCGGTTGATCTCGTCGCCGATCACCACCTGCGCGAAGATCGCACCCGGCTTGAACTCGAAGTCGCGGCGCTGCTGGTCCCAGATGGACACACCGGTGATGTCCGACGGCAGCAGGTCCGGCGTGAACTGGATGCGCCGCACCGAGCAGTCGATGGACCGCGCCAGCGCCTTGGCCAGCATCGTCTTGCCGACTCCGGGGACGTCCTCGATCAGCAGGTGTCCCTCGGCGAGCAGCACGGTCAGCGAGAGCCGTACGACCTCGGGTTTGCCCTCGATCACGCCTTCCACCGACTCCCGCACGCGTTCCACCACGGCGGTCAGATCAGTGAGGCTCGCTCGATCGTCATAGGTCGTCACCCGGCCCTCCTCGGCCTTTCCCGCGCTCCCAAGGAGCACGGGCTACCCCAATTTCCCGGGCCGGCGCCGCATGACGCGGGCCGGCCCACCCCGAACCACGGACACCACGCGTGGAAAGTTCCGCGCGACGTCACTCCCGCATTCTTGCTGCCGTTACCGATTCGTGTCACTCGACTGTGGACAACTGGCCGCGATATGTCGGTCTTGCGGCCCTTCGGACGTGTGACTGACAGGCTTTCGACAGCTGAGGCAGGTGCTCCGGGGCGGGCGGCCCTCTACGGCCAGGCCGGGAGGCCGGGTCAGGAGGCCGGGTCGATCTCCCGCAGCAGGCCGGTCTTCACGTCGAAGACGAACCCCCGCACATCCTCGGTGTGCTGCAGGAACGGCGAGGTGCGTACCCGCTGCATCGACTGCCGCACGTCCTGGTCGACGTCCCGGAAGGACTCCACGGCCCAGGCCGGACGCTGGCCGACCTCCAGCTCCAGCTCGGTGCGGAAGTCCTCGGTGAGCGATTCCAGGCCGCAGCCGGTGTGGTGGATGAGCACGACGCTGCGCGTCCCCAGCTTGCGCTGGCTGATGGTCAGCGAGCGGATCACGTCGTCGGTGACGACACCGCCCGCGTTGCGGATGGTGTGGCAGTCGCCGAGTTCCAGACCGAGCGCGGCGTGCAGGTCGAGTCGGGCGTCCATGCAGGCCACGACGGCGACGTTCAGGACGGGGCGGGCGTCCATGCCGGGATCCGTGAAGGCCGCCGCATAACGCTGGTTCGCCTCCGCGAGCCGGTCGATGACGGTGCCGCCGGTCGCGGCGTCGGGGCCTGTGGGAACCGATGCAGAAGTCGTCATACCCATGACGGTACTGGTCACGACCGTTCTCGTCCCGCTGTGAGAGAGGACAAAGAACGCCATCAGCCCTTGTAGTGAGGTAACCCACAAGGGCGGCGTGCCGCCGGTCGCGACGCGCAGGCCGGTTGATTGACCGGAAGACAGGGTGGACTAAAGTGACGCGAAGCGGGAGGCGAGACTCTCCCCGCTGGACTGAATTCTTCGGAGACCCCGGCGACAACCGGGGTGACTCCCCGCGTGCGCGGCGCGTACGCACGGCTCGGCCTCCTCCCGCTCCCGGTCGGCTGACGCTTCCGGCGCCGGCAGGCCTCACCTTCACCAGGGGTCCCCAGCGAAGCTGTGGGAGGGCGGAGACCCGGCGGTGCGTACGGCCGCGCCGGATCGAGAGGGCCCAGGATCGATGGGGCGCGAAGCGCATTCGAATGAGGGTGGTGGTGGGCGACGGGAGGGAGAGGGCCGACACGTCCCGGTGATGCTCCAGCGGTGCCTGGATCTGCTGGCACCCGCCCTGGAGGGCCCGGACGCCGTGGTCGTCGACTGCACCCTTGGCCTCGGCGGCCACAGCGAGGCGTTCCTGGAGAGGTTCCCCGGCGTCCGCCTGGTCGCCCTGGACCGTGACAAGGAGGCCCTGCGCCTGTCCGGCGAGCGCCTCGCGCCCCACGGTGAGCGCGCCACCCTCGTCCACGCCGTCTACGACGAACTGCCCGAGGTGCTCGACAGGCTCGGCATCGCGCGCGTGCAGGGCGTCCTGTTCGACCTCGGCGTCTCCTCCATGCAACTCGACGAGGCCGACCGCGGCTTCGCCTACGCCCAGGACGCCCCGCTCGACATGCGGATGGACCAGACGGCCGGAATGAGCGCCGCCGAGGTCCTCAACACGTACCCGCCCGGCGAACTGGTCCGCATCCTCCGGGCGTACGGCGAGGAGAAGCAGGCCAAGCGCATCGTGAGCGCGATCGTGCGCGAGCGGGAGAAGGAGCCGTTCAGCACCAGCGCGCGCCTGGTCGAGCTGATCCGCGGCGCGCTGCCGCAGGCCGCCAAGCGCACCGGCGGCAACCCGGCCAAGCGCACCTTCCAGGCCCTGCGCATCGAGGTCAACGGCGAGCTCTCCGTGCTGGAGCGGGCGATCCCGGCCGCCGTGAAGGCGCTCGACGTGGGCGGGCGGATCGCGGTGCTGTCGTACCACTCGCTGGAGGACCGGCTGGTCAAGCAGGTGTTCGCGGCGGGCGCCGCCACCACCGCGCCGCCCGGGCTGCCCGTCGTGCCCGAGCGCTACCAGCCGCGGCTCAAGCTGCTCACGCGCGGTGCCGAACTCCCCACCGAGGAGGAGATCGCCGAGAACCGGCGGGCGGCACCGGCGCGGCTGCGGGGGGCCCAGCGCATCAGGGAGGACGTCGAGTGAGGCGTGTGCAGGCCGGACCGAGGGAGCGCGAGTGAGCAGCACACCCGAACTGAAGGGGAGAGCGGCCCGTCTCGCGCGGCTCTTCCCGACGGGCCCCGGGCAGGCGGCCCGCACCCCCTTCGTCTTCCTGGTCGTCCTCCTCCTCGGCGGCGGTCTCATCGGCCTCCTGGTGCTCAACTCGGCCGTGAGCGAAGGCGCGTTCAAGCTCGAGGACCTCCAGCGCGAGACCAAGAACCTCACCGACGAGGAACAGGCCCTCCAGCGGGACATCGACGCCTACTCCGCCCCCGAGGCCCTGCAGCGCCGTGCCCGCGAACTCGGCATGGTCCCCGGCGGCGACCCCGCCTTCCTCGCCCCCGACGGCACGGTGAAGGGCGTCCCCAGCCCCGCGTCCGGCGTCCGCCGGACCGCAGCCGACATTCCCCTGGTCCTCGCCCCCGAGGCCATGACCGACGGCCCCGCATCGACGACCCCCGGCAGGTGACGGAAGTGTCCGACAGGGAACCCCCGCGCCGCCGCGTGCCCGGTCCCGCCAGGTCCGCCCGCCCGGACGCCCGGCGCCGTCCCGGGCCCGGCGCGCGTCCGGCCCGGCGGCCGGGACCGGGCCGTCCGGCGGCACCCAAGCCGCTCCGGCTGGGCAGCCCCCGCCCCCGGCTGCGCCTGGTCGGGCTCGCGCTGACCCTGGTCCTGACCGCCTTCGTCGTCCGGCTGTTCCAGGTGCAGGCCGTCGACGCGGGCACGTACGCCGCCAAGGCCGAACAGAACCGCTACGTCGGGCAGGTGCTGGCCGCGGACCGGGGCGAGATCACCGACCGGTCCGGTGTGGCGCTCGCGACCAGCGAGGACGCCTACGACATCACCGCCGACCCCACGATGTTCGCCCCCGACCGGCTGAAGATCGGTGACGGGCCCGAGCAGGCGGCCGCGCTCCTCGCGCCGATCCTCGGCCAGGACCAGGAGACCCTGGTCAAGAAGCTCCGGCCGAAGAACAAGGCCCTGCGCTACGTCAAGCTGGCCTCCCGCCAGACCCCGCAGGTCTGGAAGCAGATCAAGGACCTGAAGACCGCGCTCGCCAAGAAGGAGGAGACGGACAAGTCCGCGCACAACGTCCTCGCGGGTGTCTTCTCCGTAGCCACCAGCAAGCGCGTGTACCCCAACGGCGACCTCGCCGCCGGGATACTGGGCTGGGTCAACGCCGAGGGCAAGCCCGGCGGCGGCATCGAACTCCAGCTGAACAAGCAACTGGCCGGCAAGGACGGCAAGATCCGCTACGCCCAGTCCGGCGGCCGCCTCGTCCCCACCGCGGGTTCCACGGAGACACCGGCCGTCCCCGGCAGCGACGTCGAACTCACCATCGACCGGGACATCCAGTGGGCCGCCCAGAACGCCATCGCCGACCAGGTGAAGGAGTCCGCGGCCGACCGCGGCTACGTCATCGTCCAGGACACCCGCACCGGCCAGATCCTGGCCATGGCCAACTCACCCGGCTTTGACCCGAACGACCTGTCCGACGCCGACCCGGCAGCCCTCGGCAACGCGGCCCTCCAGGACGCCTTCGAGCCCGGCTCCACCGCCAAGGTCATGTCGATGGCCGCCGTCCTCCAGGAGGACGCCGCCACCGCCTCGACCCACGTCGTCGTGCCCAACCGGCTGCACCGCGGCGACCGGCTCTTCAAGGACGACATCGACCACCCGACCTGGTACCTGACGCTCAACGGCGTCCTCGCCAAGTCCAGCAACATCGGCACCATCCTCGCCACCGGCCAACTCGGCAAGACCCAGGCCGAGGCCAACAAGGTCCTCTACGACTACCTGCGCAAGTTCGGCCTCGGCAGTTACACCGGGCTCGGTTTCCCCGGCGAGACCAAGGGCATCCTCGCCCCGCCCGACAAGTGGTCGACCTCGCAGCAGTACACGATCCCTTTCGGCCAGGGCGTCTCCATCAACGCCATGCAGGCCGCGTCCGTGTACTCGACCATCGCCAACGGCGGCGTCCGCGTCGACCCCACACTCGTCCGCGGCACCAAGGGCCCCGACGGCCGCTACACGCCCGCTCCCCAGCCCAGGAAAACCAGGGTCGTGAGCGCCGAAACGGCGAAGACCCTCGCCCGGATGCTGGAGTCCGTCGTGGACGACGAGGAGGGCACCGGCACCAAGGCGCGCATCCCCGGCTACCGCGTCGCGGGCAAGACGGGTACCGCCAACCGCGTGGATCCGGCCACCGGCAAGTACCACGGCTACACCTCCTCGTTCGCCGGCTTCGCCCCCGCCGACAAGCCCCGCGTCACCGTCTACTGCGCCATCCAGAACGCCACCCAGGGCAGCTATTTCGGCGGTCAGATCTGCGGCCCCGTCTACAAGAAGGTCATGGAGTTCGCACTGAAGTCCCTCCAGGTCCCGCCGACCGGCGCCAAGCCCGCGAACCTCCCGGTCACCTTCAAGCGCTGACCGGCCGCAAGCCCGGTCAGCACGGAACCCACCAGGAACCACCTCGTGACAACGATCACCCCCGACCCCGGGAACCACAGCAGCCCCGCCCCCTCGCTTCGCCCGGAGGCGGGTGCGCCCGGTACGCTCACCGCCGTGCCACACGCTGATCAGTCCCAAACCACCCAGAAGGGCCACCCCGTGACATACCCCGGGCCGCCCCGGCCGGCGCAGGTCTCCGCCACACCCCTCGCGGAACTCGCCGGACAGCTGGGTGCTTCCACGCCGGAGAGTGCCGCCGAGGTCACGGGCATCACCCACGACTCCCGCGCCGTGCGCCCCGGCGACCTGTACGCCGCCCTCCCGGGTGCCCGGCTGCACGGCGCCGACTTCGTCAACCAGGCCGCCGGCCTCGGCGCGGCCGCCGTGCTCACCGACCCCACCGGCGCCGAGCGCGCCGCCGCCTCCGGGCTGCCGGTCCTGGTCGTCGACGACCCCCGCGCCCGGATGGGTGAGCTGGCCGCCACGATCTACGGCCACCCCGGCCGGGACCTGCTCCAGATCGGCATCACCGGCACCTCCGGCAAGACCACCACCGCCTATCTCGTCGAGGGCGGCCTGAAGACCGTCCGGTCCACCGGCCTGATCGGCACGGTCGAGATGCGCATCGGCGACGAGCGCATCAAGTCCGAGCGCACCACCCCCGAAGCCACCGACCTGCAGGCCCTGTTCGCCGTCATGCGCGAACGCGGTGTCGAGGCGGTCGCCATGGAGGTCTCCAGCCACGCCCTGGTACTCGGCCGCGTCGACGGCTGCGTCTTCGACATCGGCGTCTTCACCAACCTCAGCCCGGAACACATGGAGTTCCACTCCGGCATGGAGGACTACTTCCAGGCCAAGGCACAGCTGTTCACGCCGGAACGCGGCAGGCTCGGCGTGGTCAACGTCGACGACGAGTACGGCCGCAGACTGGCGAACGAGGCCACCGTCCCGGTCGTCACCTACTCCGCCGAGGGCCACCCGGACGCCGACTGGCGCGCCGAGGACGTCGAGGTCGGCCGGCTGGACTCGACGTTCACCGTCATCGGGCCCAAGGGCGAGCGGATCGCCGCCAAGTCCCCGCTGCCCGGCCCGTTCAACGTGGCCAACACCCTCGCCGCGATCGTCGCCCTGGCCGTCGCCGGCCTCGACCCGCAGGGCGCCGCCGACGGCGTCGCCGCCGTACCCGGTGTGCCGGGCCGTCTGGAGCGCGTGGACGCCGGGCAGCCGTACCTCGCGGTCGTCGACTACGCCCACAAGACCGATGCCGTCGAGTCCGTGCTGCGGGCCCTGCGCAAGGTCACCGAGGGCAAGCTCCACATCGTCCTCGGCTGCGGCGGCGACCGGGACAGGTCCAAGCGTGAGCCCATGGGCGCCGCAGCGGCCCGGCTCGCCGACACCGCCACCCTGACCTCCGACAACCCCCGCTCCGAGGATCCCCTCGCGATCCTCGCCACGATGCTCCAGGGCGCGGCGTCCGTGCCCGCGCACCATCGCGGCGAGGTGCAGGTCTTCGAGGACCGGGCCGCCGCGATCGCCGCCGCCGTCGCCCGCGCCGAACCCGGCGACACCGTGCTGGTCGCCGGAAAGGGCCACGAGCAGGGCCAGGACATCGCCGGTGTGGTCCGTCCCTTCGACGACCGCCAGGTGCTCCGCGAAGCCATCCAGAAGACCCAGGGATGAAAATCCAGAAGACCCAGGGGATGAACTTGTGATCGCCCTCTCCCTCGCCGAGATCGCAGAAGTCGTCGGCGGGCAGACGCACGACATACCGGATCCGTCCGTCCAGGTCACCGGCCCGGTCGTCCGGGACTCCCGGGAGGCGGGGCCGGGCAGCCTGTTCGCCGCCTTCGCCGGGGAGCGCGTGGACGGCCACGACTTCGCGGCGGCGGTCGTCGAGGCGGGAGCGGTGGCCGTCCTCGGCACCCGGCCCGTCGGCGTGCCCGCGATCGTCGTGGACGACGTCCAGACCGCCCTCGGCGCCCTCGCGCGGCACGTCGTACGCCGCCTCGGCGCCACCCTCGTCGCCCTCACCGGCTCGGCGGGCAAGACCAGCACCAAGGACCTCATCGCGCAGGTGCTCCAGCGCAAGGCCCCGACGGTGTTCACGCCCGGCTCGCTCAACAACGAGATCGGGCTCCCGCTGACCGCGCTCAGCGCCACCGAGGAGACCAGGTTCCTCGTCCTGGAGATGGGTGCCCGCGGCATCGGGCACATCCGCTACCTCACCGGCCTGACGCCCCCGAAGGTCGGTCTCGTCCTCAACGTCGGCAGCGCCCACATCGGCGAGTTCGGCGGCCGTGAGCAGATCGCCCAGGCCAAGGGCGAACTCGTCGAGGCCCTGCCGTCCGAGGCCGAGGGCGGCACCGCGATCCTCAACGCGGACGACCCCTACGTCCGGGCCATGGCCACCCGTACGAAGGCGAAGGTGCTCCTTTTCGGAGAGTCCGGCGAAGCGGACGTGTCCGCCGAGAACGTGCGACTCACGGACACCGGACAGCCCTCGTTCAGGCTTCACACACCCTCCGGTGCAAGCGATGTGACCATGCGCCTGTACGGTGAGCACCACGTGTCGAACGCGCTCGCCGCGGCCGCCGTCGCCCACGAACTGGGCATGTCCGCTGACGAGATCGCCGTCGCGCTCTCCGAGGCGGGCTCCCTCTCCCGCTGGCGGATGGAGGTCACCGAGCGCCCGGACGGCGTGACGGTCGTCAACGACGCCTACAACGCGAACCCCGAGTCCATGCGGGCCGCTCTGCGCGCGCTCGCGGCGATGGGCAACGGGCGTCGTACGTGGGCGGTGCTCGGCAAGATGGCCGAGCTCGGGGACGAGGCTCTCGCCGAGCACGACGCGGTCGGACGGCTCGCCGTCCGGCTCAACGTCAGCAAGCTCGTCGCGGTCGGTGGCAGGGAAGCCGCCTGGCTGCAACTGGGCGCATATAACGAGGGTTCGTGGGGTGAGGAGTCGGTGCACGTGTCCGACGCACAGGCGGCGGTCGACCTGTTGCGCAGCGAGTTGCGCCCGGGGGACGTCGTGCTCGTGAAGGCGTCCCGTTCGGTCGGCCTCGAGAGCGTTGCCCAGGCGCTGCTCGAGACCGGTGCCGAGGGTGAGGTTTCCGCCCGATGATGAAGCAGATCCTGTTCGCAGGAGTCATTGGCCTCTTCCTGACGCTGGTCGGCACCCCGCTGCTGATCAAGCTCCTGGCCCGCAAGGGCTACGGCCAGTACATCCGCGACGACGGCCCGCGCGAGCACGCCAGCAAGCGCGGTACGCCGACGATGGGCGGTATCGCTTTCATCTTCGCGACGGTCGCCGCGTACTTCCTGGCCAAGGTGATCACGGGTTATCTCGACCCGGACGTCGACGCGGCGCCGACCTTCTCGGGTCTGCTGGTGCTCGGCCTGATGGTCGGCATGGGCCTGGTCGGCTTCCTCGACGACTACATCAAGATCGTCAAGCGTCGTTCGCTGGGCCTCAGAGCCAAGGCGAAGATGGCCGGTCAGCTGATCGTCGGCATCGCCTTCGCGGTGCTGTCGCTGCAGTTCGCGGACGCCCAGGGCCAGACCCCGGCGTCCACCAAGCTCTCCTTCGTCCATGACTTCGGCTGGTCCATCGGGCCGGTGCTGTTCGTCGTCTGGGCGCTGTTCATGATCCTCGCGATGTCGAACGGCGTGAACCTGACGGACGGTCTGGACGGCCTCGCCACCGGCGCGTCCGTGCTGGTGTTCAGCGCCTACACGTTCATCGGCGTCTGGCAGTTCCAGGAGTCCTGCGTGAACGCGGAGACCCTGACGAACCCGACGGCCTGTTACGAGGTGCGCGACCCGCTCGACCTCGCGGTCGTCTCCTCCGCGCTGATGGGCGCCTGCCTCGGCTTCCTGTGGTGGAACACCTCGCCCGCCAAGATCTTCATGGGTGACACCGGTTCGCTCGCCCTCGGCGGTGTGCTCGCCGGCCTCGCGATCTGCTCCCGCACGGAGCTGCTGCTCGCCATCCTCGGCGGCCTGTTCGTCCTGATCACCATGTCGGTGGTCATCCAGGTCGGCTCCTTCCGGCTCACCGGCAAGCGCGTCTTCAGAATGGCGCCACTCCAGCACCACTTCGAACTCAAAGGCTGGTCCGAAGTGCTCGTGGTGGTTCGTTTCTGGATCATCCAGGGCATTTGCGTGGTAGTCGGACTGGGTCTCTTCTACGCGGGATGGGTAGCGGACAAGTGATCTCCTCGGAGCCCTTCGACTTCCAGGGCAAGCACGTCACCGTCGCCGGGCTCGGCGTCTCCGGCGTCCCGGCGGCCAAGGTGCTGCACGGACTCGGCGCGATCGTCACGGCCGTCAACGACGGCGCCGACGAGCGCGCGCGGGCACAGGCCGCCGAACTGGAGGCGCTCGGTATCACCGTGCGCCTCGGTGACGGCGGCACCCTGCCCGAGGGCACCGAGCTGATCGTCACCGCGCCCGGCTGGAAGCCGGACAAGCCGCTGTTCGCGGCGGCCGGGCAGGCGGGCGTCCCGGTCTGGGGCGATGTCGAACTGGCCTGGCGCCTGCGCGGGCCCGACGCCGCCCCCTGGCTGGCCGTCACGGGCACCAACGGCAAGACCACCACCGTCCAAATGCTGGCGTCGATCCTGAAGGCGGCGGGCCTGCGCACCGCCGCCGTCGGCAACATCGGCGTCTCCCTCCTGGACGCGGTGCTCGGCGAGGAGCGGTACGACGTCCTCGCCGTGGAGCTGTCCAGCTACCAGCTGCACTGGGCGCCGTCCCTGCGCGCCCACTCGGCCGCCGTGCTGAACCTCGCCCCCGACCACCTCGACTGGCACGGCTCCATGGAGGCGTACGCCGCCGACAAGGGCCGTATCTACGAGGGCAATCGCGTCGCCTGCGTCTACAACGCCGATGCCACCGACAAGCCGTCCACCGAGGACCTGGTCCGCGAGGCCGACGTCGAGGAGGGCTGCCGGGCCGTCGGCTTCACCCTCGGCACCCCGGCGCCGTCCCAACTCGGCGTCGTCGAGGGCATCCTGGTCGACCGCGCCTTCGTGGAGAACCGGCAGAAGAACGCCCAGGAGCTCGCCGAGGTCGCGGACGTCAACCCGCCGGCCCCGCACAACATCGCCAACGCCCTCGCGGCGGCGGCCCTCGCACGCGCCTACGGCGTGCCCGCCAAGGCCGTACGGGACGGCCTGCGGGCGTTCACCCCGGACGCCCACCGCATCGCGCACGTGGCGGACGTGGACGGGGTCGCCTACGTCGACGACTCCAAGGCCACCAACACGCATGCGGCGGAAGCCTCGTTGGCGGCGTACGAGTCCATCGTGTGGATCGCGGGGGGACTCGCCAAGGGCGCGGCCTTCGACGAGCTGGTCACCAAGTCCGCGCAGCGGCTGCGCGGTGCCGTGCTGATCGGCGCGGACCGCGAGCTCATCCGTGAAGCCCTCGCGCGACACGCCCCGGAAGTACCCGTCGTCGACCTCGACCGGACCGACACTGGGGCGATGCGCGCGGCGCTTCAGGAGGCGCGGCGGCTCGCCCGCCCCGGTGACACGGTGCTGTTGGCTCCGGCGTGCGCCTCCATGGACATGTTCGTCAACTACAACAAGCGCGGGGACGCTTTCGCGGACGCCGTTCGTGAGCTCGGCTCCGCCGAGGGCTGACCCGGGTCCGCCTCGCCCGGCGGCGCTGCCGGGCATACCAGGGAGGGACGCGTGACACGGATGCGGCTGGGGCCCGAGCAGCGGCCCGGGGGCCTGCGCGGTGAAGCGTTTCCCCCCGGCACGGCGGGGTGAGCGGCGATGCCCACCAGCCGCACCGGACGGCCCCCGGTCCAGCGAGCCCCCAAGCGCCCCGCCCCCTCCCGGACCCTGCGCGACAACCCCGTCCTGAACTTCTACATCCGGGCACGCAGGGGCTGGGACCGGCCGCTCACGGCCTACTACCTCATCCTCGGCGGCAGTCTGCTGATCACCGTGCTGGGGCTGGTGATGGTCTACTCGGCCTCCCAGATCACCGCGCTGCAGATGTCGCTGCCGGGCTCGTACTTCTTCCGCAAGCAGCTGCTCGCGGCGGCGATCGGAGCCGGCCTGCTGCTCGCCGCGTCACGGATGCCGGTGAAACTGCACCGCGCGCTGGCCTACCCCATCCTCGCGGGCGCCGTCTTCCTCATGGTCCTGGTGCAGATCCCCGGGATAGGGGTATCGGTCAACGGCAACCAGAACTGGATCGCCCTCGGCGGCTCCTTCCAGATCCAGCCCAGCGAGTTCGGCAAGCTCGCCCTCGTGCTGTGGGGCGCCGACCTGCTCGCCCGCAAGCAGGACAAGAGGCTGCTGACCCAGTGGAAGCACATGCTGGTCCCGCTGGTCCCGGCCGCCTTCATGCTGCTCGGTCTGATCATGATCGGCGGCGACATGGGAACGGCGATCATCCTCACGGCCATCCTGTTCGGTCTGCTCTGGCTGGCCGGCGCCCCCACGCGGCTGTTCGCCGGTGTGCTGTCGGTCGCCGCCCTGCTCGGCCTGCTCCTCATCAGGACCAGCCCCAACCGCATGGCCCGCCTGCAGTGCCTCGGCGCCACCGAACCCCAGTCCGGCCCGGTCGACTGCTGGCAGGCCGTGCACGGCATCTACGCCCTCGCCTCGGGCGGAATCTTCGGCTCCGGGCTGGGTGCGAGTGTGGAGAAATGGGGCCAACTCCCCGAAGCCCACACCGACTTCATCTTCGCCGTCACCGGTGAGGAACTGGGCCTGGCGGGGACGCTGTCGGTACTCGCCCTCTTCGCGGCTCTAGGCTATGCGGGTATCCGCGTGGCCGGACGCACGGAGGACCCGTTCGTGAGGTATGCCGCGGGAGGCGTGACCACCTGGATCACGGCCCAGGCCGTGATCAACATCGGTGCGGTGCTCGGTCTGCTGCCGATCGCCGGCGTCCCCCTCCCGCTGTTCTCCTACGGAGGATCCGCCCTGCTGCCGACCATGTTCGCCATCGGGTTGCTGATCGCCTTCGCGCGCGACGAGCCCGCTGCGCGGGCGGCGCTTGCGATGCGGCAACCCCGCTTTGGTAGAAAGCGGGGGGCTGGGGGAACCGGTTCCGGCCGGAGTCCCCGGAGATGGAACACGATGCGACGGCGCGCCTCGGCGGCGCGCTCGTCCGGAGAGCGGTGAATTTCGGTGCATGTCGTACTCGCCGGCGGAGGAACCGCGGGCCACATCGAGCCCGCGCTCGCCCTCGCGGACGCCCTGCGCAGGCAGGATCCGACCGTGGGGATCACGGCCCTGGGGACGGAACGCGGCCTCGAGACCCGTCTCGTACCCGAGCGCGGGTACGAACTCGCGCTGATCCCCGCCGTACCGCTGCCGCGCAAGCCCACCCCCGAGCTGATCACCGTCCCGGGCCGGCTGCGCGGCACCATCAAGGCGACCGAGCAGATCCTGGAGCGCACCAAGGCGGACGCCGTGGTCGGCTTCGGCGGCTACGTCGCCCTGCCCGGCTACCTCGCGGCCAAGCGCCTCGGTGTGCCGATCATCATCCACGAGGCGAACGCCCGCCCGGGTCTGGCCAACAAGATCGGCTCGCGGTACGCCAGCCAGGTCGCGGTCTCCACCCCGGACAGCAAGCTGCGGGGCGCCCGCTACATCGGCATCCCGCTGCGCCGCTCCATCGCCACCCTGGACCGGGCCGCCGTACGCCCCGAGGCCCGTGCCGCGTTCGGGCTCGACCCGAACCTGCCCACGCTGCTGGTCACCGGCGGCTCCCAGGGCGCCCGCCGCCTGAACGAGGTCGTCCAGCAGGTCGCGCCCTGGCTCCAGCAGGCCGGAATCCAGATCCTGCACGCGGTCGGACCGAAGAACGAACTGCCGCACGTCCAGCAGATGCCGGGGATGCCCCCCTACATCCCGGTAAGTTACCTGGACCGGATGGACCTCGCGTACGCCGCGGCCGACATGATGCTCTGCCGCGCCGGCGCGATGACCGTCGCCGAACTCTCCGCCGTCGGGCTCCCGGCCGCCTACGTCCCGCTGCCCATCGGCAACGGCGAACAGCGGCTCAACGCCCAGCCGGTGGTCAAGGCCGGCGGCGGTCTGCTGGTGGACGACGCGGAGCTGACCCCCGAGTGGGTCCAGCACAACGTCCTGCCCGTGCTCGCCGACCCGCACCGGCTGTACCAGATGTCCCGCAGTGCCGCCGAGTTCGGCCGCCGGGACGCCGACGACCTGCTCGTCGGCATGGTGTACGAGGCGATCGCCGCCAGCCGTGCACACCGATAGGACCGTATGACGGAAGGCAGGGAGCGTGGCCGGATCGACCACCGCCGAGCGCGGTGAACGCCAGCAGGAGTCGTCCGGCCCGCCGCCCCGTCTGCGCTCGAGGCGGGCCCGGCTCCGCGCGCTCGTCATCCTGGGCCTCGCCCTGGTCTTCCTGGGCATCCCGGCGGTCTGGCTCTTCTACGGCTCCGACTGGCTGCGCGCCGAGCGGGTCTCCGTCTCGGGGACACGGGTTCTGACGACGGCTCAGGTCGAGGCCGCCGCCGACGTCCCCCTCGGGAAGCCGCTGATTTCCGTCGACACCGATGCGATCGAGACGCGACTGCGCCAAAAGCTGCCCCGAATTGACTCGGTTGACGTGGTCCGTTCCTGGCCCCATGGAATCGGCCTGGAAGTGGTCGAGCGGACTCCGGTTCTGATTGTCCAAAAGGGCGGAAAGTTCGTCGAAGTGGACGGTGAAGGTGTCCGTTTCGCTACGGTTTCCGAGGCGCCGAAAGGCGTGCCCGCACTGGAATTGACGCTGTCGAGGTCCGGCTCCGCCGCCGCGAGCCTGCGCCGCTTCGGCGAGTCCCGGCTGGTGCGCGAGGCGGTCGGCGTCGCCCGCGCCGTTCCGGCCGCCGTCGCGCGCGGCACACGGACCGTCAAGGTCCGTTCCTATGACGACATCCGGCTGGAGTTGAGCGACGGCCGCACGGTCATCTGGGGAAGCAGCGAGAAGGGTGCCGCGAAGGCCCGTACACTCACCGCCCTGATGAAAGCCTCGCCCGATGCGCGGTACTTCGATGTGAGTGTCCCCACCGCGCCCGCGTCATCAGGGAGTTGACGCACATCAGCGCAGGCCAGCACCCTGGTTGGGCAGTGCTACGGCTGATCACATAGGGTGAAAAGAAAAACGGGAGGTTCGGCGTGTTCGTTGAACGTGCGCCACTTGTCGACTTAGTGTCCTGTTCAGAAGACTCCAAGGAACAGACACACTGGTAACCCTAAACTTCAGGGTTAGGGTTCGGGTCGGCGATACGGACCGTCCCATTCGGCATCAGTCGTCGGGTCGCGGGGCGCAGCGCGTCACGGTGATTCGGCGACACGTAACTCGAGGCGAGAGGCCTTCGACGTGGCAGCACCGCAGAACTACCTCGCAGTCATCAAAGTCATCGGTGTCGGCGGCGGTGGTGTCAATGCCATCAACCGGATGATCGAGGTCGGTCTCAAGGGCGTCGAGTTCATCGCCATCAACACCGACGCGCAAGCTCTGTTGATGAGCGACGCCGACGTCAAACTGGACGTCGGCCGTGAACTCACCCGCGGACTCGGCGCCGGAGCCAACCCGGCCGTGGGCCGCAAGGCCGCCGAGGACCACCGCGAGGAGATCGAGGAGGTCCTCAAGGGGGCCGACATGGTCTTCGTGACAGCCGGTGAAGGCGGCGGCACCGGCACCGGCGGCGCGCCCGTCGTGGCCAACATCGCCCGCTCGCTCGGTGCCCTCACCATCGGTGTGGTGACGCGCCCGTTCACCTTCGAGGGACGGCGCCGCGCGAACCAGGCCGAGGACGGCATCGCCGAACTCCGCGAAGAGGTCGACACCCTCATCGTCATCCCGAACGACCGGCTGCTGTCCATCTCGGACCGCCAGGTCTCGGTGCTGGACGCCTTCAAGTCGGCCGACCAGGTCCTGCTCTCCGGTGTCCAGGGCATCACCGACCTCATCACCACCCCCGGCCTCATCAACCTCGACTTCGCCGACGTCAAGTCGGTCATGTCCGAGGCCGGCTCGGCCCTGATGGGCATCGGCTCCGCCCGTGGTGACGACCGCGCGGTGGCCGCCGCCGAGATGGCGATCTCCTCGCCGCTGCTGGAGGCGTCCATCGACGGCGCCCGCGGTGTGCTGCTCTCCATCTCCGGCGGCTCCGACCTCGGTCTGTTCGAGATCAACGAGGCCGCCCAGCTGGTGAGCGAGGCCGCTCACCCCGAGGCCAACATCATCTTCGGCGCGGTCATCGACGACGCCCTCGGCGACGAGGTCCGGGTTACCGTGATCGCGGCCGGCTTCGACGGCGGCCAGCCGCCGGCCCGCCGGGAGAACGTGATCGGTTCGGCCTCGGCCAAGCGCGAGGAGCCGGCCCCGGCCCGGCAGACCGAGGGCCGCCCGTCCTTCGGCTCGCTCGGCAGCGTGACCCCGAAGGAGGACCCGGAGCCCGCTCCGGAGCCGGTCAAGGACATCCCGGTCGCCCCGCCGGTCCCGCCGGCACCGCGGACCTACTCGGACAGCGCGGCCGAGGAACTGGACGTACCGGACTTCCTCAAGTGATTCTTCTGACGTGATAGGACAGCGCGAAAGCGTGAGCGGCGCCCACTTCGCCTTCACCGACCGGTGGGGCGGGGTGAGCGCCGCTCCGTATGAGGAGCTCAACCTCGGCGGAGCGGTCGGAGACGACCCCGGCGCCGTACGCGCCAACCGCGAGCTGGCCGCCAAGTCGCTGGGTGTCGAGCCGGACCGGGTGGTCTGGATGAACCAGGTGCACGGGGCGGACGTGGCGGTGGTGGACGGGCCGTGGACATCCTCGTCCGGGATCCCGGCGGTTGACGCGATCGTCACGACACGCCGGGGGCTCGCCCTCGCCGTGCTCACCGCCGACTGCGTGCCGGTGCTGCTCGCCGACCCGGTCGCCAGAGTCGCCGCCGCGGCCCACGCGGGCCGGCCGGGCTTGATCGCCGGTGTCGTCCCGGCCACGCTACGCGCGATGACGGACCTGGGCGCCGAGCCCTCCCGGATCGTCGCCCGCACCGGTCCCACCGTCTGCGGCCGGTGTTACGAAGTGCCCGAGGCGATGCGCGCCGAGGTGTCCGCCATCGAGCCGGCGGCGTACGCCGAGACGAGTTGGGGAACGCCGGCGGTCGACGTGAGCGCCGGGGTGCACGCCCAGCTGGAACGGCTCGGGGTGCGCGACCGGGGGCAGTCGCCGGTGTGCACGCTGGAGTCGCGCGATCACTTCTCGTACCGACGCGACCGCACCACCGGGCGGCTCGCGGGCTATGTGTGGCTGGACTGATGGGGCATGACGGACCGTAAGGACGAACTCGCCGCAAATCTGGCGAAAGTGGAACGGCGCGTCGCGGGAGCGTGCGCGGCGGCGGGGCGTCGGCGCGAAGAGGTGACCCTGATCGTGGTCACCAAGACCTACCCCGCGAGCGATGTGCGAATTCTCGCGGAACTCGGTGTGCGGCACGTCGCCGAGAACCGTGACCAGGACGCGGCCCCGAAGGCCGCCGCCTGCTCGGATCTGCCCCTCACATGGCACTTCGTGGGTCAACTCCAGACCAACAAGGTGCGATCGGTGGCCGGTTACGCGGATTTCGTGCAGTCCGTCGATCGTTCCAAGCTCGTCACAGCTCTGTCGAAGGAGGCCGTCCGGGTCGGCCGGGAGCTTGGGTGCCTCCTCCAGGTCGCACTCGACGCCGGGGTCAGCGGCCGGGGTGAGCGCGGCGGCATCGCGCCCGACGGCATCGCGGAGTTGGCCGGCCTCGTCGCCGGGGCTCCCGGGTTGAAACTCGGCGGACTGATGACCGTCGCACCGCTCACCGGGGAATACGCGGGACGCGAACAGGCGGCGTTCGAGCGGTTGATGGTTTTGTCGACCGACCTGCGCCGGAGTCATCCGACTGCCACCATGGTCTCGGCAGGGATGAGTGCGGACCTCGAACAGGCCGTGGCGGCCGGAGCGACACATGTGCGCGTCGGCAGTGCGGTACTCGGAGTCCGCCCCAGGCTCGGGTAACGTCGCCAAGAAGTCGGACCACAGCAGAAAATATGGTCATTGCCGCCGATAGGCGGATCAAGGACCTCGTGGATCGCGGGCACTTGGCAGTCGTCAGCTGATCCACCACAGAGCGGAGGACTCAGAGCATGGCCGGCGCGATGCGCAAGATGGCGGTCTACCTCGGCCTCGTGGAGGACGATGGGTACGACGGCCGCGGATTCGACCCCGACGACGACTTCGAACCCGAACTGGACCCGGAGCCCGAGCGGGATCGCCGACGGCACGAGCCGTCCCACCAGTCGCACGTCTCACATCAGCCCCAAAGGGACGAAGAGGTGCGAGTCGTGCAGCCGCCTGCGCCCCGCGAGCCGGCCGCCCGCTCCGCTTCGCTCGCCGCGGAATCCAGCCGCCCGGCACGCATCGCGCCCGTGGCGTCCATCACACAAGAACGCGCAAGTCTGGAGAAGAACGCACCGGTGATCATGCCCAAGGTCGTGTCGGAACGAGAGCCTTACCGGATCACCACGCTTCACCCGCGGACCTACAACGAGGCCCGTACCATCGGGGAACACTTCCGTGAGGGCACCCCGGTGATCATGAATCTGACTGAGATGGACGACACAGATGCGAAGCGACTTGTCGACTTTGCGGCCGGTTTGGTGTTTGGTCTTCACGGCAGTATCGAGCGGGTGACGCAGAAGGTGTTCCTGTTGTCGCCTGCTAACGTCGATGTCACGGCGGAGGACAAGGCCCGCATCGCAGAGGGCGGGTTCTTCAACCAGAGCTGAGACGCACCACCGGAAAAGCAGTACACAGCACTACACAGCAGGGCACAGGGGAGAGGGAAGCAAGAGGTCATGAGCGTGGCATTGGATGTTGTCTACATCGCGCTGATGTGCTTCCTCATCGTGCTCATCTTCCGGTTGGTCATGGATTACGTCTTCCAGTTCGCCCGCTCGTGGCAACCCGGCAAGGCGATGGTGGTCGTTCTTGAGGCCACCTACACTGTCACTGATCCACCGCTCAAGCTTCTGCGGCGGTTCATTCCGCCGCTGCGTCTCGGGGGCGTGGCGCTCGACCTGTCCTTCTTCGTACTGATGATCATCGTCTACATCCTGATCTCGATCGTGAGCCGGCTGTGATGAGCGATGTGACCTATCCGTCTTGCCGAATGCCGACGACTACGTTGAGGTGAAGAGATGCCGTTGACCCCCGAGGACGTGCGGAACAAGCAGTTCACGACCGTCCGCCTCCGAGAAGGCTATGACGAGGACGAGGTCGATGCCTTCCTCGACGAGGTCGAAGCCGAACTGACCCGCCTGCTCCGCGAGAACGAGGATCTGCGCGCCAAACTGGCTGCGGCCACGCGCGCTGCCGCGCAGAACCAGCAGAACATGCGCAAGCCTCCGGAGCAGCAGCAGGACCAGCAACAGCAGCAGCAACAACAGCAGCAACAGCAGCAGCAGGGCATGCGCGGTCCGGGTGGTCCTGTCCCCGCCGGCATATCGGGCCCGCCGCAGCAGCAGATGGGTGGCCCCATGGGTGGTCCGCCCCAGCTGCCGAGCGGTGCCCCGCAGCTGCCCGCCGGTCCCGGCGGTCAGGGCGGCCCCCAGGGTCCCGGCCCGATGGGTCAGGGCCCGGGCCCGATGGGCCAGCCCCCGATGCAGCAGCAGATGGGTGGCCCGATGGGTGGCCCCATGGGCGGTCCGATGGGCGGCCCCGGCCAGGGAGGCCCCGGTGGCGACAGCGCCGCCCGTGTCCTCTCGCTGGCTCAGCAGACCGCCGACCAGGCGATCGCGGAGGCCCGTTCCGAGGCCAACAAGATCGTGGGCGAGGCGCGTTCGCGTGCCGAGGGTCTGGAGCGTGACGCCCGTGCCAAGGCCGACGCCCTGGAGCGGGACGCGCAGGAGAAGCACCGCGTCGCGATGGGCTCCCTGGAGTCCGCTCGCGCCACGCTGGAGCGCAAGGTCGAGGACCTGCGCGGCTTCGAGCGCGAGTACCGCACGCGCCTGAAGTCGTACCTGGAGTCGCAGCTGCGTCAGCTGGAGACTCAGGCCGACGACTCGCTGGCTCCGCCGCGCACTCCGGCGGCCGCGTCCCTGCCGCCGTCCCCGGCGCCTTCCATGGCTCCGGCCGGCGCGAGCGCTCCGTCGTACGGCGGTGGCAACCAGACGATGGGCGGTCCCCCCTCGCCGTCCGGTCCGTCCTACGGCGGTCAGCAGCAGATGTCCCCGGCGATGACCCAGCCGATGGCGCCGGTGCGTCCGCAGGGCCCGTCGCCGATGGGCCAGGCACCCTCGCCCATGCGAGGCTTCCTGATCGACGAGGACGACAACTGAAGGCCTGATGGCCAGTAGTACGGCGTAGACGTCGGCAGCGTTCAGGGCGAGGCCCCGGGTCACCACCCGGGGCCTCGCCCTTTTGCCCGGCGCGTTCGTGCCCGCGCAACCGCGTTCGTGCGTACGCAACCGTGTTCTGCGCACGCAACGCCGAAGGCCCGGACCCACCAAGATCTTTGGCGGGTCCGGGCCTTCGGCCTGAGGATTACGCCTTGCGCAGGCGGAACGTCAGCGTCAGCCCCTCGTCGGTGAAGGGCTCGCCGTAGGTGTCGTCCGCCTCGCCCTGGGCGAAGTCCGTGGCGAGGACTTCGTCGGCGATCAGCGGGGCGTGCTCGGTCAGTGCCTCGGTGACGGCCGGGTCGGCCGCCGTCCAGCGCAGCGCGATGCGGTCGGCCACATCGAGGCCGCTGTTCTTGCGGGCCTCCTGGATCAGGCGGATCGCGTCACGGGCCAGGCCCGCACGGCGCAGCTCCTCGGTGATCTCCAGGTCCAGGGCGACCGTCGCGCCCGAGTCGGAGGCCACCGACCACCCCTCGCGGGGGGTCTCCGTGATGATGACCTCGTCGGGAGCCAGCGTGACGGTCTCGCCGTCGACCTCGACCGCCGCCGTGCCGTCGCGCAGGGCCAGGGACAGGGCGGCCGCGTCGGCGTTCGCGACAGCCTTGGCCACGTCCTGGACGCGCTTGCCGAACCGCTTGCCCAGCGCGCGGAAGTTGGCCTTCGCCGTGGTGTCGACCAGGCTGCCGCCGACCTCGCTGAGCGTCGCCAGGGACTCGACGTTCAGCTCCTCCGTGATCTGCGTGCGCAGTTCGGAGTCCAGCGTCTCGAAGCCGGTCGCGGCGATCAGCGCGCGGGAGAGCGGCTGACGCGTCTTGACACCCGACTCCGCACGCGTGGCACGGCCGAGCTCCACCAGGCGGCGCACCAGCACCATCTGCTTCGACAGCTCCGGGTCGATGGCGGTGAGGTCCGACTCGGGCCAGGACGACAGGTGGACCGACTCGGGGGCGCCCGGGGTGACCGGGACGATCAGGTCCTGCCACACCCGCTCGGCGATGAACGGGGTCAGCGGGGCCATCAGCTGCGTGACCGTCTCGACGACCTCGTGCAGCGTGCGCAGAGCCGCCTTGTCGCCCTGCCAGAAGCGGCGACGGGAGCGGCGCACGTACCAGTTGGACAGGTCGTCGACGAACGCGGACAGCAGCTTGCCGGCGCGCTGGGTGTCGTAGGCGTCGAGGGCCTGGGTGACCTGGTCGGTGAGCGCGTGCAGTTCGGACAGCAGCCAGCGGTCCAGGACCGGGCGGTCGGCGGGGGCCGGGTCGGCCCCGGAGGGGGCCCAGCCCGTCGTACGGGCGTACAGGGCCTGGAAGGCGACCGTGTTCCAGTACGTCAGGAGGGTCTTGCGGACGACCTCCTGGATCGTGCCGTGGCCCACGCGGCGGGCCGCCCAGGGGGAGCCGCCGGCCGCCATGAACCAGCGGACCGCGTCCGCGCCGTGCCGGTCCATGAGCGGGATGGGGTCCAGGGTGTTGCCCAGGTGCTTGGACATCTTGCGGCCGTCCTCGGCGAGGATGTGGCCGAGGCAGACGACGTTCTCGTAGGACGACTTGTCGAAGACGAGCGTGCCGACGGCCATCAGCGTGTAGAACCAGCCGCGGGTCTGGTCGATGGCCTCGCAGATGAACTGCGCCGGGTAACGCGCCTCGAACAGTTCCTTGTTCTTGTACGGGTAGCCCCACTGCGCGAACGGCATCGAACCCGAGTCGTACCAGGCGTCGATCACCTCGGGCACGCGGGTGGCCGTCTTCCCGCAGCCGTCCTGGGGACAGGCGAACGTGACGTCGTCGATGAACGGGCGGTGCGGGTCCAGGCCCGACTGGTCGGTGCCGGTCAGCTCGGTCAGCTCGGTGAGGGAGCCGACGCAGGTGAGGTGGTCGTCCTCGCAGCGCCAGATCGGCAGCGGGGTGCCCCAGTAGCGGTTGCGGGACAGCGCCCAGTCGATGTTGTTGTTCAGCCAGTCGCCGTACCGGCCGTTCTTGACCGTGTCCGGGAACCAGTTGGTGCCCTCGTTCTCCGCGAGGAGGCGGTCCTTGATCGCCGTGGTGCGGATGTACCAGGAGGGCTGGGCGTAGTAGAGCAGCGCGGTGTGGCAGCGCCAGCAGTGCGGGTAGCTGTGCTCGTACGGGATGTGCTTGAAGAGCAGGCCGCGCTGCTGGAGGTCCTCGGTGAGCTTTTCGTCCGCCTTCTTGAAGAAGACGCCGCCGACGAGCGGGACGTCCGCCTCGAAGGTGCCGTCGGGGCGAACCGGGTTCACGACCGGCAGGCCGTAGGAGCGGCAGACCTTGAGGTCGTCCTCACCGAAGGCGGGGGACTGGTGGACCAGGCCCGTGCCGTCCTCGGTCGTGACGTAGTCGGCGTTGACGACGAAGTGCGCCGGCTCCGGGAACTCCACCAGCTCGAACGGGCGCTGGTACGTCCAGCGCTCCATCTCGGCACCGGTGAAGGACTGGCCGGTGGTCTCCCAGCCCTCGCCGAGGGCCTTGGCGACGAGGGGCTCGGCGACGACGAGCTTTTCCGAACCTTCCGGGCCCTTCGTCGCGACGACGTAGGTGACCTCGGGGTGGGCGGCGACCGCCGTGTTGGAGACCAGGGTCCAGGGCGTGGTCGTCCACACCAGGAGCGCGGCCTCGCCGGCGAGCGGGCCGGAGGTGAGCGGGAAGCGGACGAAGACCGACGGGTCGACGACCGTCTCGTAACCCTGCGCCAGTTCGTGGTCCGACAGGCCCGTGCCGCAGCGGGGGCACCAGGGAGCGACGCGGTGGTCCTGGACCAGCAGGCCCTTGCCGAAGATCTCCTTCAGCGACCACCAGACCGACTCGATGTACTCGGGGTCCATCGTGCGGTACGGGTCGTTCAGGTCGGTCCAGTAGCCCATGCGGGTCGTGAGCTCTTCGAAGGCGTCCGTGTGCCGGGTCACCGACTCGCGGCACTTCGCGTTGAACTCGGCGATGCCGTACCTCTCGATGTCCTGCTTGCCGGAGAAGCCGAGCTCCTTCTCGACGGCGAGCTCCACCGGGAGGCCGTGGCAGTCCCAGCCGGCCTTGCGGGCCACGTGGTAGCCGCGCATGGTGCGGAAGCGCGGGAAGACGTCCTTGAAGACACGCGCCTCGATGTGGTGGGCGCCGGGCATGCCGTTGGCGGTGGGCGGGCCCTCGTAGAACACCCACTCGGGGCGGCCCTCGGACTGCTCCAGGCTCTGGGCGAAGATCTTCTGCTCGCGCCAGAAGTCGAGCACGGCGTGCTCGAGGGCGGGCAGGTCGACCTGGGCGGGCACCTGGCGGTACGTCGGCGATGTCATCAGCGGGCTTCCTCCGGCGGACTTGCTGCCTTCCGTCCGGAGGGACGAGAGCTTCGTCTGTGCCTTGCGCCGCCGTCGGCGCGCTCCCGCGGTACCACCCTCCTTGGCCCTCCGGCACGGGGTGTGTGCCGGCGAGCCCCCTCATTGGGGTCGCGATGCCGGTTCTACTGGCCCTCCTGGCCCGTGGGCGGTACCCACTGTCCAAGGCGTTCTTCCGGCGGCTCCGGGGTGATCTTCACGTCGCGCTCGCCCCCGGGCTTCCACCGTCCCCGGGTCGCTCTGGGCTGCGTACGCCGCTACTCGTCCCCATCCACGCTTTTCGCTTCGCCCAGTGTACGGCGCCGGGCGGACAGCGGCCGACCGCTTTTCGGTGCCGCCGGGGGCCGGGTGGCGCGCGGAGTGTCTTATGGGTTTGATGACCCGAATAGCGTGGTATGCGTGTTCGGATCCTGGGACGTCCCGCCTGACGGATTACCGGGCGGGGAGCTGGGCACAACGGATGCATGCTCGCCGCGCGGCGTGCGCGAGGCGGGCGAATCGGGCGGTGTGCCCCGTTGCCGCGGGACTCGAGTCGATTTATCGTCCCAGCACGATTCGGGAGCAAGATCACAATATGCGAAGGGGCCGCGGCCATGGTGGCGAAGAAGACCGCCGTACAGCAGCCGGCGTCCGGCAGGTCCGCGGAGGCCTCCGGTGGTGCGGCCAAGGACGTGGGCGGGAAGAAGTCCGCGCAGGGGGGCTCGGCGGGGAGGGCGGTGGCGGGGGCCGGAGCGAAGGCGAGCGGGGGACCGAAGGGGGCGAAGGCGGCGGTGAGGAAGGTGACGGCGAGGAAGGCCGTGGCCGAGGAGACCGTGGCCAGGGAGGCGGCAGCCGAGAAGGCGGCGACGGAGAGGGCGGCGGTGAAGGCCGGGACCGGGAAGGCGCCGGCCAGGGAGGCGGCAGCCGAGAAGGCGGCGACGGAGAGGGCGGCGGTGAAGGCCGGGACCGGGAAGGCGCCGGCCAGGAAGGCGGCAGCGAAGAAGGCCGGGACCGAGAAGGCATCGGTCAAGGCGCCGGCCAGGAAGGCGGCCAAGACGGCGGCCGGGAAAGCGGCCGGGAAGAAGGCAACGGCGAAGAAACCCGCCGCCGAGAAGGCCCCGGTCGAGAAGGCCCCGGCCACGGCCAGAGCCACGGCCACCTCCAGGAAGGCGGCCGCCGCCGGTGAGGGGGCGGCCGTCAGGAAACCGGCCCCCCGGAAGGCGGCGGACAAAAAGGCCACGGCCGGGCAGGCCGCCGACGGCAAGGCGAAGGCCGGGGAGGCCGTCGCCGCGAGGAAGGGCGCCGAGGACGTTGCCCGGCAGGGCGCCGCAGGCACGAGCACCACCACGAAGGGCGCGACCGGGAAGGGCACCGCCCGGACCGGAGCGGTCACACAGGACACGGCCGGGAGCAGCACGGCCAAGAAAGCGGGTGCGGCCGAGGCCGCGCAGCAGACGGGAGCGACGACGGTGGGCGCGAAGAAGACTCCTGGCACAGCCACGGCGGCCAAGACCGCGGTGCCGAAGGCACGGGGCGCGGTCGAGCCCGGTGAGCTCGCGGTACGCCCGGGTGAGGACCCCTGGACGGCGGAGGAGGTCGAGGAGGCACGGTCGGAGCTGATGTCCGAGGAGGCGCGGCTGCGGGAGGAGATCACGTCGTCGGAGCGGTCGCTGGCCGGTCTGATGCGGGACTCCGGGGACGGCGCCGGGCACGACGAGGCGGACACCGGCAGCAAGAACATCACGCGTGAGCACGAGCTGGCCCTGGCCGCAAACGCGCGCGAGATGCTCGTCCAGACCGAGCGTGCCCTGGGACGCCTCGACTCGGGCACCTACGGCCTGTGCGAGAACTGCGGCAACCCCATCGGGAAGGCCCGGATGCAGGCCTTCCCGCGGGCGACGCTGTGCGTGGAGTGCAAGCAGAAGCAGGAACGCCGGTACTGACCGGCGCCGAATGCCTCCTGAGCACGTGCGTCGAGCAGCGGGTGTCGTACCCTCGTCCCGGGGCCTGTCCGACACATGCCCGCCCGCCCCGCGACGCCCGGCACGCACTCCCCCGAGTTCTTCGGGCAGGGGGACCCCAGCCGCGTTGCCGAACCGCCCACGTGGCATCGCCACGAGAGCGCTCCGGCGCCTTGCGATCGCACGCACCGGACGCCGCGGGGCCCGCCCTGCGGGCGGACGACGGGAACGTGTCGGACAGGCCCGGGTCAGGCACCTAGGCGAGGGACTCACGTGGCAGAGGCGGAGCGCATCATCGGTACGCCGGACACACCGGACGCGTCCGGGGACGGGCAGGAGCGGCCCGGCTCCGAGGGCGCCGGCGCCCCGGCCGGCGAGTCCGGTACCGACGCGGCGGCCGCGGCGGCCGCCGGGGCGTCCACCGCCGGCGAGCCCGAGGCCGCGACCGGCCCGGCCCGGGGCAGACGCCGGATCGCGGTGCTGTTGGCGGTGTCCCTGTTCACCTACGCCCTCGACCTGATCAGCAAGATGATCGTGGTGGCCAAGCTGGAGCACCACCCGCCGATCGAGATCATCGGGGACTGGCTGAAGTTCGAGGCGATCCGCAACGCGGGCGCTGCCTTCGGCTTCGGCGAGGCCTTCACGGTGATCTTCACCATGATCGCGGCGGCGGTGATCGTGGTGATCGTCCGGCTGGCCCGCAAGCTCTACAGCCTGCCCTGGGCGATCGCGCTGGGCCTGCTGCTCGGCGGTGCGCTGGGCAACCTCACCGACCGGATCTTCCGGGCGCCGGGTGTCTTCGAGGGCGCGGTCGTGGACTTCATCGCGCCCAAGCACTTCGCCGTCTTCAACCTGGCCGACTCGGCGATCGTCTGCGGAGGCATCCTGATCGTGCTGCTGTCGTTCAAGGGACTCGATCCGGACGGGACCGTCCACAAGGACTGAGCGCGCGTACAGCCCCGGCGGAGCCGTCCGGCATACTCGACGGGTGAGCACGATTCCCGAGATCCGTACCCTGCCCGTGCCCGACGGCCTGGAGGGCGAGCGCGTCGACGCCGCCATCTCCCGCATGTTCGGCTTCTCCCGGACCAAGGCGGCCGAGCTCGCCGCCGCGGGGAAGGTCATGGTCGACGGGTCGGTGGTCGGCAAGTCGGAGCGTGTGCACGGCGGCGCCTGGCTGGAGGTCGAGATGCCGCAGGCGCCCGCGCCGGTGCAGGTGGTGGCCGAGCCGGTCGAGGGCATGGAGATCGTGCACGACGACGATGACGTGGTCGTCATCGTCAAGCCGGTCGGTGTGGCCGCGCACCCGTCGCCGGGCTGGGCCGGGCCGACCGTCATCGGCGGCCTCGCCGCCGCCGGGTACCGGATCTCGACGTCCGGGGCCGCCGAGCGCCAGGGCATCGTGCACCGGCTCGACGTGGGCACGTCGGGGCTGATGGTCGTCGCCAAGTCGGAGTACGCGTACACGTCGCTGAAGCGCCAGTTCAAGGAGCGCACGGTCGACAAGCGGTACCACACGCTCGTCCAGGGCCACCCCGACCCGATGAGCGGCACCATCGACGCGCCCGTCGGACGGCACCCGCAGCACGACTACAAGTGGGCGGTCACCGCCGAGGGCAAGCCGTCCGTCACGCACTACGACCTGATCGAGGCCTTCCGCGCGGCGTCCCTGCTCGACGTGAAGCTGGAGACCGGCCGCACCCACCAGATCCGCGTCCACATGGCCGCCCACCGGCACCCCTGCGTCGGCGACCTGACGTACGGCGCGGACCCGACGCTCGCCAAGCGCCTCCGGCTGACCCGCCAGTGGCTGCACGCGGTGCGGCTCGGCTTCGAGCACCCCGGGGACGGGCAGTGGGCGGAGTTCTCCTGCGACTACCCGGAGGACCTGCGCAGCGCCCTGGACCAGGTCCGGGAGGAGACGTACGCGTGAGCACCGGGACGTACGTCGTGCGGGTCGCCGAGGATCCGGCCGACCGCGAGGCGTGCTTCGCGGTCCGCAAGGAGGTCTTCGTCGGCGAGCAGGGTGTGCCGGAGGACCTGGAGTACGACGCGTACGACGCGGGGGCCGTCCATGTGCTGGCGGTCCGGGAGGACGGCGCGCCGCTCGGGACCGGGCGGCTGCTGCACGGCGACGCGGCCGTGGCGCAGACCGGCGTCGGCCCGTCCGTGGGCTGTCTCGGCCGGCTCGCCGTGACGGGTCACGCGCGCGGGCTCGGTGTCGGCGTCGCTCTCGTGCGGGCCCTCGAGGACGCGGCACGCGCGCGTGGGCTCGCGGCCATGGATCTGCACGCGCAGACCCACGCACGGGGCTTCTACGAGCGGCTCGGCTACGAACCGTATGGACCGGAGTACCTGGAAGCGGGCATTCCGCACCAGGGGATGCGGCGTTCGCTCTAGCCCGTCGTGGCAGGTGCCGGAACGGTTTGCCCCGGGAGTTGCGTGGCACGCTTGAGATCAGTCGTGTGAACGCTGACCTTCCGGAGCGCTGACCGTGGATCAGTTGGCCCTGCTGTTCGTGCTGCTGCTCGGGGCCGTGATCAGCGTCCCGGTCGGTGACCGGCTCGGGGTGCCCGCGCCGGTGCTGATGACGCTCCTGGGCATCGTCCTCGCGCTGCTCGAGTTCGTGCCGAACGTCGAGATCCCGCCGGACCTGATCCTGCCGCTGCTGCTGCCGCCCCTGCTGTACGCCGCCGTACGGCGCACGTCCTGGCGGCAGTTCGCAGCGAACAAGAGACCCATCTTCCTGCTGGCCGTGGCGCTGGTGTTCGTCACCATGGCCTGCGTGGCCGCCGCCGCCGACGCCATCGTCCCGGGCCTGCCGCTCGCCGCGGCGTTCGCGCTCGGCGCCCTGGTCGCACCCCCGGACCCGGTCGCGGCGACCGCCGTCGCCGGGCAGTTGGGACTGCCGCGCCGGCTGGTGTCGATCCTGGAGGGCGAGGGGCTCTTCAACGACGTGACGGCCATCGTCCTCTACCACGTGGCCATCGCCGCCGCCGTCAGCGGGACGTTCTCGCCCTGGCAGGCCGGGTTCGACCTGGTGCTGTCGGCCGTGGTGGCGGTGGCCGTGGGCCTGGTGCTGGGCTGGGGCGCGAACAAGCTGATGGACGTGCTCGGCGACGCGACCCTGCAGATCGGGCTGACCCTGCTGGTGCCGTACGCCTCCTACGTCATGGCCGAGGAACTGCACGGGTCCGGGGTGCTCGCCGTGCTCACCACCGCGCTGTTCCTCGCGGAGTACGGCTCGGACGCCGACGACGTCATGACACGGCTGACCGGGCACACGTTCTGGAACATCGTCGACACCCTCGTCACCGGCGTCGCGTTCGGGCTGGTCGGGCTGGAACTGCACAACGCCCTGCGCACCGCGGAGGGCCGCTGGGGCCAGTTGCTCGGCTGGGCGGCGATCATGGTGTGCGTGGTCGTGTTCGTGCGGCTGCTGTGGCTGTTGCCGGCGACCTGGCTGACCAAGCGGCTGCACGCGCGGCGGGACTACGACGAGGACATCCCGGTGAGCTGGCGCGAGACCGTGGTCATGTGGTGGGCGGGGATGCGGGGGGTCGCCTCCGTCGCGCTGGTGCTGGCGATTCCTCTGGAGACCGAAGCGGGCCGGCCGTTCCCCAGCCGGGACGAGATCATCTTCGTCGCGTTCGGGGTGATCATGGCGACGCTCGTGGTGCAGGGGCTGACGCTGCCCTGGCTGGTGCGGCGGCTCGGGGTGAAGGCCGACACGGACCACGAGAGGGAGCTCGCGAAGACGCTGGCCGTCCGGGCGTCGAAGGCGGCGAAGCGGAGGCTGCGGGAGATCGAGGGGACCGAGGAACTGCCGGAGGAGCTGTCCGAGCAGATGCTGCGGCGGGCCTACGACATCGGAGTGCGGATCAGCCCCGAACTGGCGGAGGACGAGCGGCGGGAGGTGTACCGGGAGGGGGCCCGGCGGGTGAAGCGGGTACGCCGGATCCAGCAGGAGATGCTGAGCGCGGCGCGGCACGAGGTGCTGGCGGCGCGGAGTGAACCGGGGGCGGATCCCGAGGTGGTGGACCGGGTGCTGCGGCACCTCGACGTCCGTAGCCTGCGGTGACCTGCCCCCGGTGACCGCCCTTGCCCGCCGTCGGCCGGCGGACACGGGCGGTCACTTGACGGCGGTCGGCCGGGGCGTCATAAGGTCGCTCATATGGTACGAAACGTGGTAATCAGTGGCGGAGGCACGGGAATTGGACTCGCGGCGGCTCGGGTGTTCGCCGCGGGCGGAGATCGGGTGCTGCTGCTCGGGCGGCGCGCCGAGGTGCTGGAGAAGGCCGGGGTGCCGGGCGCGCTGACCCATGCGGCCGATCTCGCCGAGCCCGAGCACGTGCGGGGCGTCGCCGGGTTCGTGGAGCGGGAGTTCGGGGCCGTGGACGTGCTCGTGCACAGCGCCGGCGGCAGCGGGCTGCTCGAACCGGACGCCGGGGGCGACGATCCGCTCGAGGGCGTCGCCCATACGTGGACCGTGAACTTCCGGCTCAACACCCTGACGGCCGTCCTGCTCACCGAGGCGCTGAAGCCGCGGCTCGCCGAGCCCGGCGGGCGGGTGCTGTTCCTCAGCTCCATCGCCGCCTACCGGGGGTCCGGGAGCGGGGCGTACGCGGCCGCCAAGGCAGGGCTGCATCCGTACGCCCATGATCTGGCCCGGGAGCTGGGGCCGCGCGGCATCACCGTGAACGTGGTCGCGCCCGGCTACATCGAGGACACCGAGTTCTTCGGGGACGCGATGGCCGAGGAGCGGCGTGCGCGGCTCATCGGCGAGACCTCGAACGGGCGGGCCGGGACGCCCGGAGACGTCGCCGAGACCCTGCACTGGCTCGCCTCCCCGGGCGCCGGGCACATCACGTCCCAGATCATCCAGGTCAACGGCGGTGCCGAGCGCGGTCACTGACCGGGCCGACGCGAGGAGGAGCTGCCCGCGCTCGCGGGCAGCCCCTCCTGGTTGTGGGGTCGGCGCTCCCGTCAGAGCGGCCGCCGGCCCGTGCCGTCAGCGCTCCGGCCGGCTCGAACCGTGGAAGCGGCGCTTCTGGAGCGGCACGCCGTCCTGGGACGGGCGGTGGCCGTTGAGGGACGGCGGCAGGACCGCGTCCGCCGTGTTGACCCGGGGCAGGGCGTACGGATGCTCGTCGGCCAGCCAGCGGACCATCTGCTCGCGGACCGCGACCCGTACCGTCCAGATGTCGTCCGCGTCCTTCGCCGTTACCAGGGCCCGCACCTGCATGGTGTTCGGGGTGGTGTCCGTGACGGACAGGTTGTAGGCGCGGCCGTCCCACGCCGGGCACTCGCGCAGGATGTCGCGGAGCTTCTCGCGCATCGCGTCCAGGGGCGCCGCGTGGTCGACGTGCCAGAAGACGGTGCCGGTCATCTGCGGCGTGCCGCGCGACCAGTTCTCGAACGGCTTGGACGTGAAATACGACACCGGCATGGTGATCCGGCGTTCGTCCCAGGTGCGCACGGTCAGGAACGTCAGGGTGATCTCCTCCACCGTGCCCCACTCGCCGTCCACGACCACGGTGTCCCCGATGCGCACCATGTCGCCGAAGGCGATCTGGAACCCCGCGAACATGTTGCTCAGCGTGGACTGGGCGGCGACACCGGCGACGATGCCGAGGATGCCGGCCGAGGCCAGCAGCGAGGCCCCCGCCGCGCGGAACGCCGGGAACGTCAGCAGCATGCTCGCCGCGGCCACCACCCCGACGATCGCCGACACCACCCGCATGATCAGCGTCACCTGGGTGCGCACCCGGCGGACCCTGGCCGGGTCGCGGTGGGCCCGGGCGTTGGCGTACCGGCTGTACGACGACTCGACGATCGCCGACGCGATACGGATCACCAGCCAGGCGGCCGACCCGATCAGCACCAGGGTCAGCACCCGGCCGGCGGCCTCCTCGCGGCTCTCCAGCAGTTGTGCCTCGTCGTACGACCCCCTCAGCAGGGCCGCGCACAGCACGAGCTGGTAGGGGATGCGGCCACGGCGCAGCAGACCCCACAGCGGGGTCTCGTGGTGCCGTGCGTCGGCCTTGCGCAGCAGGAAGTCGGTGGCCCAGCCGATCGCCAGCGTGAGCACGACCGAGCCACCGACCACGATCAGCGGTCGTAGCAGGTTCTCCATGCCCCCGAACCTAACCGGCTCCCGGGGGCCATGAACATGTGACTTCGGCGGCATCCGGGGTAGTGCCGTGATCCCGGCCCGTCACACCCGGCTGGCACCATGGCCTCATGAACATCATGCTCTTCCACTCGACCCATGGACTGCGGCCCGCGGTGCTCCAGGCAGCTGACCGGCTGCGCTCGGCCGGACACGAGGTGTGGACGCCCGACCTCTTCGAGGGGCGCACGTTCGAGGCGGTCGAGGAGGGCATGGAGCACAAGGAGAAGATCGGCAAGGAGGAGCTGCTGAAGCGGGCCGTGCTGGCCGCCGCGCCCTACTCCGAGAGAGGGCTGGTGTACGCTGGGTTCGCGCTCGGCGCCTCCATCGCGCAGACCCTCGCCCTCGGCGACGACAAGGCGCGCGGTCTGCTGCTCCTGCACGGTACGTCGGACATCGCGCCGGGCGTCACGGCGGAGGACCTGCCGGTCCAGCTGCACGTGGCGGAGCCGGACCCCTTCGAGACGGACGACTGGCTCAGCGCCTGGTACCTCCAGATGGGCCGTACCGGCGCCGACGTCGAGGTGTACCGGTACAGGGGGGCCGGCCATCTCTACACCGACCCCGACCTGCCGGACTACGACGCCGAGGCCGCCGAGGCCACCTGGCGGGTGGCGCTCGGCTTCCTCGAGACTCTCTGAGCGGTCGTCGTCCGCACTTCTCCGGCGGTTCACCAGCGACGAGACGTGAGGCCTCCGGGGCCCGCCTGCGAAGTGACGTTGGTTACACCGGGTCGTGGACGCGCTCGACCTTCTGCGTGCCGCTGCGGGTGCGGTACGAGCGGACCCACTTGGTGGTCGCGTCGCGTTTCGTGCGGTCGGAGACGACGTAGTAGTCCATCTGCGCGCGCTCGGCGGTGATGTCCAGGACGCCGTAGCCGTGGCGGTCGGTGTCGACCCAGTGGACGTGCCGGTTGGCGGCGCGGATGACCGGAGCGGCGACCGCGGAGACCGTGCCCTGAGGGACCTTGACGATGTCGTCGAGGTTGTCCGAGGTGACCGAGGTGACGACGAACTCCGTGGCGGCCGACGGGGACAGCGGATACGTACCGGCGTTCACCGGCACGTCGTTGGCCCACGCCATGTGGATGTCACCGGTGAGGAAGACCGTGTTGCGGATCCCGTTCGCGCGCAGGTGCGCCAGGATCTCGCGGCGGTCGTCGGTGTAGCCGTCCCACTGGTCGGTGTTGAGGGCGAGGCCCTCCTGCGGCAGGCCCAGCAGCTTGGCCAGCGGCTTGAGCAGGTCGGCGGAGAGCGAACCGACGGCGAACGGCGAGATCATCACCGAGTTGCCGACCAGCCGCCAGGTGGTGTCGGAGGACTTGAGGCCCGCCTTGAGCCAGTCGAGCTGGGCGCGGCCGGTGAGCGTGCGGTCCGGGTCGTCCACTTCGCCGTTGCCGACCTCGACCTGCTGCGAGCGGAAGGAACGCAGGTCCAGCAGCGAGAGGTCGGCCAGCTTGCCGAAACGCAGCCGGCGGTAGGTGGTACCCGCGAGCGCCGGGCGCACCGGCATCCACTCGAAGTAGGCCTGCTTGGCGGCGGCCTGGCGGGCGGACCAGGCACCCTCCGCGCCCTCGGTGTGGTTCTCCGCGCCGCCCGACCAGGCGTCGTTGGCGACCTCGTGGTCGTCCCAGATCGCCACGACCGGGGCCGCCGCGTGCAGCGCCTGGAGGTCCGGGTCGGTCTTGTACCGCGCGTGCCGGACGCGGTAGTCGGCGAGCGTGACGATCTCGTGGGCCGGGGCGTGCGGGCGGACGACCGTGCCGCGGGTGCCGTACTCGCCGGTGCCGTACTCGTAGATGTAGTCGCCCAGGTGCAGCCAGGCGTCCAGGTCGCCGCGGGTGGCGAGGTGACGGTACGGGGAGAAGTAGCCGGCCTCCCAGTTGGCGCAGGAGACCACGCCGAAGCGGAGACCCGTGACGGCCGCGTCGGCCGCCGGGGCGGTACGGGTGCGCGCGGCGGGGGAGTCGGTGCCGCCGGCGGAGAAGCGGAACCAGTAGTCGGTGCCCGGCTCCAGGCCGCGGATGTCGGCCTTCACGGTGTGGTCGGAGGCGGCCGTCGCGGTGATGGAGCCCTTGGCGACGACGGTGCCGAACGCCTTGTCCCTGGCGACGATCCAGCTCACCTCGGTGTCCGGACCGAGCCCGGAGCCGGGTATCGCCTCCGGGACCGGGGTCACGCGGGTCCACAGCAGGATGCCGTCCGGCAACGGGTCACCGGAGGCGACGCCGTGCAGGAAGGCGGGCGCCTGGCCGACGGCGCGTGCGGGCAGGGTTACCGCCAGCGGCCCGGCCAGAACAGCGGACGCCGCCGCGGCCTTGACGACCGTACGGCGGCGCGGGGTGAGGGAGTTGAGGTCCTCTGACGTATTCGATGATCTGTATCGACTGGTCACGGACGATCAGGTTACTGATCGGTATGAACAAGAGGCGGGCGAACCCGCAAAGTTGGCCCGTTCTTCAGCGGACTGTCGCCGTCCGCGATCCTCGAGGGCTCACACCGGAACGGCCCGCCTGAGTCCTGGCGGGCCGCTACGAAAGGTGCGGGTCGGCAAGTCCTCACCGGCCCGGAATCCAGGGCCGGGGACTCAGCCCTTGAGGGCCTTGTCGATCGCCGCGGTGTAGTCCGGGACGGTCATCGGCGCGCTCTGGCCGTTGCTGCCGGTGACCTTCTTGCCGTCCATGAGGAGCGTCGGCGTGCCCTGGAATTCGTACTTGTCGCCGTCGGTGTCGAACTTCTCGCTCAGGACCAGCGCCCACTTGTCGTAGGTGCCGTCCTTCACCGCCGTCTGGAACTGCTTGTTGTCCTTCAGGGCCTCGACAGAGTTCGCCACCTTGATCAGGTAGTCGTCGTCCTTGAACTTGTCGTCCGTCTCCTCGGGGTGGTACTTCGCCGAGTACAGCGCGGTCTTGTAGTCCAGGAAGGCCTCGGGGCTGACGTTCAGGGCGGCACCCAGCGCGCTGAGGGCGTTCTTGGAGCCCTCTCCCGGAGCATTGCGGTCGATGAACGTCGCGCCGACGAATTGGATCTTGTACTTGCCGTCCTCGACGTCCTTGTCGATGGTCGAGCCGACGGTCTGCTCGAACTGGGCGCAGGCCGGGCAGCGCGGGTCCTCGTACATGACGAGGGTCTTCTTGGCGCTGTCCTTGCCGATGACGACAGTGGTGCCGTCCTTGCCCGACGTGTTGGCCGGCTTGACGAGCTTGGCGTTCTTCGCGGCCTCCCAGCTGTCGGGCTTGTTGGCCTGGACGATGGCGTAACCCACGCCGCCTGCCGCCGCGAGGACGCCGACGACCGACAGGGCGACGATGATCTGCCGCCTCGCCTTGGCCCGCTTCGCCTCGCGCTCGCGCTCCACGCGCAGCCGCTCCCGGGCCGCTGTCTTCGCCGCCTGGCTGTTCCGCTTGCTCATGCTGAGAATCTCCATGGGGAGGCGCACACCTGTGTGTGCGGGATACGTAGGGGTGGTCTGTGGTGCTCAGTGCTGTTCACACGCAGGCGAAGACGGGCGAGCACGGCGGTCCACGCTGTCCCATGGAGTGCACGAAGAGGCGGCTGAGGACGGAGGTCGCACGGTGGGCGGGGCTGGGCAGGCGGCGGACCGGAGCGGTCCGGCGCACGGCCACCGCGGCGACCGCCAGCAGCAGCGGACGGAAGGTGGTCGCCGCTACCGCGCGCAGCACCTGGGCCAGCGCCCGCTCACCCCGGCGCAGCCACGCGGCCGCGATGAGGCCGACGCCGACGTGTGCGCCGAGCAGGAGCCAGGCCACGCCCGGGCCGGCGTGGGCCAGGAGACCGCCGAGCCTGTCGGGGTCGGCGCCGACGACCTGCGCCAGCGGCATTCCCACCGGCGTCCCGTCGCCGCACAGCACGTCCCAGCCGACCGAGGCCAGAGGGCCGGCGACCGGACCGCCCGCCTTGCCGTAGCAGACGTGCTGGCCGGTGGTGAGGATCGTGTCGGCGGCCAGCTCCAGCGGGATCAGCAGGGCGGCGATCCGGCCGAAGGTCCGCTCACGTCCGGCCAGGGCATAGGCGAGGGCGAACACAGCGGCCGTGAGCAGGGCCACCGTGTTCAACGGCAACGGGGCCCGGGACAGCAGCACGTGCGACGCGGTGCTGAGCGTCACGACCACGGCCGTGAACAGCGCCGCGCGCACGGCTCTGAGCTGGATCCCGGATATGTCCATAGCGATAGGAGAGTGTGTCATGAGGTTCCGTAAGGGACCCCTAAAGGATGCCTGAGCGAGGTGGTTCCGTCACAGACCCGGAATCCGGCCGTTGCGGAACAGGTCCACGAAGGTCTGGTGGTCGGCCCGCGCGCGGGCGCCGTAGCGGTGCGCGAAGTCGACCAGCACGGGCCCAAAGCCCTCCTCGTCGGCCGCGATCGCCGCGTCGATGGCACGCTCCGTGGAGAACGGCACCAGGGACTCGCCGGACTGGTCGTCCGCAGCCGAGTGCATCGTGGCCGTGGCCCGGCCGAGGTCGGCCACCACCTGGGCGATCTCCTCCGGGTCGTCGATGTCGCCCCAGTCCAGGTCCACCGCGTACGGCGAGACCTCGGCGACCAGCTGGCCCGCGCCGTCCAGCTCGGTCCAGCCCAGCCACGGGTCGGCGTGCGCCTGGAGGGCACGCTGGGAGATGACCGTGCGGTGCCCCTCGTGCTGGAAGTAGTCGCGGATCGCCCGGTCCGTGAGGTGCCGCGAGACCGCCGGGGTCTGGGCCTGCTTGATGTAGATCACGACATCGTTCTCCAGGGCGTCGCTGTGGCCCTCCAGGAGAATGTTGTACGAGGGCAGCCCCGCCGAGCCGATGCCGATGCCGCGCCGGCCGACGACGTCCTTCACCCGGTAGGAGTCCGGGCGGGCCAGCGAGCTGTCCGGGAGCGTCTCCAGATAGCCGTCGAAGGCGTCGAGGACCTTGTAGCGCGTGGCCGCGTCCAGCTCGACGGAGCCGCCCCCGGGCGCGAAGCGGCGCTCGAAGTCGCGGATCTCCGTCATCGACTCCAGCAGGCCGAAGCGGGTCAGCGAGCGGGCGTCACGCAGCGCGTCCAGCAGCGGGCCCTGCGCCGTGTCCAGCGTGAACGGCGGCACCTCATCGCTCTTCGCGCCCGTCGCCAGGGCGTGGATCCGCTCGCGGTACGCGACCGCGTAGATCGTCACCAGCTCGGAGATCTGCTCGTCGCTGAGCGCCTTCGCGTATCCGATGAGGGCGATGGAGGCGGCGAAGCGCTTCAGGTCCCAGGTGAAGGGGCCGACGTAGGCCTCGTCGAAGTCGTTGACGTTGAAGACCAGGCGGCCGTTGGCGTCCATGTACGTGCCGAAGTTCTCCGCGTGCAGGTCGCCGTGGATCCACACGCGCGAGGTGCGCTCGTCGAGGAACGGCCCGCCTCGCTTCTCTTCGTCGAGATCGTGGTAGAAGAGGCACGCCGTGCCCCGGTAGAAGGCGAAGGCCGAGGTCGCCATCTTCCGGAACTTCACCCGGAACGCGGCCGGATCGGCGGCCAGCAGCCGGCCGAAGGCGGTGTCGAAGACGGCGAGGATCTCCTCACCGCGGTGCTCGTCGTCGAGCTGCGGGAACGACATCGCTGGGTGCCTCCTGGTACAGACGTCTCAGGACGGCTGGTCCGCCCTGTGCCTAACGTGCGGTGGTCCGCGGGAGTGCCCGCGATCCTCGCCCGAAGGTACGCGGGTCAGCCCTCCGCGTGTCACCGCCGAGGCATAGACTTCGACGCTGTCCCCCAGACTGTCCGCAGCCTGTCGGGCCCCATTCGATCCATGTTTTCTCTGGAGGCCGCAGCCGTGTCAAAGCCGCCGTTCACGCACCTGCACGTCCACACCCAGTACTCGCTGCTGGACGGTGCCGCGCGGCTGAAGGACATGTTCGACGCGTGCAACGAGATGGGCATGACGCACATCGCCATGTCCGACCACGGCAACCTCCACGGGGCGTACGACTTCTTCCACTCCGCGCAGAAGGCCGGGGTCACGCCGATCATCGGGATCGAGGCGTACGTCGCGCCCGAGTCGCGCCGCAACAAGCGCAAGATCCAGTGGGGCCAGCCGCACCAGAAGCGGGACGACGTCTCCGGTTCCGGTGGCTACACCCACAAGACGATGTGGGCCGTGAACGAGACGGGCCTGCACAACCTCTTCCGGCTGTCCTCCGACGCCTACGCCGAGGGCTGGCTCCAGAAGTGGCCCCGGATGGACAAGGAGACCATCGCCCAGTGGTCCGAGGGGATCGTCGCCTCCACCGGCTGTCCCTCCGGCGAGGTCCAGACCCGGCTGCGCCTCGGCCACTTCGACGAGGCCCTCAAGGCCGCCGCCGACTACCAGGACATCTTCGGCAAGGACCGCTACTTCCTGGAACTGATGGACCACGGCATCGAGATCGAGCACCGGGTCCGCGACGGCCTCCTGGAGATCGGCAAGAAGCTCGGCATCCCCCCGCTGGTCACCAACGACTCGCACTACACGTACGCGCACGAGTCGGTCGCCCACGACGCCCTGCTGTGCATCCAGACCGGCAAGAACCTCTCCGACCCCGACCGCTTCAGGTTCGACGGCACCGGCTACTACCTGAAGTCCACCGACGAGATGTACGCCATCGACTCCTCGGACGCCTGGCAGGAGGGCTGCGCCAACACCCGCCTGATCGCGGAGATGGTCGACACCACCGGCATGTTCGAGAAGCGCGACCTGATGCCCAGGTTCGACATCCCCGAGGGGTACACGGAGGTCAGCTGGTTCCGCGAGGAGACCCTGCGCGGCATGCACCGCCGCTTCCCGGACGGCATCCCGGACGACCGCATGAAGCAGGTCGAGTACGAGATGGACACCATCATCTCGATGGGCTTCCCCGGCTACTTCCTCGTGGTCGCCGACTTCATCATGTGGGCCAAGAAGCAGGGCATCGCGGTCGGCCCCGGCCGAGGCTCCGCGGCCGGCTCGATCGTCGCCTACGCTCTCGGCATCACCGACCTCGACCCCATCCCGCACGGCCTGATCTTCGAGCGGTTCCTCAACCCCGAGCGCATCTCCATGCCCGATGTCGACATCGACTTCGACGAGCGCCGGCGCGTCGAGGTGATCCGGTACGTGACGGAGAAGTACGGCGCCGACAAGGTCGCCATGATCGGCACGTACGGCACCATCAAGGCCAAGAACGCGATCAAGGACTCCGCGCGCGTGCTGGGCTACCCGTACGCCATGGGCGACCGCCTCACCAAGGCCATGCCCGCCGACGTCCTCGGCAAGGGCATCAACCTCGACGGCATCACCAACCCCGAGCACCCCCGCTACTCGGAGGCGGGCGAGATCCGGGCGATGTACGAGAACGAGCCGGACGTGAAGAAGGTCATCGACACCGCCAAGGGTGTCGAGGGCCTGGTCCGGCAGATGGGCGTGCACGCCGCCGGCGTGATCATGTCCAGCGAGACCATCACCGACCACGTCCCGGTCTGGGTCAGGCACACCGACGGCGTGACCATCACGCAGTGGGACTACCCGAGCTGCGAGTCGCTCGGCCTGCTGAAGATGGACTTCCTCGGCCTGCGCAACCTGACGATCATGGACGACGCCGTCAAGATGGTGAAGTCCAACAAGGGGATCGACATCGATCTCCTGAGCCTCCCGCTCGACGACCCCACGACCTTCGAACTGCTCCAGCGCGGCGACACCCTCGGCGTCTTCCAGTTCGACGGCGGCCCCATGCGCTCCCTGCTCCGGCTGATGAAGCCGGACAACTTCGAGGACATCTCCGCCGTGTCGGCCCTGTACCGCCCGGGTCCGATGGGCATGAACTCCCACACGAACTACGCGCTCCGCAAGAACGGGCAGCAGGAGATCACGCCGATCCACCCCGAGCTGGAGGAGCCGCTCAGGGAGGTCCTGGACGTCACCCACGGCCTGATCGTCTACCAGGAGCAGGTGCAGAAGGCCGCCCAGATCATCGCCGGGTACTCGCTCGGCGAGGCCGACATCCTCCGCCGCGTGATGGGCAAGAAGAAGCCCGAGGAACTGGCGAAGAACTTCGTCCTCTTCCAGGAGGGCGCCCGCAAGAAGGGCTTCAGCGACGAGGCCATCCAGGCGCTGTGGGACGTGCTGGTCCCCTTCGCCGGCTACGCGTTCAACAAGGCCCACTCCGCCGCGTACGGACTCGTCTCGTACTGGACGGCGTACCTCAAGGCGAACCACCCCGCCGAGTACATGGCCGCGCTGCTCACGTCCGTGAAGGACGACAAGGACAAGTCGGCCGTCTACCTCAACGAGTGCCGCCGCATGGGCATCAAGGTGCTCCCGCCGGACGTCAACGAGTCGATGTCCAACTTCGCCGCCCAGGGCGACGACGTGATCCTCTTCGGCCTCTCCGCCGTCCGCAACGTCGGTACGAACGTGGTCGAGTCGATCATCCGGTGCCGCAAGGCCAAGGGGAAGTACACGTCCTTCCCGGACTACCTCGACAAGGTGGAGGCGGTGGTCTGCAACAAGCGCACCACCGAATCGCTGATCAAGGCCGGCGCCTTCGACGCCATGGGCCACACCCGCAAGGGCCTCACCGCGCACTACGAGCCGATGATCGACAACGTGGTCGCGGTCAAGCGCAAGGAGGCCGAGGGGCAGTTCGACCTCTTCGGCGGCATGGGCGAGGCCGAGACCAGCGAGCCGGGCTTCGGCCTCGACGTGGAGTTCTCCCCCGACGAGTGGGACAAGACCTATCTGCTCGCCCAGGAGCGGGAAATGCTCGGTCTGTACGTCTCCGACCACCCGCTGTTCGGCCTGGAGCACATCCTGTCCGACAAGGCCGACGCGGGCATCTCCCAGCTGACCGGCGGTGAGCACTCCGACGGCGCGGTCGTCACCATCGGCGGCATCATCTCGGGCCTGCAGCGCAAGATGACCAAGCAGGGCAACGCCTGGGCCATCGCCACCGTCGAGGACCTCGCCGGCTCGATCGAGTGCATGTTCTTCCCCGCGACCTACCAACTCGTCTCGACCCAACTCGTCGAGGACGCCGTGGTGTTCGTCAAGGGCCGCCTCGACAAGCGCGAGGACATTCCCCGGCTCGTCGCGATGGAGCTGATGGTGCCGGACCTGTCCAACGCGGGCACCAACGCGCCCGTGGTCCTCACCATCCCGGCCACCCGGGTCACCCCGCCGCTGGTCAGCCGCCTCGGCGAGGTCCTCAGCCACCACAAGGGCGACAGCGAGGTCCGCATCAGGCTCCAGGGCCCGACCAAGACGACCGTGCTGCGCCTGGACCGGCACCGGGTGAAGCCCGACCCGGCGCTCTTCGGCGACCTGAAGGTGCTGCTCGGGCCGTCCTGCCTGGCGGGATGACCGAGGCCGCGGAGGGCTCTCGACGCGCGTGAGGGGCGTACCCGGTACCTGGTACGCCCCTCGCGCATGTGCGTGGGTCTCAACAACCCGTTACACAGATGTCAGTTGTGGCCGAAGCTGCGCTTCCGCTTGCGGGACGCCACATCGCCGGGGGTCAGCTCGACCTCGGGCTGGGGCTCCGCCTCGGACGCGGGGCTGCGGTCCGCCCGCTGCCCGCGCTCGGTCGGACGCTGCTGCTTACGGTCACGGTTCTTGTTCTTGGCCATGGTGATGCCTCCTGTGGGGGATCTAGGGGCCAGGGCCGGGACCAGATTCACACAGGCCGACAACGATCGCATGTCGGGCAATTACCCTGCGTGACAGGGGTAGTCGGAGCAGGGCGGAGCGAAACGCCACGCCGAAGATCGAGTTCCGGCCGTTAACCTCCGCGCCGTCGGGCAGACTCGAAGCGAGCCCTGAAGCAAGCCTCCTGGGAAGAGGGTGAGTCGTGTGGACCGCTGCATCGTCCTGGTGGACGCCGGGTATCTGCTGGGAGCCGCGGCGAGTCTCCTCGCCGGGGAGCCCTCGCGGTCCCGCATCACCGTCGACCACGCCGCCCTCATCCAGGGGCTGCGCGAGCGCGCCGAGTCCGATACGCAGCAGCCGCTGCTGCGTATCTACTGGTTCGACGGCGCCCCCGACCGCGTCCCGCAGCCCGAGCACCGCAGGCTGCGCGTGATGCCCCGGGTCACCGTCCGGCTCGGCGCCCTGACCCGCAGCGACGGCCGCTGGGCGCAGAAGGGCGTGGACGCCGCGATGCACGCCGAGCTCACCGAACTGGCCCGCAACCGCGCCTGCTCCGACATCGTCCTGGTCACCGGCGACGGTGATCTGCTGCCCGGCATGATGGCCGCCAAGGAGCACGGCGTCGCCGTCCACCTGTGGGCCGTGCAGGCCGCCGACGGCGACTACAACCAGTCCGAGGACCTCGTCGCCGAGGCCGACGAGCGGCGCGTCCTGGACCGGACCTGGATCACCAAGGCCGTCCGCGCCAAGGAGCACGCCGGGGTGTGCGCCCCGCAGTCCGCGCCCCGGCCCGAGATCGCCGCGATCCTCTCCGCGCCGCTGCCCGACTCCGCCCTCGCCGCCCCGGCCGAGCGGCCCGCCCCGCGGCCCCCGCACCCGGCGGCCGGCCCCGGGCAGAACGGCACCGAGGAGCGGATGCCCGCCGCCAAAGGGGTCCCCACGCCCAAAGACCTGGCCGCCCTGCGCACCCCCGGCACCCAGCCCGCCCAGCCCCCCGCCTCCGCCACCCTCCGGTGGTCCTCCGACAAAGGCTGGGTCGACCGGCCCACGGCCGAGCCCCCCGAGGCCGCCTCGATGCCGACGCTGGCCCAGCTGACCACCGCCGAGCAGCGGTGGGCCGACCGCGAGGAGGACATCACCACGGTCGGCGGCGACCCCTCCGAGGTGGGCCAGGTCTTCGCACGGCGCTGGGTGGAACGCCTCGGCGACCACAGCCACCTGCCGAAACTGTCCGCGATGTATCCGCGCATCCCGCACCGCGTCGACGGCGAGCTGCTGCGCTACGCCGCCCGCTTCGGCCTCCTCGCCCACAAGGACGACCAGATCGACGAACGGGACCGCTACGCCATCCGGGCCGGGTTCTGGAAGGAGATCGGCGTCCGCACGGGCGTGGAGCACGCCCCCGCCGGCGACTGAGAACGTCGCCGACGGATTTCCCGCCCTGGACCGCCCCGAGAGCGGACAGGGGTCGCCGACCCCGTAGTCTCGTCCCTTGTGAGTACGCGCGCGGCACAGGCATTTCGGCACGATGGTGACGTCGTGTGCGTGCGCGGGCTGACCAAGACCTATCCGGCGGTCCGGAGCCGGCGCGGCGCGCCCGGAACACCCGAGGTCCGGGCCACGGACGACGTACGGCTGGACATCCGCCGCGGCGAGATCTTCGGCCTGCTCGGGCCGAACGGCGCCGGCAAGTCCACCCTCGTACGGCAGCTGACCGGGCTGATGCGGCCCGACCGCGGCAGTGTGGAGATCCTCGGGCACGACATCGTGCGCCACCCCGAGCGGGCCGCGCGGATCCTCGCCTACCTCGGGCAGGAGTCGACCGCCCTCGACGAGCTGACCGTGTCGCTCGCCGCCGAGACCACCGGGCGGCTGCGCGGCCTGGACATCCGCCGGGCGCGGGCCGAGCGGGACGCCGTCCTGGACGAACTGGGGCTCACGCCACTGGCCGGGCGGCCGCTGAAGAAGCTCTCCGGGGGCCAGCGGCGCCTGGCGTGCTTCGCCGCGGCGCTGGTGGGGGAGCGGCCGCTGCTGGTGCTCGACGAGCCGACCTCCGGGATGGACCCGGTGGCGCGGCGGGCCGTGTGGTCGGCGGTCGACCGGCGGCGGGCCGAGCACGGGACCACCGTGCTGCTCGTCACCCACAACGTCATCGAGGCCGAGACCGTGCTGGACCGGGTGGCCGTCCTGGACCGGGGGCGGGTGATCGCCTGCGACACCCCGGCCGGGCTCAAGGAGCAGGTCGCCGGTGAGGTGCGGGTCGACCTGGTGTGGCGGGACGCGGCTCCGCTGCACGTCCCGGAGGTGGCCGCGCTGCGGGACCGCGCCGCGGAGTCGGGCCGCCGCTGGACGCTGCGGCTCGGGCCCGAGGAGGCCCGGGCGGTCGTCGCGACCGTCACCGGCGGGGCCGCCTTCGCCGCCCTGGACGACTTCACCCTGACCACGCCGAGCCTGGAGGACGTCTACCTGGCCCTGGGCGGTGCCGCGCAGCAAGGGCTGGTGAAGGCGTGAGAGGCACGCAGGCCTTGAGTGGGCGGGCCCGGAACGCGGTGGCCCGGAACGCGCGGGACCGGAACATGACGGCCCGGAACGCGCCGGCCTTGAGTGCGCGGGCCGTCACATACGTACCGAACAGGGCGACTGCCGCAGTGGACCCGACGAAGGGGAGCAGCGCGACGTGAGTGTCGTACCCGCCGATGTCCTGCCGGGCAGTGCCCTGGCCGCTGAGGAGCCCGCCGCGGGCGCGGCCGAGCTCGGACCTCGGGCGCGGCTGTGGCCTTCGCTGGCGGCCGTGTACCGGGCGCAGCTGTCCCGGGCGCGGGTCGCGCGGATCCCGCTGCTGTTCGTGGCGACCTTCCAGTCGGTCGGGATCATGATCCTGATGCGCGGGGTCGTGGACGACGGGGCGGAGGCGCAGGCGGTCGTCGCCGGGTCGTCGGTCCTGGTGGTCGCCTTCGTCGCGCTGAACCTGCTCGCGCAGTACTTCGGGCAGCTGCGGGCCAGCGGCGGGCTCGACCACTACGCGACCCTGCCGGTGCCGCCGGCGGCGGTGGTGCTGGGCGCGGCGGGCGCGTACGCGTCGTTCACCGTGCCGGGGACCGTCGTCACGGCGGTGTTCGGCTGCGTGCTGTTCGGGCTGCCGCTGGCGCATCTGTGGATCCTCATGGCCGTGATCCCGCTCGCGGGCGCCGCGCTCGCCGGACTCGGGGCGGCCCTGGGGTTGCTCGCGCCCCGGCCGGAGCTGGCCACGCTGCTCGGGCAGCTGGGCATGTCGGCGGCGCTGCTGCTGGGTGTGCTGCCGGCGGACCGGATGCCGGAGGCCGTGCGGTTCGCGCGGGACCTGCTGCCGTCGACGTACGGCGTGGAGGCCTTCGCGCGGACGTTCGGGGCGGACCCCGACTGGGCCTTCGTGCTCGGTGACCTCGCCGTGTGCGGGGTCGTGGGCGTCGTCTCGCTGGCCGTGGCGACCTGGGCGTACCGCCGGGCGGCGGTCCGGTGAGCAGCGGGGAGGGGTCGTCCGGTGACGCGGCGCACAGGCGGGCCTGGCACGATGGCAGGGTGACCGCACCACTGACTCCGCCACCGCCACCTCATGAACGTTCCGCACAGGGTTCGTGGCAGCCGCCGGCCTCGGCGTCCGGGGCTGCGGCTCCCGGGTCCCAGCAGGCCGAGTACGCCGAGTACGGCTGGTACGGACAGGACGGCCCCGGCATGAAGACGGAAGTGCGGGAGGCCGGTGTGGTCTCCCTGGCCATGGCGCTCGCCGGGGTGCTGCTGGGAGTGCTGTGGTGGTGGCTCGCGCCGCACGTGCCGCTGGTCGGGGAGGCGGCGGAGGGGAACTGGGTCGTCTACCTCAAGGAAACCGAGGGCGAGCAGGCCGTGGGCGTGGACGGCACGTTCACGCTGCTCGGGCTGGGTTTCGGCGCCGTGAGCGCGCTGGTGGTCTTCCTGCTGCGGCGGCGTGGGGGTGTGCCGCTGGTAGTGGGGCTGGCCGTCGGGGGACTGCTCGGTTCGCTGCTCGCCTGGCGGGTCGGGGTGTGGCTGGGGCCTCCGCAGGACGTCATCGCGCACGCGCGGGAGGTGGGGCGGGGCGTGACGTTCTCCGCGCCGCTGAAGCTGGGGGCGAAGGGGGCGCTGCTGGCCTGGCCGCTCGCCGCGCTGGTGCTGCATCTCGGGCTCACGGCGCTCTTCGGGCCCCGGGACCCGGAGCCGGAGTTCGCCGACGGGCCGTACGGGGCGCCGCCGGCTGCTTAGGGGGCGCGGCCTGGCACCGCTTGGTGCCCGGCGTGGGTGCTGGGTGCTGGCGACGGGGGTTTCGCAGCCCGGCGCGGCGGGGTGCCCTCCAGCTCTCGACCTCGCTCGGGCAGGGGGGTGCCCCCATCGCCCACCCGTGCCGCACCGGCGGCATGACTGCCCGCAGGATGAGTGTGTCCGACAGGTGCGTGCGACAGCACTGCCCGCAGGCTAAGCACGCCCGATGGGAGCCAGCACCGCTCCCGTCAGTGTGGCCAGGTCCTCCGGGGCGAGCTCCACCTCCAGGCCCCGCCGCCCCGCCGACACGCAGATCGTCGGGTGGGCCGACGCCGAGGCGTCCAGGACCGTCGGGAGCTTCTTGCGCTGGCCCAGCGGGGAGATGCCGCCCCGGACGTAACCCGTCGTGCGTTCCGCCAGCGTCGGGTCGGCCATCGTCGCGCGCTTGCCGCCCACCGCCGCCGCCAGGGCCTTCAGATCCAGTTGGCCCGCCACCGGGACCACCGCGACCGTCAGAGTGCCGTCGACGTCCGCGACCAGGGTCTTGAAGACACGGTCGGGGGAGACACCCATCGCCTCGGCCGCCTCCTCGCCGTAGGACGGGTGCGCCGGGTCGTGGTCGTAGGAGTGGACCGTGTACGCCGCGCCCGCCGCCGTGAGGGCCACCGTCGCGGGCGTGCCGCCCGGCTGTTGCTTCTTCGCCTTCTTCGCCATGCCGATCCGCTCAGTTGAGACTCATCGGGCCGCGCGTCAGGTCCGACGCCGGCAACGACGGCAGACTACGGATGATCGCCGTCTCGGAGCGAAGGAGTTTCAGCTCGTCGCGCAGGCGGGAGGCCGTGTCGGGGGCCTGGAGCAGCCGCTGCTTGGCCGAGGTGTCCAGCATCATCGCCGCCGCGACGAGGTACGACACCACGCCCGGCTCGTCGGGCAGATCGGCCCCGGTCGTCAGGGATCGTTCCCGCGCGCCCGCCAGCCGCTTCTGGTACTGGCGGAAGGACCGCAGCACCCCCTCGGCCAACGGCGCCGCCCCGTCGCCGGGTTCCTCCGTCAGCGGCTCCAGTTCGGCCGTCAGGAAGGGCCCGGACGCGTCGACCGACAGCAGTTTCACCCGGGTCGTGCCCGTCGCCAGCACCTCGAAGGAGCCGTCGGTGCGCTCCCGGACCGTCGCCGCGTCCGCGATGCAGCCCACCTTGTGGAACGCCCTGGCCGGGTCCGGGCCGAAACCGGCCGCGGGCCCGCGCTCGGGCACGGCCGTCGGGTCGGGCATGCCGGGCGCGGTCGCGGCCACTTCGTGGCCGTCACGGATCGCCACGACGGCGAACCGGCGCGGCTCGTCCTCCGGCGTCTTCAGCAGTTCGCGCATCATGGCGCGATACCGCTCCTCGAAGACGTTGAGCGGGAGCACGAGCCCCGGGAACAGCACCGAGTTCAGGGGGAAGAGGGGGAGCCGGACGGTGGTCACGACGCAAAAGCCTAATGGTCGCTGGAGCGGACTCGTCCGCCCCGTTCACTCCGTGGATGCCGGGAGGGGGTGCCGGCCGCCCCGGCCCGGATGTCGGCGCGGACCCGCAGGAAGTGGCCGAGCGGGTCGTCCGAGACCCGGTCCCACGGGAACGAGGTGGCGTACGGGCCGTTCAGCCGCAGCTGGTCCCGGGCATCCTCCCAGCGCTCCAGGCGGACCAGGACGAAGAGCAGCAGGTTGCGCATCCGGGCAGGCCAGGGGTCGGCCGCCGGCAGCAGCGGGGACAGTGCGATCGCCCGGTCCGCGGCCGTGTCCAGCCGCTCGCGCGGCACCTCGGGCCCGCAGTCGTCGGTGAGGTAGCCGAAGGCCGCCCGTAGCGGCAGGGCCTGCACGAGGGCCTCGGCGGGCGCGTCCTGGGCGGCGCGGTCGGCGAAGTCGAAGCACTCGTGGTGCGAACCGTGCCAGTAGGTGGCCAGGTAGCGCAGGGCCGCCGTATGGCAGCCGTGGTGGAGCGGGGCCCGGCGTACGGCTGCCGCCCACAGCTCCTCGAAGTACTTGTGCCCGGCCTGCGCGCCCCGGGCGTGGTCGAGCGCGAGCCGCCACGGCACCGGATCCCGCCGGTCGCCCCGGGCCGCGGCCGTGATCAGCGGGCTCACCTCGCGCAGCAGTTCGGCCCGGGCCGGTGACCGCCAGGCGCGGTCCACCGCCAGCTGGGCCCCGACCAGCAGCGCGTCGGGGTCCTGCGGGGCGGTGACGAGCCAGGCGTCCAGCCACTCGGGGCGCGAGTGCGCGAAGGCGGCCAGCCGGGTCACGTACCGGTCGCGCCGCTCCCACTCGGAGGCCGCCCGAGTGGCGAGGAGCAGTGCGGCGGCCGGTCCGTGGTCGCCGCGGGCGGCGGCGACCAGTGCCGGACTCAGCCGCGCGTCGGGCGCGTCGAGCAGCACCTCGTCGTCGGCGGCGGACGGGCCGCCGGCGAGGTGGGGGGAGGTCCTTGTCATCCGGCTCGGGCGGATGAACGGGAGCTGCATCGCCATCGTGCCGACCATTGAAGGACCGCTGGTCACCCCGGCGCCAGATCGTTCCGGGAAGTCGCGGAAAGTTGTACGCCCGTTGGTCAAGAGAAAGTAAAGGTGTGACAGTTCAATAACTGTGGTCACACCGGCACCATCAGTTGCGGCGCAGCAGCCGCGTCGCCCCCGCCGCCACCGTCGTCGCCAGGACCCAGCCCAGCAGGATCATGGCCGCCGCCAGCCACTGCCAGCCCCCGCGCAGCTGCCAGAAGCCCACCTGGCCCAGGTCGATGACCGGCAGCAGCAGATCGAGAGTGAACAGCGTGGGGTTCCACTCCGGATGCTCGCTCCGCTTCAACGGCGGATGGCCGGCCTGCGCGAACGCCAGGGAGCCCGCCGCCCACAGCACCGCCATCCACACGGCGGCCCGGCCCGGCCGGTACCCGTAGGCCACCGTCCAGTCCTGCAAGTAGCCCCAGAGCTTGGCGGCCGGCGGAAGGCTCTCGCGGTGCCGGCGCTGCTTGGCGAGCAGCACCTCGCGGGCGTCCTCGTCCTCCCCGCCGGCGCGCAGCACGGCCGCGAGCCGCTCGTACGGCTCCGGGTTGTACTCGGCGGTCGCCGCCGCCACCCAGTCCAGCCGCTCGTCCAGCGGGAACGGCCCGCGCGGCACGAGGTTCTCGTAGGCGAAGCCGCCCATGTGCAGCCGGCCGGGGCCCGGCCAGGAGTCCGCCCGGTCCATCAGGTTGACGACCTTCGCCCCGGACAGCACCACCCGCCCGCGCCCCGGCTGCTCCCCGAGGAACCGCAGCTCGGGCGTCTGCACCCGGCGCAGCGACAGCTCCTGGTCGTCGGTGAGGGTGAACCGGGCCAGCTCGAAGTCGACCGCGTCGCCGAACCGCCCGTCGTCCAGCCGCATCCCGCCCTCGCACGCGAAGCGCTGGATCCGCGTCCCCTGCGCCGGAGTCATGCCGCTCATCGCCTGGGCGCCGACACCCGCCGGGGTCAGATACAGGCTGCGCTCGACGGTCAGCTGCGGCGCGTTCAGCGCGAGCCGTGCGCCGGGGTTGGCCAGGCGGGCGCCGCGCAGGCTCAGGGAGACGCCGATGGTGGCCGCGCGCAGGCTCAGCTCGCCGTGCGACTCCAGCAGCTCGGCCTGTAAGTCCTGGCCGACGGTCAGGCCGTCCGCGGCGATCGACCGGCCGCTGCGGTCCTGGTGCGCGACCGCCTGGTTGAGCAGCAGGTCCGTGCCGATCTGCGCGTCCGTGAGCCGGATGCCGTGGTGGAAGCGGCAGCGCGGCAGATGCAGATCGCCCTCCGTCTGCACCCGGGCCGCCTCCAGCCGTGGTATCGAGCAGTCCACCATCCGCAGGGTCGTGAACCGGGCCTCCGGCAGCAGCACGTCCTGCTCGAACCGGCACCGGCGCATTTCGACGTACGGCACCACCGTGCCGCCCGCGAGGTCGAGGGAGCCGCTGACCTGCACACCGACGAGCTTCAGCGACGAGACGCGGCCGGCCAGGGCGGGCGGGCCGTCGAGAAGCAGCCAGCAGACCATCCGCGCCCGCACGGTCCGCTCGCCGCCCCAGGGGTGGCCGCCGTGCGGATCGTCCACCACCGCGTCGCCGCTGCTCAGGTCGTACACGCTGCCGTTGCGGAAGGCCTGCCACATGCCGGCCTCGGTCGCGGTCAGGTCGTCGGGCAGTTCCCCGGCACGGACGCCGGCCCCCTCGGTCACAGCTCTTCCTTCCTCCCCGGGTACTCGCGGGTTGGTTCCTTCGTACAACTGTTCATGCCCGCTGAGTGACGCCCCGAAAGCAGAAAGTGAGGGTGATCTTCCGCGCTCCCGCGGCGCGCTGTATCAGCCATTGATACGCGCGAACGGCGCCTCACCCGGGTCTGAGAGAATTGAGCACGTGATCTCCCGAATCGATCTGCGCGGCGACGCCCTTCCCGAGGGCCCCGCCCTGCGTGCCCTGCTGCCCCGAGCCGAGTTCGACGTAGCGGCTGCCCTGGAGAAGGTGCGTCCGATCTGTGAGGACGTCCATCATCGGGGCGACGCGGCGCTGATCGACTTCGCCGAGCGGTTCGACGGGGTCAGGCTCGACCAGGTGCGGGTGCCGGCCGCCGCGCTCACGCGCGCGCTGGAGGAGCTCGACCCGGCCGTGCGCGCGGCCCTGGAGGAGTCCATCCGCCGCGCCCGGACCGTCCACCGCGAGCAGCGCCGCGCCACGCACACCACCCAGGTGGTGCCCGGCGGTTCCGTGACCGAGAAGTGGGTTCCGGTCGAGCGCGTCGGGCTGTACGCGCCCGGCGGCCGGTCCGTGTATCCGTCCTCCGTCGTCATGAACGTCGTGCCCGCCCAGGAGGCCGGCGTCGAGTCCATCGCGCTCGCCTCCCCGGCCCAGGCCGAGTTCAACGGCCTGCCGCACCCGACGATCCTCGCCGCCTGCGCCCTGCTCGGCGTCGACGAGGTCTACGCCGCCGGCGGCGCCACCGCCGTCGCGATGTTCGCGTACGGCACGGAGTCCTGCCCGCCCGCGAACATGGTCACCGGCCCCGGCAACATCTGGGTCGCCGCGGCCAAGCGCTACTTCACCGGCAGGATCGGCATCGACGCCGAGGCCGGCCCGACCGAGATCGCGGTCCTCGCCGACGAGACGGCCGACCCGGTGCACGTCGCCTCCGACCTGATCAGCCAGGCCGAGCACGACCCGCTGGCCGCCGCCGTCCTGGTCACGGACTCCGCCGAACTCGCGAGCGCCGTGGAGAAGGAGCTGGAACCGCAGGTCACGGCGAGCAAGCACATCGACGACCGGATCGTCCCCGCCCTGTCCGGCAAGCAGTCCGCGATCGTCCTGGTCGACGGCGTCGAGGAGGGCCTGCGGGTGGTCGACGCGTACGGCGCCGAGCACCTGGAGATCCAGACGGCCGACGCGGCGGCCCTGGCCGACCGGGTCCGCAACGCCGGAGCGATCTTCGTCGGCCCCTGGGCCCCGGTCTCCCTCGGCGACTACGCGGCGGGCTCCAACCACGTCCTGCCCACCGGCGGCTGCGCCTGCCACTCCTCGGGCCTGTCCGTCCAGTCCTTCCTGCGCGGCATCCACATCGTCGACTACACGCGGGACGCGCTGGCCGAGGTCGCGCACCACGTGGTGACGCTGGCGGAGGCGGAGGACCTGCCCGCACACGGCGCGGCGATCAAGGCGAGGTTTGTCGGAGACGAACAAATGTCGCGTGGCTGGAAGGTGCCCGAGAGCAAGTGAGCGACGTACGTATCGACGATCTCCCCGTACGGGACGAGCTGCGCGGCAAGTCCCCCTACGGCGCGCCCCAGCTGGACGTCCCCGTACGGCTGAACACCAACGAGAACCCCTACCCGCTCCCCGAGGCGCTGGTCGAGCGCATCGCCGAGCGGGTCCGTGAGGCCGCCAGGAACCTCAACCGCTACCCGGACCGGGACGCGGTCGAGCTGCGCACGAAGCTCGCCGAGTACCTGACGGACACCTCCGGCCACCAGGTCGGCCTGGCCAACGTCTGGGCGGCCAACGGCTCCAACGAGGTCATCCAGCAGCTGCTGCAGACCTTCGGCGGGCCGGGCCGCACGGCGATCGGCTTCGAGCCGTCGTACTCGATGCACGGGCTCATCGCGCGCGGCACCGGCACGGGCTGGATCTCGGGGCCGCGCAACGAGGACTTCACGATCGACCTCGCCGCCGCCGAGAAGGCGATCGCCGAGCACCGGCCGGACGTCGTCTTCGTCACTACCCCCAACAACCCCACGGGCAACGCGGTCCCGGCCGGGACGGTCCTCGCCCTGTACGAGGCCGCGCAGGCGGCGAGGGCCGCGACCGCCGGGGCGATCGTCGTGGTCGACGAGGCGTACATCGAGTTCAGCCACGGCGACTCGCTGCTGCCGCTGCTGGCAGGGCGCCCCAACCTCGTCATCTCCCGCACGATGTCGAAGGCGTTCGGCGCGGCGGGCCTGCGCCTCGGCTACCTCGCCGCGCACCCGGCCGTCGTCGACGCCGTGCAGCTCGTCCGGCTGCCGTACCACCTGTCGGCCGTCACCCAGGCGACCGCCCTGGCCGCCCTGGAGCACACCGGCACGCTGCTCGGCTATGTCGAGCAGCTCAAGGCCGAGCGGGACCGCCTGGTGCGCGAACTGCGCGCGACCGGCTACGAGGTGGTCGAGTCCGATGCCAACTTCGTGCAGTTCGGCAGGTTCGAGGACGCGCACACCGCCTGGCAGAAGATCCTCGACCAGGGCGTCCTGGTCCGGGACAACGGCATCCCCGGGTGGCTGCGGGTGTCGGCCGGAACCCCCGAAGAGAACGACGCGTTCCTCGACGCGGTCCGTGAACTGAAGAAGGAGCAGCAGCTATGAGCCGCGTAGGACGCGTGGAACGGACGACCAAGGAGACGTCCGTGCTCGTCGAGATCGACCTCGACGGCACCGGCAGGACGGAGATCTCCACCGGCGTCGGCTTCTACGACCACATGCTCGACCAGCTCGGCCGGCACGGTCTGTTCGATCTGACCGTGAAGACCGAGGGCGATCTGCACATCGACTCGCACCACACCATCGAGGACACCGCCCTCGCCCTCGGCGCCGCCTTCAAGCAGGCCCTCGGCGACAAGGTGGGCATCTACCGGTTCGGCAACTGCACGGTCCCGCTGGACGAGTCCCTCGCCCAGGTCACCGTCGACCTCTCCGGCCGCCCCTACCTCGTGCACACCGAGCCCGAGAAGATGGCGCCGATGATCGGCGAGTACGACACCACCATGACCCGGCACATCCTGGAGTCCTTCGTGGCCCAGGCGCAGATCGCGCTGCACGTGCACGTGCCCTACGGGCGCAACGCGCACCACATCGTGGAGTGCCAGTTCAAGGCGCTCGCCCGGGCCCTGCGGTACGCGTCCGAGCGTGACCCGCGCGCCACCGGCATCCTCCCCTCCACGAAGGGCGCCCTGTGAACGGCATCTCGACCCTGCTGATCGTCGTCGGCCTGTTCCTCGCCGGCGGGATCTACTCCTTCGTCAAGCAGAAGATGCCCAAGGGCCTGATCGTTCTGCTGTCGATCGGCGCCGCGATGTGCCTGACGGCCGGCGTGGCGCGGCTGGAGGTGTGGAATTGAGCGTCCCGCGGAAGAAGGTCGTCGTCTTCGACTACGGCTTCGGCAACGTCCGCTCCGCCGAGCGTGCCCTCGCGCGCGCGGGAGCCGAGGTCGAGATAACCCGTGACTACGACAAGGCCATGAACGCCGACGGGCTGCTCGTGCCGGGCGTCGGTGCCTTCGCCTCCTGCATGGAGGGCCTGCGTGAGGCGCGCGGACACTGGATCGTCGACCGCAGGCTGTCCGGCGGCCGACCGGTCATGGGCATCTGCGTCGGCATGCAGATCCTCTTCGCGCGCGGCATCGAGCACGGCGTGGAGAGCGAGGGCCTCGACGAGTGGCCCGGCTCGGTCGAGCCGCTGCAGGCCGAGATCGTGCCGCACATGGGCTGGAACACCGTGGAGGCGGCGGCCGGTTCGCAGCTGTTCGCCGGCCTGGACGCGGACGCGCGCTTCTACTTCGTGCACTCCTACGCCGTCCACGACTGGTCGCTGGAGTCGCACAACCCGGCGATGGAAGCCCCCAAGGTCACCTGGTCCACGCACGGCAAGCCGTTCGTCGCGGCCGTCGAGAACGGCGCCCTGTGGGCCACGCAGTTCCACCCCGAGAAGTCCGGCGACGCCGGAGCCCAGCTCCTCACCAACTGGATCGGAACACTGTGAGCAAGCTCGAACTCCTCCCGGCCGTCGACGTCCGCGACGGCCAGGCCGTCCGCCTCGTGCACGGCGAGTCCGGCACCGAGACCTCCTACGGCTCCCCTCTGGAGGCCGCCCTCGCCTGGCAGCGCTCCGGCGCCGAGTGGCTGCACCTGGTCGACCTGGACGCCGCGTTCGGCACCGGCGACAACCGCGAGCTGATCGCCGAGGTCGCGAAGGCCATGGACATCAAGGTGGAGCTGTCCGGCGGCATCCGCGACGACGACACCCTCGCCGCCGCCCTCGCCACCGGCTGCACCCGTGTGAACCTGGGCACGGCCGCCCTGGAGACCCCCGAGTGGGTCGCCAAGGTCATCGCCGAGAACGGCGACAAGATCGCGGTGGGCCTGGACGTCCGCGGCACCACACTGCGCGGCCGCGGCTGGACCCGCGACGGCGGCGACCTCTACGAGACGCTGGAGCGCCTGAACAAGGAGGGCTGCGCCCGCTACGTCGTCACCGACATCGCCAAGGACGGCACGCTGCAGGGCCCGAACCTGGAGCTGCTGAAGAACGTCTGCGCGGCCACGGACCGTCCGGTCGTGGCCTCCGGCGGCGTGTCGTCGCTGGACGACCTGCGCGCGATCGCCGGCCTCGTGCCGCTCGGTGTCGAGGGCGCGATCGTAGGGAAGGCGCTGTACGCGAAGGCGTTCACCCTGGAAGAAGCCTTGGAGGCTGTGTCGTCATGAGGTCCGAAGCCGTGCGGCGTGCGCAGAGCGGAAGTCCCTGGGAAGAGTCCTTCGGTTTTGCACGCGCCGTCGCGGCGGGCGACCGCGTGGTGGTCGCGGGCACGACCGCCTTCAAGGGCGATGTGCTCTACGGCGACGGCGACCCGTACGAGCAGGCCAAGGTGGCCTTCACCACCGCCCTGGAGGCGATCGGCGAGTTCGGGCTCGGAAGCGAGTCCGTGATCCGCACCCGTGTGTACCTGGCACACGCGCGGGACGTCGACGCGGTGGGACGGGTCCACAAGGAGCTGTTCGACGCCGTACGCCCGGTCACGACCCTGCTGGTCGTGCAGGGCTTCATCGACTCACGGGTCCTGGTGTCGGTGGAAGTGGAAGCATTCAGAGGGACACTAGAGGAGCACGATTCATGACCCTGGCGGTCCGAGTCATCCCCTGCCTGGACGTGGACAACGGCCGGGTCGTCAAGGGCGTCAACTTCCAGAACCTGCGCGACGCGGGCGACCCCGTCGAGATGGCCAAGGTGTACGACGCCGAGGGCGCCGACGAGCTGACGTTCCTGGACATCACCGCCTCGTCGGGCAACCGCGAGACGACGTACGACGTGGTGCGCCGCACGGCCGAGCAGGTGTTCATCCCGCTCACGGTCGGCGGCGGTGTCCGCACGGCCGAGGACGTGGACAAGCTGCTGCGGGCGGGCGCGGACAAGGTGGGCGTCAACACGGCCGCCATCGCGCGCCCCGAGCTGATCCGCGAGATCGCCGAGCGGTTCGGCCGCCAGGTCCTGGTCCTCTCGGTGGACGCCCGCCGCACCGAGTCCGGCTCCTTCGAGGTCACCACCCACGGAGGCCGCAAGGGAACCGGCATCGACGCCGTCGAATGGGCCCACCGGGCCGCCGAGCTGGGCGCGGGCGAGATCCTGCTCAACTCGATGGACGCCGACGGCACGAAGGACGGCTACGACCTGGAGATGATCCGGGCCGTACGCAAGCACGTCACCGTCCCGGTCATCGCCTCGGGCGGCGCAGGCAGGCTGTCCGACTTCCCCCCGGCCATCGAGGCGGGCGCGGACGCGGTCCTGGCCGCGTCGGTGTTCCACTTCGGCGACCTGCGGATCGGCGAGGTCAAGGAGACCCTGCGGGAGGCCGGCCACCCGGTGCGATGACGCCTCCTGCGGCAAGCCCCGGCCCGCGTGGCGCGGCCGGGGCATCGCCTTGCCCCTCAGAGCCCCTCGGAGCCCCACAGAGCCCCTCAGAGCTCCTCAGATCCCGAGCTGCTTCGTCTCGTGCAGCTTCGCGATCGCGTTCTCGTCGCCGTCCAGGTCGACCTTGGCCGCGCTCTGGCGGCCGTAGGAGAACAGGACCAGCTCCGACGGCTCCCCGGTCACCGTGACCACGGGGGTGCCGCGGTGGGCGACCGCGGTCTGGCCGTCGGGGCGGCGCAGGACCAGGCCCGTCGGGACGCCGCGGCCCATCAGGCGGGCGGTGCGCTCCAGGCGGGACCACAGGGCGTCCTGGAAGACCGTGTCGAGTTCGCGCGGGGACCAGTCGGGCTGGGCACGGCGGACGTCCTCGGCGTGGACGTAGAACTCGACGATGTTCGACATCTCGTCGACGGGCTTGAGGGAGAGGGGCGAGAAGCGCGGCGGTCCCGTACGGATCAGCTGGATCAGTTCCTCGTACGGCTTGTCCGTGTACTCCACCGTCACCCGCTCCAGGCGCGGCGCGAGCTGCTTGATCAGTATTCCGCCGGCGGCGTCGGGGCGGCGCTCGCGCACCACCACGTGTGCGGCGAGGTCCCGGGTCGTCCAGCCCTCGCAAAGAGTGGGCGCGTCCGGGCCCGCGGTCTCCAACAGGTCGGCGAGGAGAAGCCGTTCACGCTTGGCATGGGTCGACATACCGCCAGCCTACGACCGGTCCCCCGGTCAGCCCAGCAGACGTGCCGTTCCCGGCCGGCGGGCATGTCGCACCGTGGACGGGTCACCAGGCCGGTCCGTGGCGCGCGGCACAATGGTGGGCATGACCAGCACGCCCGGCCCGCCCGGCCGCCTCGACCCGGAGATCGCCGCGCGCCTCAAGCGCAGCGCCGACGGCCTCCTGCCCGCCATCGCCCAGCAGTACGACACCGGAGAGGTGCTCATGCTCGGCTGGATGGACGACGAGGCGCTGCACCGCACCCTCACCACCGGCCGGTGCACGTACTGGTCGCGCAGCCGCCGGGAGTACTGGGTCAAGGGCGACACCTCCGGCCACTTCCAGTGGGTGAAGTCCGTCGCCCTGGACTGCGACGCCGACACCGTGCTCGTCAAGGTCGACCAGGTCGGCGCCGCCTGCCACACCGGCGCCCGCACCTGCTTCGACGAAGACGTGCTCCTCAAGGACGGCGGCTCCGACGGCTCCGCCACGGATCAGTAAGGTCAGCCGCCATGGACCTCGAGACGTTCCGCAAGCTCGCCACCGACCGGCGGGTCATCCCCGTCACCCGCAAGCTCCTCGCCGACGGCGACACCCCGGTCGCCCTCTACCGCAAGCTCGCCGCCGAGCGGCCCGGCACCTTCCTGCTGGAGTCCGCGGAGAACGGCCGCTCGTGGTCCCGGTACTCGTTCGTGGGGGTCCGCAGCGCCGCCACCCTGACCGCGCGCGACGGGCAGGCCCACTGGCTCGGCGCCCCGCCCGTCGGCGTCCCCGCGGACGGCGACCCCCTCGCCGCGCTGCGCGCCACCATCGAGGCCCTGCACACCCCCCACCAGGAGGGCATGCCGCCCTTCACCGGCGGCATGGTCGGCTACCTCGGCTACGACATCGTCCGCCGCCTGGAGAAGATCGGCCCCGGCGAGCGCGACGACCTGAAGCTGCCCGAGCTGACCATGCTCCTCACCAGCGACCTGGCCGTCATGGACCACTGGGAGGGGTCGGTCCTGCTGATCGCCAACGCGATCAACCACAACGACCTGGAGACCGGCGTCGACGAGGCCCACGCGGACGCCGTGGCCCGCCTCGACGCCATGGAGGCCGACCTCTCCCGCGCGGTCGCCCAGCCCCCGGCCGTGCTCCCGCCCTCCGAACTCCCCGCGTACACCGCGCTGTGGGGCGGCCCCGACTTCCAGGAGGCCGTCGAGGACATCAAGGAGCGCATCCGGGCCGGCGAGGCCTTCCAGGTCGTTCCCTCGCAGCGCTTCGAGACGCCGTGCACGGCGAGCGCGCTGGACGTCTACCGGGTCCTGAGGGCCACCAACCCGTCGCCGTACATGTACCTGTTCCGCTTCGACGGGTTCGACGTCGTCGGCTCGTCCCCCGAGGCCCTGGTCAAGGTCGAGGACGGCCGGGCCATGGTCCACCCCATCGCCGGCACCCGCTGGCGCGGCGCCACGCCGCAGGAGGACCAGGCCCTCGCCGACGAACTGCTCGCCGACCCCAAGGAGCGCGCCGAGCACCTCATGCTCGTCGACCTCGGCCGCAACGACCTCGGGCGGGTCTGCGAGCCCGGCTCCGTCGAGGTCGTCGACTTCATGTCCGTCGAGCGGTACTCGCACGTCATGCACATCGTCTCGACCGTGACGGGCCGCGTCGCCCCGGGCCGCACCGCCTTCGACGTCCTCACCGCCTGCTTCCCGGCCGGCACCCTCTCCGGCGCCCCGAAGCCCCGCGCCATGCAGATCATCGACGAACTCGAACCGTCCCGGCGCGGGCTCTACGGCGGCTGCGTCGGCTACCTCGACTTCGCCGGCGACTCCGACACGGCCATCGCCATCCGCACGGCCCTCCTCCGCGACGGCACCGCGTACGTGCAGGCCGGCGCGGGCATCGTCGCCGACTCCGACCCGGTCGCCGAGGACACCGAGTGCCGCAACAAGGCGGCGGCGGTCCTCAGGGCCGTGCACACGGCGAACCGGCTGGGAAAGGCCTGAGATGAACCCCGGGTGACGGTTCGCCCGGGGTTCGGGCGATAGTGGGGTACGTGACTGCCGTACCTGACCCCCGTTCCGAAGCCTCCGCATCCGCCCGGGCCGGCCGCCTGAGCCTCGCCGTGGCGCTGCTGTGCGGCGCGCTCGGCGCGGCCGTGGCGCTGCTCGCCACCCGGCAGCGATGGTCGGAGGGCACCGCGACGGTGGCCGGCGGCGCCTTCCCCCTGACCGCCAAGGGCAGCGACGTCACGGGCGTCCCCGCGGCGCTCGCCATAGTGGGCCTCGCCGCGCTCGTCGCCGTGTTCGCCGTCCGCCGCGCCGGCCGCGTCGTCGTGGCCGCGCTGCTGGCGCTCGCCGGCGCGGGCACCGTCGGCGCCGCCCTGCTCGGGGCCTCCGACAGTTCCGCGCTCGACGAGCAGGCCGCACAGGCCTCCGGCGACTCCTCCGCCTCCGTCGACGCCCTCAGCCACACCGCCTGGCCGTACGTCGCGGCCGTCGGCGGCGCCCTGATCCTCCTGGCCGGCCTCCTGGCCCTGCGCTACGGCCGGCTGTGGCCCGCGATGTCCGGCCGCTACGAGCGCGGCGGCACGCCCCGGCCGCGCCGCAGGACCCCCGCCGTCGACCCCGACCGGCCCGAGGACCTGTGGAAGGCGCTCGACCGGGGCGAGGACCCGACCGGAGCCTGAGCGGGACGGGGGAGCGGGACGGGGGAGCGGAAGGGAGCCGGGGGAGCAGTCCGGGGGCACCCCCGCTCACCGCTGACGCGCGCGTGCGGGACAATGGCCCCGAGCGTCCTGCTCAGACACGCACACAGCAACGAGGAGCAAGCAATGGCGGGCAGCAGCCACGGTCACACCCCGGCCGCCTGGACCGGTGTCACGATCGCCTTCATCGGTTTCTGCGTCGCGGGCGCGTTCATGGTGATGGCCCAGCCGCTGGGCTTCTGGGCGGGCATGGTGATCGTGGTCCTCGGCGGTGTCGTCGGCAGCATCATGCGCATCATGGGCCTCGGCCAGCCGAAGGAACTGCACCAGCCGCACCGGACCACGGGCGACCGCGAGCCGGCGGGCGCCGGGGGCTGATCCGCGCGGAAGACCGCGTTGTCGGGGGGGGGGGGGGGGGAGGCGGGGGGGGGGGGGGGGACCCCCCCCCCCCCCCAGCCGAAAAAGAAAACACCCACACGACGGAGACCCCTGGGAGCGGCCCAACCGCAGAGGTACAAAACCTCCCCCCCCCCCC
>NZ_JBVIPD010000005.1:180898-487820 GCF_055578235.1 Streptomyces sp. NPDC033136
GTGGGGGGGGGGGGGGGGGGGGGGGGGGGGGGGGGGAGAGGGGGGGGGGGGGGGGGGGGGGGGGGGGGGGGGGTTTCCTCCCCCCCCCCCCCCCCCCCGCGTCCGGGGCACAATGCATACCGTGAACGCCGACAGCCGCAGGGTGACGCAGAGCGTCCGGGGACGCCTGGCCGTCCCCGCCGGGATGCTCGCTGCCGTCGCCGCCGCCTTCGTCTACGTGGGCGCGGTCGACCCCAACGAACCCGGCCACTACCCCGCCTGCCCGCTGCTGCTCTCCACGGGTCTGTACTGCCCGGGCTGCGGCGGCCTGCGCAGCGCCCACGCGTTCGTCCACGGCGACCTCCCGGCGGCGCTGCAGGCCAACGCGCTCGCCGTCCTCGGCTATCTGGCCTTCGCCGTGCTGTGGACCGTGTGGGTGGTCCACGCCGTGCGCGGGCGCCCGCTGCGGATCGATCCCCGCCCGGGGCTGGTGTGGAGCCTCGGTGCTGTGCTGCTGGTCTTCTCGGTTGTCCGGAACTTGCCCTTCGGTGGCTGGCTCCACCCTTGATCAACTGGCGAATGTCCAGGTAGTGGGACCGGCGTCAACCGGATGTGAGGCCTACGCCTCGCTGCGGATACCATCGCAGTGACCATCGGTTTTCGATCGGTCGCTGGAACTGTCAAGAGTCTGGAAGGGGGCCGCTCGCGTGAGTGTGCTCGACGAGATCATCGACGGAGTCCGTGCCGACCTCGCGGAGCGGCAGGCGCGCGTCAGCCTCGACGAGCTCAAGGAGCGCGCGGCGAAGGCTCCCGCCGCCAAGGACGGCGCGGCCGCACTGCGCGGCGACGGCGTGAAGGTCATCTGCGAGGTCAAGCGTTCCAGCCCGTCCAAGGGCGCGCTGGCCGCGATCGCCGACCCCGCCGGACTCGCCGCGGACTACGAGGCGGGCGGCGCGGCCGTCATCTCCGTCCTCACCGAACAGCGCCGCTTCGGCGGCTCGCTCGCCGACCTGGAGGCGGTCCGCTCCCGCGTGGACATCCCGGTCCTGCGCAAGGACTTCGTCGTCACGTCGTACCAACTGTGGGAGGCCCGCGCCTACGGCGCCGACGTCGTCCTGCTGATCGTCGCGGCCCTCGAGCAGCCCGCGCTGGAGTCCCTCATCGAGCGCGCCGAGTCCATCGGGCTCACGCCGCTCGTCGAGGTGCACGACGAGGACGAGGTCGAGCGCGCGGTCGACGCGGGCGCCCGCGTGATCGGTGTCAACGCCCGCAACCTCAGGACCCTCGAGGTCGACCGCGGCACCTTCGAGCGTGTGGCACCCGAGATCCCGGACCACATCATCAAGATCGCCGAGTCCGGCGTCCGCGGCCCGCACGACCTCATCGCCTACGCCAACGCCGGCGCGGACGCGGTCCTGGTGGGCGAGTCCCTCGTCACCGGCAAGGACCCCAGGACGGCGGTCTCGGACCTGGTGGCGGCGGGAGAACACCCCGCCCTCCGGCACGGCCGGAGCTGACCTCCCGCTAGGCTTGGACCGATGACTCTCCCCATGACGACCGTGGACCGGTACGCCCGCCTCGCGCGCGGCTGCCGACCCCGCGGCTGCCGCGCCCCGGCCCGCCGGGTACACGGCCGCCGCGTCCGCTACGTCATCGGTGACGAGCCCGGCCAGGTCAACGGCATGCGATGGCAGCGCCCCTTCCTTCAGGGGCGCGGGGACTGCGCGACAAGCCACAACGGGCCCGCAGCCAAGTGACCATCCCCGCCCCCACGGCGATCAGTGCATTCACACACTCACCGTGAGGTTTCCGCATGCCCAGCCAGTTCTTCATCCCCGACCCCGAGGGTCATACCCCCAGCCCCGAAGGCTACTTCGGGGCGTTCGGCGGCAAGTTCATCCCGGAGGCCCTCGTCGCCGCGGTCGACGAGGTGGCCGTCGAGTACGACAAGGCCAAGCACGACCCGGAGTTCGCCCGGGAACTCGACGACCTCCTGGCCAACTACACCGGCCGCCCCTCGGCGCTCACCGAGGTGCCCCGCTTCGCCGAGCACGCCGGAGGCGCCCGGGTCTTCCTCAAGCGTGAGGACCTGAACCACACCGGCTCCCACAAGATCAACAACGTCCTCGGCCAGGCCCTGCTCACCAAGCGCATGGGCAAGACCCGCGTCATCGCCGAGACGGGCGCCGGCCAGCACGGCGTCGCCACCGCCACCGCCTGTGCCCTCTTCGGTCTCGAGTGCACGATCTACATGGGCGAGATCGACACCCAGCGCCAGGCCCTCAACGTCGCCCGCATGCGCATGCTCGGCGCCGAGGTCATCGCCGTGAAGTCCGGCAGCCGCACGCTGAAGGACGCCATCAACGAGGCGTTCCGCGACTGGGTCGCCAACGTCGACCACACCCACTACCTCTTCGGGACCGTCGCCGGACCCCATCCCTTCCCGGCCATGGTCCGCGACTTCCACCGGGTCATCGGCGTCGAGACCCGCCGCCAGCTCCTGGAGCGCGCCGGGCGCCTGCCCGACGCGGCCGTCGCCTGCGTCGGCGGCGGATCCAACGCCATCGGCCTGTTCCACGCCTTCATCCCGGACGAGTCCGTCCGCCTCATCGGCTGCGAACCCGCCGGGCACGGCGTCGAGACCGGCGAGCACGCGGCCACCCTCACCGCCGGCGAGCCCGGCATCCTGCATGGCTCGCGCTCCTACGTCCTCCAGGACGACGAGGGCCAGATCACCGAGCCGTACTCGATCTCGGCCGGGCTGGACTACCCGGGCATCGGCCCCGAGCACTCCTACCTCAAGGACTCCGGCCGCGGCGAGTACCGCGCGGTCACCGACGACGCGGCGATGCGGGCCCTGCGCCTGCTGTCCCGCACCGAGGGCATCATCCCGGCCATCGAGAGCGCCCACGCGCTGGCCGGCGTCCTGGAGGTCGGCAAGGAGCTGGGCAAGGACGGGCTGATCGTGGTCAACCTGTCCGGCCGCGGCGACAAGGACATGGACACCGCCGCACGCTACTTCGGCCTCTACGACACCGACGCCGAGGTCGCCGCCGACGCGGACACCGACACCGCCGAGATCGAGGGGGACGCCAAGTGAGCGGCGCTGCTTTGAACAGTCAGAGGGGCCAGCTGTTGAGCGACACCCTCGCCGCGGCCAGGTCCGAGGGGCGTTCCGCGCTCATCGCCTACCTCCCGGCCGGGTTCCCGACCGTGGACGGCGGCATCGAGGCGATCAAGGCCGCCCTGGACGGCGGCGCCGACGTCGTCGAGGTCGGTCTGCCGCACAGCGACCCCGTCCTCGACGGCCCCGTCATCCAGACCGCCGACGACATCGCCCTGCGCGGCGGCGTGAAGATCGCCGACGTGATGCGCACGGTCCGCGAGGCCCACGCGGCCACCGGCAAGCCCGTCCTCGTCATGACGTACTGGAACCCCATCGACCGCTACGGCGTCGAGCGGTTCACCGCCGAGCTCGCCGAGGCGGGCGGCGCCGGGTGCATCCTCCCCGACCTGCCCGTGCAGGAGTCGGCGCTGTGGAGGGAGCACGCGGAGAAGCACGGCCTCGCCACCGTCTTCGTCGTCGCCCCCAGCAGCAAGGACGAACGGCTCGCGCAGATCACCGCGGCCGGCAGCGGCTTCGTCTACGCCGCCTCCCTCATGGGCGTCACCGGCACCCGCGCCACCGTCAGCTCGCAGGCCCAGGACCTGGTGGAACGGACCCGGGCCACCGGCACGGACCTGCCGGTCTGCGTCGGGCTCGGCGTCTCCAATCCCACCCAGGCCGCCGAGGTCGCGGGCTTCGCCGACGGCGTGATCGTCGGCTCGGCCTTCGTCAAGGCGATGCTGGACGCCCCGGACGACGCGGCCGGTGTCGAGGCCGTGCGCGCGCTCGCGGGCGACCTCGCCAAGGGCGTGCGCGGACAGGCGTAGGAAAGCCGGAAGTCATACAGGTCCCTCGTACGGGTGGACCTGGGACCGGGGAGGCGCGGTGCGTCTCCCCGGTTCGTTTCCGGGATGTGAGCGAGAAGAACCCTGAGGGAAAGCGCACCGCCCGGGAGAAGCTGGCGGCCGAGCGCGAGAAGCAGAAGTCCGCGGACAAGCGCCGGCGTACGCTGATCGTGGGCGGGGCCGTCGTCGCCGTCCTGGGACTCGCGGCGGTGATCGGCGTCGTCGCGGCCAACGCCGGCAAGGACGACGACAGCGAGGCCTCGGGCCCGGTCGTGGCCCCCTCGGGAGCCCAGGGCAAGGACGGCCTCGCGATCCCGGTCGGCAAGGACAGCGCCAAGTCCACGCTCACGGTGTGGGAGGACTTCCGCTGCCCGGCCTGCAAGTCCTTCGAAACGGCGTACCGTCCGGTGATCCACGAGCTGACGAACGCGGGTCAGTTGAGGACCGAGTACCACCTGGTCACCCTCATCGACGGCAACATGGGCGGCAGCGGCTCCCGTAACGCGGCCAACGCCGCCGCCTGCGCCCAGGACGCCGGGAAGTTCCCCGCGTACCATGACGTGCTCTTCGACAACCAGCCCCCGGAGGTCGACGACGCCTATGCCGGCACCGACAAGCTGATCGAACTGGCCGGCAAGGTCGACGGCCTGGACACCCCCGCCTTCCGCAGGTGCGTTGAGGACGGCACGCACAACGCGTGGGTCGCCAAGTCCCACGAGGCCTTCGACAAGGGCGGCTTCTCGGGCACGCCGACCGTGCTGTTCGACGGCAAGAACATCTACCAGGACCGGACGATGACCCCGGCCAAGCTGAAGCAGATGGTGCAGGAGGCGAACAAGGGGTAAAGGAGATTCTCACGCCCCCGTTATGGACCCGTAGCCGGGCTGCCTGCCGCGGCCCCGGTCCGGCACGGTAGCGTCGACCTTGCCATGGAACTTGCCTTCATTCCCAGCCCGTCGCGCGGGGTGCTGTACCTCGGCCCCGTTCCGCTGCGCGGCTACGCGTTCTGCATCATCATCGGCGTCTTCGTTGCCGTCTGGCTCGGCAACAAGCGCTGGATCGCCCGGGGCGGGCGGGCCGGCACGGTGGCCGACATCGCTGTCTGGGCCGTGCCCTTCGGCCTCGTCGGCGGCCGGCTCTACCACGTGATCACGGACTACCAGCTGTACTTCAGCGAGGGCCGTGACTGGGTGGACGCCTTCAAGATCTGGGAGGGCGGTCTCGGCATCTGGGGCGCGATCGCGTTCGGCGCGCTGGGCGCGTGGATCGGCTGCCGGCGCCGGGGCATCCCGATCCCCGCGTACGCCGACGCCGTCGCGCCGGGCATCGCCCTCGCCCAGGCGATCGGCCGCTGGGGCAACTGGTTCAACCAGGAGCTGTACGGCAAGCCCACCGACCTGCCGTGGGCCCTGGAGATCACCTCGTCGGCGGACGGGCGGGTGCCGGGCACGTACCACCCGACGTTCCTGTACGAGTCGCTGTGGTGCGTCGGTGTCGCGTTCCTGGTCATCTGGGCGGACCGCCGCTTCCGGCTCGGACACGGACGGGCGTTCGCGCTGTACGTCGCCGCGTACTGCTCGGGCCGGGCGTGGATCGAGTACATGCGCGTCGACGACGCCCACCACATCCTGGGCCTCCGGCTGAACGTCTGGACCGCGATCCTGGTGTTCCTGCTCGCCGTGGCGTACCTGGTGGTGTCGTCGAAGAAGCGGCCCGGCCGGGAGGAAGTCGTGGAGCCGGGAGCCTCCGGCGGTCCGGCCGGCGACGCGGACGGCGAGGCCGACGGCGAGCGCGAGGACGGCGACGCCGAGGGCGAGGACGGCAAGGCCGCGAAGGACGGCGACGCCGCGAAGGACGGCGACGCCGCGAAGGCCGGCGACGCCGCGAAGGCCGGCGACGCCGTGAAGGCCGGCGACGCCGAGGAGGCCAAGAACGAGGCCGGCTCGGCGAAGAAGACCTGACGATCCTCCGTACGACACCGAGGGCGCCCGGAGCTATCCGGGCGCCCTCGGTGCGTGTGGGGGGTGTCAGCGGAGGCGGGACAGAGCAAGGGTGCGCTGGGCCGCCGTCACCACCGCCGCGTCGATGAAACGGCCGTCCGGCAGGGCCTGGGCGCCCGGCTCGGTGGCGGCCGCCTTGAGGACCGCCTCCGCCTGCTCGATCTCCTCCTCGGTGGGCCGGTAGGCCCGTACGATCACCGGGAGCTGGCGGGGGTGGATCGCGGCGCGGCCGAAGAACCCCAGGGCGCGGCCGTGAGCGCAGGAGGCGGCCAGGCCCTCCAGGTCGCGGGTGTCCGGGTGGACCGACTGGGGCGGTGGGGGCAGGCCGGCGGCCCGGGCCGCCACGATCACCCGGGAGCGGGGCCAGTCGAGGCCCGAGTCGTCGGATGCCCCCAGGTCGGCCCGCAGGTCGGCCTCACCGAGCGCGATGCCGCGCAGGTTCGGATGGGCGCCGGCGATGGCGTACGCCTGTTCCACGGCGAGGGCCGTCTCCAGGAGGGCGTACAGGCCGGCCCGGGCGGCGCGGCGTGCGACGTGCGTGACCTGCGCGGGCGAGCTGATCTTGGGCAGGCGGAGGCCGGAGAGGCCGGGGGCCCGGACCACCGCCGCGATGTCCTGTTCGCCCCAGGGGCTGTCCAGGGCGTTGACGCGGACGTGGACCGGGACGGGCGGCGGGTCTTCGAGCAGGTCGGCGGTGGCGGCACGGGCGTAAGTCTTGCGGTCGGGGGCGACCGCGTCCTCCAGGTCGATCACGACGGTGTCGGCGCCGGAGGCGAGTGCCTTCGCCACCACGCGGGGGCGGTCGCCCGGGGCGTAGAGCCAGGTGAGCGGGTGTGCCGTCACAGGGCGCCCGCCGTGCGCAGCGCCGTGAGGTCGGCCGGGGACAGGCCCAGTTCGGTGAGGACCTCGTCGGTGTCGGCACCGTGCGGGCGGCCGGCCCAGCGGATCGCGCCGGGCGTGGCGGAGAGGCGGAAGAGGACGTTCTGCATGCGCAGGGGGCCCAGCTCCGGGTCGTCGACGGTGGTGATGGTGTCCAGGGCCTGGTACTGCGGGTCCGTCATCACGTCCCGGATGTCCTGGACCGGGGCCACCGCCGCCTCCGCCTTCTCGAACGCGGCCATCACGTCGGTCCGGGTGCGCTCGGCGATCCAGCCGCCGACCGCCTCGTCCAGGACGTCGGCGTGGCGGGCCCGGTCGGCGCCGGTGGCGAACCAGGGCTCGTCGATCAGTTCCGGGCGGCCAACCAGGCGCATCACGCGTTCCGCGACCGACTGGGCCGAGGTGGAGACGGCGACCCAGGTGCCGTCCGCGGTGCGGTAGACGCCGCGCGGTGCGTTGTTGGGGGAGCGGTTGCCGGTGCGGGGCTGGACGTGGCCGAGCTGGTCGTACCAGAGGGGCTGGGGGCCGAGGGCGGCCAGGATGGGCTCGATCAGAGCCAGGTCGACGACCTGGCCCTCGCCGGTCCTGTCCCGGGCGGCGAGGGCCGTCATCACCGCGTACGCCGTGGTGAGGCCCGCGATGGAGTCGGCCAGGCCGAACGGTGGGAGGGTCGGGGGCGCGTCGGGTTCACCGGTGATCGCGGCGAAGCCGCTCATCGCCTCCGCGAGGGTGCCGAAGCCGGGGCGGTGCGCGGAGGGGCCGAACTGGCCGAAGCCGGTGACGCGGGCCAGGACCAGACGGGGGTTGGCGGCCGACAGCTCCGGCCAGCCCAGGTCCCACTTCTCCAGGGTGCCGGGGCGGAAGTTCTCGATGATCACGTCGGCGCCGGCGGCGAGGCGCAGGAGGGTGGTGCGGCCGCCGGGCTTCGACAGGTCGAGGGTGATGGTGCGCTTGTTGCGGCCGAGCATCTTCCACCACAGACCCACGCCGTCCTTCGACGGGCCGTGGCCGCGGGAGGGGTCTGGCTTCGACGGGTGCTCGACCTTGACGACCTCCGCGCCGAAGTCGCCGAGCAGGGTGGCGGCCATCGGGCCGGCGAAGAGGGTCGCGAGGTCGAGGACGCGGAGGCCGGTGAGGGGCGCGGTCATGGGCGGGGTCATGAGCGGTGGGTCTCCCGGTGGGTGAGGTGGGCGAGGGTGTCGAAGCCGATGCCGTTGAAGTCACCGATGGACGTGGACAGCCGGTTCTTCAGCGGGGCCGTCCAGCGGTCGGGGAGTGCCGCGGGGTGTCCGGCCAGCAGGCCGGCGATGCCGCCGGCTGTGGCGCCGCCTGAGTCGGTGTCCCAACCGCCGCTCACCGCGCGGCAGATGGAGCCGGTGAAGTCGCCGTCCGCGTGGGTGAGGGCGGCGGCGATCAGGGCGGTGTTGGGGACGGCGTGCACCCAGTGGTGGGTGGCGGCGTGGGTGGCGTGCAGTTCGTCGACCACCGTGTCGAAGTCGTCGTGTCCCCGGGCAAGTCGGATGGCGTGGCGGACGGCTCGGGCGAGGCGGGAGCGTGGGGGCACGACCGTGAGGCCGGTGCGCAGGCAGGTGTGGACGTCGTGCTCGCCGGTCGCGGCCGTGGCGATGGTGGCCGCCGCGAACATCGCCGCGTAGACACCGTTGGCGGTGTGGGTGAGAACGGCGTCCCGGTGGGCCTGTTCGGCGGCGGCGGACGGGTCGCCGGGGTTGGTCCAGCCGTGGACGTCGGCGCGGATCAGGGCGCCGATCCATTCGCGGAACGGGTTGCGGTGGCGGGCGGTGTGCGGGGGTTCCAGGCCGGTGAGGAGGTTGCGGTAGGCGACGCGTTCGGCGGTGAACGTGCGGCCGGCGGGGAGTTCGTCCAGCCAGGTGCGGGCCACGTCCGTGGTGGTGAAGGACATGCCGTGGCGTTGGAGGAGGACGAGGTTGAGGAGCGGGTAGTCGAGGTCGTCGTCCTCGGGCATGCCGTCGATGTTCTCGGCCAGGGAAGTGGTGGCCGAGCGGCGGTTCCAGGGATGTGCGGCCAGGAGTTCAGCGGGTACGCCCCGGGCGGTGAACCAGGTGGTCAGGGGCCAGTTGCCGGTGGACCCGGCCAGTCGGCGGATGGCCTGCAGGGGGAGTTTCTCGACCGGTTTGCCCAGGAGGCAGCCGACGGCGCGGCCGAGCCAGGCGGCTTCCAGGCGCTGCGGCGTGGGGGCCGGGGCGCTCGCCCGCGGCGGTGGCCACTCGGGGCAGGAGGACCTGATCCTGTCGAGGTGCGTGGGTTCGTCGTCCGCCAACGCGCTCGGCAGGTCGGCCAGTTCGTCCAGGAGGTCTTCCGCCAGCTGACGCAGGTAGCGGGAGACGGGGGTGGGGGACGCGCCTGCCGCGAGGGGGGCGGCCCGGCCGCCTGCCGCGCGCCAGCGGGCTGCGATCGCCTTCGGCTCGCGGCCGTCCTGGGACGCCTGGCGCAGTTCGTGGCCGATCAGGTCCTCCGGCTGGACCCAGGTCAGTCGGAGCATTCCTGGCCCCCGAGGGACGTGAAGGCGTGTTCATGGGTGCGGCGGCGGGCCACGTCGCGGGTGAAGATCTCGCGTGTCACGGTGGTGAGGGTGGCGGCCGGTTCCCAGAGGTCCAGGCGGCTGGCCTCCGCCACGGTCTTGGCCCAGTCCTCCGGGACCGGGGAGCCGAGGGCGCCTGCCAGGGCGCCCGCCATGGTGGCGATGGAGTCGCAGTCGCGGCCGTAGTTCACCGCGCCGAGCACCGCGTGGCGGTAGTCGCCCCGCGCCACGAGCAACATGCCCAGGGCGACGGGGAGTTCCTCGATCGCGTGCAGGCGGGAGGGGCGGCGGGCGCCCAGGGACGGGGCGCGGTAGTCGGGGCCCACGGTGTCGTAGGGGGCGACCGTCTCGCGCAGGGAGCCCAGTGCCGACTCGAAGTCCGTGTGGCGGGACGCCTCCTCGCAGACCCGCTCGATCGCCGTCCGGGTCCCGTCCTTCGCGAGGGACAGGCACGTCGAGACGATCGAGTCCGGGGTCGCTCCGGGGGTGCAGGCCGCCGCCACCGCCGCGGCCAGGACGCCCGCCGCCTCACGGCCGTACGAGGACTGGTGCGCGCCGGCGATGTCGAGTGCCTCGGCGTAGGCCCCCTGCGGGTTGGCCGCGTTGACCAGGCCGACCGGGGGGATGTACATCGCCGCGCCGCAGTTGACGATGTTGCCGGTGCCGGCCTCGCGCGGGTCGGCGTGGCCGTAGTGGATCCTCGTCACCAGCCATTTCTCCGCCAGGAAGAGGCGGTGCAGGGGCAGTGCCTCGGTCTCCAGTTCCGGGATCCAGCGGGGCTCGGTCATCAGGTCGGGGACCAGGTGGCCGGCGATCGCGTAGGCGTCGAGGTGGTCGCGGACCCGGGCGTAGACGCGGATCAGGGCGTGGGTCATCAAGGTGTCGTCGGTGACGTGGCCGTCGCCCTTGTGGTACGGGGCGAGGGGGCGGGCCGTGCGCCAGTCGTCGCCGTGCCAGGGGCCGACGATGCCGTGGACGCGGCCGCCGTGGCGTTCCAGGATCTGCTCGGGCGAGTAGCCCTCGACCGGTCCGCCGAGGGCGTCGCCGACGGCGGCTCCGACCAGGGCTCCGGTGATCCGCTCGTCCAGCGGGGTGTTTTGGTGTGGTTTGGGCTGCATGGGCGCATCATCCACCCGGGCGGGCCGGTTGTGCGGCTTCCAGGAGTTCGGCGAGTTCCACGAGGTCCGTGCCGGTCAGGCGGGGCAGGACGCAGCCGGAGAGGGTGCGGCAGGTCTCCCGCCAGGAGGCCGGGATCGACGCGCCGCCGCCGAGGGCGCCGGTCAGGGCGCCCGTCAGGGCCGGGGCGGAGTCCGCGACGCGGGACAGGCAGGCCGCGGCCGGGATCGCCTCCGCGATGCGGCCGCGGGCGGCGGTGGCCAGGGCGAGGGCGACCGGGACCGTCTCGGCGGCGGCGATGCCGTAGCTGTAGACGTGGTCGACGATCTGGTGTTCCAGGGGCGGGACCAGGGCGAAGACGCCGTCCGCGTCGGCGGCGAGCTTGAGGGCGTGGCGGGCGTTGCGGCCGATCTCCGTCTCCTCGGGGAGTTCGGCGAGGGCCGCCGTGACGCAGGCGTCGACGTGCGCGCCGGCCAGGGCGAGGGCGAGCGCCGCCGCCATCGCGCGGGCGCCGTGGACGCCGTCGCCGTCCTGGGTGTAGCGGGCGTCGAACTCGGCGAGGTCGGCCGCGCGCCGGGGGTCGCCGGGGTGGGCCACGGCCAGGACGCAGGCGCGTACGCAGGCGGCGTCGTCGAAGTAGTGCGGGTTGTCGTGGCCGGTGGCGGGCGGGCGCAGGCCGGTGGCGAGGTTGCCGAGGCCGGCCCGGACGGAGATGCGGGCGCGCAGGGGCAGGACCGCGGACTCGATCTCGGGGGCGCGGTCCGCCGCGGCCGCCACCTCGCTCGCGACGGCGTTCCAGGTGAGGTCGATCGCGGCCCGGGCGCGGCGTTCCCGGCTGAGGTCGCCCAGGACGCCGTCGTCACCGGCGCGCAGGAGGGCCTCGGCGGCGAATGCCGCCCATTCCGCGTCGTCGGAGGGGCCCAGGCGGAGGGGCTCGGGGGACTGGTTCAGGGCGATGGGGACGGGGAGGGTGGTGGTCGCGTTGTCCTCGGCGAAGGTGTCCAGTTCGCGGGTGAGGCGGCGGGTCCAGTCGGGCATGCGGGCGGCTCTGTGGCGGGCGGCGGGCCAGCCGGCGGCGTCGCCCGCGGCCAGTCCGAGCAGGAGGCCTTCGGCCCTCTTGTCTCCCACCCGAGCACCGCCCGGAGCACCGCCCGTCACTGTCACCCGAGGGGTCCTGGTCTCCCGTGGGGCATCCACGCCGTCGGCGGCTGCCGCTGCCTCGGTCGTCATGAGGGCTCTGTCCCGTCGCCCGCCGCGAGGACGAAGTCCGTGAGGGCCGGGGGCCCGGCGGTGGCGGGCCGGGCGTCGCCGTCCGCCGGTGTCAGCAGGTCCGCCACGTCCAGGACGTGGTAGCCCGCCATCGCCGGGAGGCATGACCCGCGGGCCGGGGTGATGGCCGCCGCCCATGCCGCCGGGATCGCCGGCACCCCCCGCGTCGCACCCGCCAGCGCCCCCGCCACCGCCGCCGTCGTGTCCGCGTCGCGGCCCATGTTCACCGCCGTCAGGACCGACTGCTCGAAGTCGCCGTCGGCCGCCGCGTACGCGCCGAAGGCGAGGGCGACCGCCTCGGGGGCCAGGTCGGTCCAGGGGTAGCCGCCGATGACGACCGCGGAGCGGACCGCGCGTTCGCCGCGATGGGCCACCGCCACGGCGCGGCGCAGGCAGCGGGCCGTCCAGGAGTCGTCGGGGACGACCGCGAGGGCCGCGGCCACGACGGCGATCGCCGGGGCACCCGCCATCGCCGCGGCGACGCCCGCCGCCACCGCCTGACCGCCGTAGATGCCCTCGCCGTCATGGCTCACCGAGCCGTCGATCGCGACCAGCCGGGCCGCCTCGGCCGGGCGGCCGGCGGCGAACACGCCGAAGGGGGCCGCGCGCATGGCCAGACCGTCGCTCCAGGCGTGCCGGTGCTGGGCGGAGATGGGGGCGGCCAGGCCCCGGCGCAGGTTCTCCAGGGTGCCGCGTTCGCTGAAGCCGGCGCCCCGGAAGGGGCCCTCGTCACGGTCGGCGATCAGCTCGTGCCAGGCCGCTTCCACGTGGGCCGGGGCGAGGGCGGAGCCGTGCCGGGCCAGGAGGAGGCCGGAGAAGATCGCGTACTCGGTGTCGTCGGTGCCCGCCGGGTTCTCGGCCACGTAGCCGGTGATCCGGCCCCAGCGGGCGCGGATCTCGGAGGGCTTCAGGTTCTCCGCGGGGGCTCCGAGGGCGTCGCCGACGGCCAGGCCCAGCAACGCGCCCCGTGCCCGGGCGCGGAACGCGGCGGCGTCCCCGGGCGCCGGGACGGAGGGGATGCAGGCGGTCGATGCCATACGGCATGTGTCCCACCGGGGTGGCTGCCCCGAGCCTCACGAGCCTCAGCATCACCCGGTCGACATCTGCGCGGGCTGGCCATCAAGTGAGCACGGAAGGGTAAAGCCGCAGGTTAGCGCAGCCTTTCCTTGCTGGCGGAGGGCGGATCCAGAGCGTAGTTTATGTGTTGTAAAAATCTGGAAGTTGTCCAAAGAAGGGGAGCGGGGGTCTTCCATGGCCATCATCGAGACCGAGGCGACACTGCACGGGGCGCACCGGGACAACCACACCCACCGGGACGTGAACGGCGGCTGGCTGCGTCCCGCGGTGTTCGGCGCGATGGACGGCCTCGTCTCCAACCTCGCCCTGATGACCGGTGTGGCGGGCGGGTCGGCCGGGCAGCACGCCGTCGTCCTCAGCGGACTCGCGGGCCTGGCCGCCGGCGCCTTCTCCATGGCCGCCGGCGAGTACACCTCGGTGGCCTCCCAGCGCGAGCTCGTCGAGGCCGAGCTGGACGTGGAGCGGCACCAGCTGCGCAAGCACCCGAAGGACGAAGAGGCCGAGCTCGCCGCGCTCTACGAGTCGAGAGGCGTCGAGCCGCGGCTGGCCCGGGATGTCGCCCGGCAGCTGTCCAAGGATCCCGAGCAGGCGCTGGAGATCCATGCCCGGGAGGAACTCGGCATCGACCCCGGCGATCTGCCCTCGCCCACCGTCGCCGCGGTGTCGAGCTTCGGCTCCTTCGCGCTGGGCGCGCTGGTTCCCGTCCTGCCGTACCTGCTGGGGGCGAGCAGTATGTGGCCGGCCGTGCTGCTGGCGCTGCTGGGGCTCTTCCTGTGCGGTGCGGTCGTGGCCAAGGTGACGGCGCGCACCTGGTGGTACAGCGGACTGCGGCAGCTGCTCCTGGGTGGCGCGGCGGCCGGTGTGACGTACGCCCTGGGCACCTTGTTCGGAACGGCCGTAGGATAGCTCGGCTCGGACCTATACAAGGGACCGCATAAGTAGCCGTTACTTGCTGGTTTCGACCGTGCGACCACGGGGCATGAGCCGTAAGCGCTGCGGGCAATGACGCCCGCCGCGCACCACGGCGAGGTGGGCGAAGGCGCCCGTCCCGCCCCCGGGCCGACGGACATCGATCTGACCCGATCGTTCCGTGCGGCCCCTCCATGGCTTCCACTGCTGGTGCGGTACCCCCGCCGCGAACCCGCAGTGTCCGCATGATGGAACGAATTATCCCGCTTCCCGAGAACCGCTCCATCATGTAACCTGCACGAAATTTTGCGACCACGCGAGGGCCAACGTCGTCCCTCGGCGCCATGCATATGCCAGATGACGACGACGGGAGAGCCGATGCGTACGCCGCGCCAGCCGTCCCAGCACTCCGCGAATGGCCAGAACTGGTCCTTCATGGATGCTCGCCCTGCTGCGCAGGGTATGTACGACCCCCGCAACGAGCACGACGCCTGCGGCGTCGGCTTCGTCGCCACCCTCACCGGCGAGGCGTCCCACACCCTGGTCGAGCAGGCTCTGACCGTTCTGCGCAACCTCGAACACCGCGGGGCCACCGGCTCCGAGCCGGACTCCGGCGACGGCGCCGGCATCCTGTCGCAGGTCCCGGACGCCTTCTTCCGTGACGTGGCCGGATTCGAGCTGCCCGCGGCCGGCGGATACGCGGTCGGCATCGCCTTCCTGCCGGAAGACGCCGCCGACGAGGCCGTCTCACAGATCGAGGCGATCGCGTCCGACGAGGGCCTGACCGTCCTCGGCTGGCGCGAGGTGCCGGTCGCTCCCCAACTGCTGGGTGCCACCGCCCGGTCGACCATGCCGGTCTTCCGTCAGATCTTCGTCAGCGACGGCGCGGCCGTGCCCGCGACGGGCATCGACCTCGACCGCAAGGCCTTCGTGCTGCGCAAGCGCGCCGAGCGCGAGGCCGGCGTGTACTTCCCGTCACTGTCCGCGCGGACCATCGTCTACAAGGGCATGCTGACCACCGGCCAGCTCGAGCCTTTCTTCCCGGACCTGTCCGACCGCCGCTTCGCCTCCGCGGTCGCGCTCGTGCACTCCCGGTTCTCCACGAACACGTTCCCGTCGTGGCCGCTGGCACACCCCTACCGCTTCGTCGCGCACAACGGTGAGATCAACACCGTCAAGGGCAACCGCAACTGGATGGTGGCCCGCGAGTCGCAGCTCGTCTCGGACTTGTTCGGCTCTGCCGACCATGGACACAGCGGCTCCGACGACAAGGCCATCGAGCGGATCTTCCCGGTCTGCACGCCGGACGCCTCCGACTCCGCCTCCTTCGACGAGGTCCTGGAACTGCTGCACCTGGGCGGCCGTTCGCTGCCGCACTCCGTGCTGATGATGATCCCGGAGGCGTGGGAGAACCACGACTCCATGGACCCGACCCGGCGCGCCTTCTACCAGTTCCACTCCACGATGATGGAGCCCTGGGACGGCCCGGCCTGTGTCACCTTCACCGACGGCACCCAGGTCGGCGCGGTCCTCGACCGCAACGGCCTGCGCCCCGGCCGCTACTGGGTCACCGACGACGGCCTCGTCGTCCTCGGCTCCGAGGTCGGCGTCCTGGACATCGACCCGGCCAAGGTCGTCCGCAAGGGCCGCCTCCAGCCCGGCCGCATGTTCCTCGTGGACACCGCCGAGCACCGCATCATCGAGGACGACGAGATCAAGGCGCAGCTCGCCGCCGAGCACCCCTACGCCGAGTGGGTCGAGGCCGGCGAGATCGAGCTGTCCGACCTGCCCGAGCGCGAGCACATCGTGCACACCCACGCCTCGGTCACCCGCCGCCAGCAGACCTTCGGCTACACCGAGGAGGAGCTGCGCGTCATCCTCGCGCCGATGGCCAAGGCCGGTGCCGAGCCGATCGGCTCCATGGGCACCGACTCGCCCATCGCCGCGCTCTCCGACCGCCCGCGGCTGCTGTTCGACTACTTCACCCAGCTGTTCGCGCAGGTCACCAACCCTCCGCTGGACGCCATCCGCGAGGAGCTGGTCACCTCCCTGCGCTCGTCGCTGGGCCCGCAGGGCAACCTGCTGGAGCCGTCGGCCGCGTCCTGCCGCAGCGTCCTGCTGCCCTTCCCGGTCATCGACAACGACGAGCTGGCCAAGCTCATCCACATCAACGCCGACGGCGACATGCCCGGCTTCAAGGCCGCGACGCTGTCCGGCCTGTACCGGGTGCACGGCGGCGGTGACGCGCTGGCCGCGCGCATCGAGGAGATCTGCGCCGAGGCCGACGCCGCCATCGGCAACGGCGCCCGGCTGATCGTCCTCTCGGACCGCCACTCGGACGCCGAGCACGCGCCGATCCCGTCGCTGCTGCTCACCGCGGCCGTCCACCACCACCTCATCCGCACCAAGCAGCGCACCCAGGTGGGCCTGCTGGTCGAGGCCGGGGACGTCCGCGAGGTCCACCACGTCGCCCTGCTCATCGGCTACGGCGCCGCCGCCGTCAACCCGTACCTGGCGATGGAGTCCGTCGAGGACCTGGTCCGCGCCGGCACCTTCCTGCCGGGCATCGAGCCCGAGCAGGCCATCCGCAACCTCATCTACGCCCTCGGCAAGGGCGTGCTGAAGGTCATGTCCAAGATGGGCATCTCGACCGTCGCCTCCTACCGCGGCGCCCAGGTCTTCGAGGCCGTCGGCCTCGACGAGACCTTCGTCGGGAAGTACTTCAACGGCACGGCCACCAAGATCGGCGGCGTCGGCATCGACGTCATCGCCAAGGAGGTCGCCGCCCGCCACGCCAAGGCCTACCCGGCCTCCGGCATCGCCCCGGCGCACCGCGCGCTGGACATAGGCGGCGAGTACCAGTGGCGCCGCGAGGGCGAGCCGCACCTGTTCGACCCGGAGACGGTCTTCCGCCTCCAGCACTCCACGCGCTCCGGCCGCTACGACATCTTCAAGAAGTACACCGAGCGCGTGAACGAGCAGTCCGAGCGGCTGATGACGCTCCGCGGGCTCTTCGGCTTCAAGTCGGACCGCCAGCCGATCTCCATCGACGAGGTCGAGCCGGTCTCCGAGATCGTCAAGCGGTTCTCGACGGGCGCCATGTCGTACGGCTCCATCTCCCAGGAGGCGCACGAGACCCTCGCCATCGCCATGAACCAGCTGGGCGGCAAGTCCAACACCGGTGAGGGCGGCGAGGACCCGGAGCGCCTGTACGACCCGGCCCGCCGGTCGTCCATCAAGCAGGTCGCCTCCGGCCGCTTCGGTGTGACCTCCGAGTACCTGGTCAACTCCGACGACATCCAGATCAAGATGGCCCAGGGCGCCAAGCCCGGCGAGGGCGGCCAGCTGCCCGGCCACAAGGTCTACCCGTGGGTCGCCAAGACGCGTCACTCGACGCCGGGCGTCGGGCTCATCTCGCCGCCCCCGCACCACGACATCTACTCCATCGAGGACCTGGCCCAGCTGATCCACGACCTGAAGAACGCGAACCCGCAGGCGCGGATTCACGTCAAGCTGGTCTCCGAGGTCGGCGTCGGCACGGTCGCCGCGGGTGTCTCCAAGGCGCACGCGGACGTCGTGCTCATCTCCGGCCACGACGGCGGTACGGGCGCCTCGCCGCTCACCTCGCTGAAGCACGCCGGCGGCCCCTGGGAGCTCGGCCTCGCCGAGACCCAGCAGACGCTGCTGCTCAACGGCCTGCGCGACCGCATCGTCGTGCAGACCGACGGCCAGCTGAAGACCGGCCGTGACGTGGTCATCGCCGCGCTGCTCGGCGCCGAGGAGTTCGGTTTCGCGACCGCGCCGCTCGTCGTCTCCGGCTGCGTCATGATGCGCGTCTGCCACCTGGACACCTGCCCGGTCGGCATCGCCACGCAGAACCCGGTCCTGCGCGAGCGGTACAACGGCAAGGCCGAGTACGTCGTGAACTTCTTCCAGTACATCGCCGAAGAGGTCCGCGAGATCCTCGCCGAGCTGGGCTTCCGCTCCCTCGAGGAGGCCGTCGGTCACGCCGAGACCCTCGACGTCACCCGCGCCGTCGACCACTGGAAGGCGCAGGGCCTGGACCTGGCACCACTGTTCCACGTGCCCGAGCTGCCCGAGGGCGCGGTGCGCCACCAGCTGATCGCGCAGGACCACGGCCTGGAGAAGGCGCTCGACAACGAGCTCATCAAGCTCGCCGCCGACGCGCTCGCCGCCGCCGGCGCCAACGACGCCCACCCGGTGCGCGCCCAGGTCGCCATCCGCAACATCAACCGCACGGTCGGCACCATGCTCGGCCACGAGGTGACGAAGAAGTTCGGTGGCGCGGGTCTGCCCGACGACACCATCGACATCACCTTCACCGGCTCCGCCGGCCAGTCCTTCGGCGCGTTCGTGCCGCGCGGTGTCACGCTGCGCCTGGAGGGCGACGCCAACGACTACGTCGGCAAGGGCCTCTCCGGCGGCCGGATCGTCGTCCGCCCGGACCGCGCGGCCGACCACCTCGCCGAGTTCAGCGTCATCGCCGGCAACACCATCGGCTACGGCGCCACCGGCGGCGAGATATTCCTGCGGGGCAAGGTCGGCGAACGCTTCTGCGTCCGCAACTCCGGCGCGACGGTCGTCTCCGAGGGCGTGGGCGACCACGGCTGCGAGTACATGACCGGAGGCCACGCGGTGGTCCTCGGCGAGACGGGCCGCAACTTCGCGGCCGGCATGTCCGGCGGTATCGCCTACGTGATCGACCTCGACCGGGACAACGTCAATGTCGGCAACCTGGACGCCGTTCAGGCGCTGGACGACACCGACAAGCAGTGGCTGCACGACGTGGTCCGCCGCCACCAGGAGGAGACGGGCTCGACCGTCGCCGAGAAGCTCCTGGCCGAGTGGGACACAGCCGTCGAGCGCTTCAGCAAGATCATCCCCAGCACGTACCAGGCAGTGCTCGCCGCCAAGGACGCCGCCGAGCGAGCCGGTCTCTCCGAGACCGAGACCCACGAGAAGATGATGGAGGCGGCGATCAATGGCTGACCCGAAGGGCTTTCTGAACCACGGCCGCGAGGTCGCCAGGTCCCGCCCCGTCGAGGAGCGCGTCAAGGACTGGAACGAGGTCTACGTCCCCGGCTCCCTGCTGCCCATCATCAGCAAGCAGGCCAGCCGCTGCATGGACTGCGGCATCCCGTTCTGCCACAACGGCTGCCCGCTGGGGAACCTGATCCCCGAGTGGAACGACTACGCCTACCGCGAGGACTGGGCCGCCGCCTCGGAGCGGCTGCACGCGACCAACAACTTCCCGGAGTTCACGGGCCGTCTGTGCCCCGCTCCGTGTGAGGCCGCGTGTGTGCTCGGCATCAACCAGCCGCCGGTCACCATCAAGAACGTCGAGGTCTCGATCATCGACAAGGCGTGGGAGACCGGGGACGTCGCCCCGCAGATCCCGGAGCGCCTGTCCGGCAAGACCGTCGCGGTCGTCGGCTCGGGCCCGGCGGGCCTCGCCGCCGCCCAGCAACTGACCCGCGCCGGCCACACCGTCGCCGTCTACGAGCGCGCGGACCGCGTCGGAGGCCTCCTCCGCTACGGCATCCCCGAGTTCAAGATGGAGAAGCGGCACATCAACCGCCGCATCGAGCAGATGCGCGCGGAGGGCACCCGCTTCCGCACGGGCGTCGAGATCGGCCGCGACCTGAAGGCCACGGACCTGAAGAAGCGCTACGACGCGGTCGTCCTGGCCGTCGGCGCGACCACGGCCCGCGACCTGCCGGTGCCGGGCCGCGAACTCAAGGGCATCTACCAGGCCATGGAGTACCTGCCGCTGGCCAACAAGGTGCAGGAGGGCGACTACGTCACCACTCCGATCTCCGCCGAGGGCAAGCACGTCGTGGTCATCGGCGGCGGTGACACCGGCGCGGACTGCGTGGGCACCGCCCACCGCCAGGGCGCGGCCTCCGTCACGCAGCTGGAGATCATGCCCCGCCCGGGCGAGGAGCGGCACCCGATCAGCCAGCCCTGGCCGACCTTCCCCATGCTCTACAAGGTCACCTCGGCCCACGAGGAGGGCGGCGAGCGCGTCTACGCGGTCTCGACGACCCACTTCGAGGGCGACGAGGAGGGCAACGTCCAGTGGCTGCACCTCACCGAGGTGGAGTTCATCGACGGCAGGCTGACCCCGAAGCCGGGCACCGAGCGCAAGATCCCCGCCCAGCTGGTCACGCTGGCCATGGGCTTCACGGGCACCGACCGCGACAACGGCCTCGTGGACCAGTTCGGCCTGGAGCTCGACGAGCGCGGCAACATCGCCCGCGACGCCGACTTCCAGACCAACGTGCCGGGCGTGTTCGTCGCCGGGGACGCGGGCCGCGGCCAGTCACTCATCGTCTGGGCGATCGCGGAGGGCCGCTCGGCGGCGCGCGGTGTGGACCGCCACCTCACGGGCAACAGCGAGCTGCCGGCGCCGATCGGCCCGACGGACCGCGCGCTGATGGTCTGAGCCCGGTGACGAACTGACCTGACGGTCACGCACAGACAACCCGTACAAAGGCGTACGGGCGGGATATCTGAGAGGGCTCCCCTCCCAGACCCCCCGAGACGGCGCCTGCCCCCTTGTCCCCGACCGGACGAACGGGCAGGCGCCGCCGTTTTCCCCCGGTACGACGACACCCTGTACGGGTCCTGGTCATGGCACCTTGTACGTGTCCCCGTAGACGGCCCACTCCAGCGGCGTCTCCAGACGCAGGTTGCCCTCGTTCAGGAAGCGGCGCTGGGCGGTGTCGACGCGGCTCGTGTCCGCGCCGGGGCGCTCGGTGGCCATGGCGGTGCGGCGGACGTCGAGGAAGGCGTCCAGGTACGCCTTCTCACTGCCGCCCTCGGCCGGCGTGTCCGCCACGCGCAGCGTGCGTTCGCGCACGCCGTAGAAGCCCTCGGGGCCGGAGTCGGGACCGTGGAAGATCAGAGCGTCGTAGTAGACGAACTGGCCGAGCGTGCCCAGGCCGTCCAGCTTGGCGAGGCGGACCGCCGGGTCGAAGGAGACACGGTCACGGTGCTCGTCCTGGGCCCTGCGGAAGGCCGGGAGCTTCGCCTCCGCCTTCCAGGCCGCGGTGAAGCCGGGGTCCAGGCCCTCGTGGGAGTCCGTGCCGTCGACCTCGCGCAGGGCCGGCAGGTAGCGGGCCAGGCCGTTGTCCGGGTGGGTTTCGGTGTAGCGCTCGACAAGGGCGAGCAGGTCGTGGGTGCCGGTGCAGAAGCCGGCGATCCCGGCGGTGTAGCCCCGCCCGTCCTCCAGGTCCTCGATCGAGCCGTAGAGGGCGCGCCAGTTCAGTGTCGACTGGTGGGCGCTCGCCACGATCTGCTGCGCCAGTTCCTTCTTCTCCGGGGCGGCCAGGCCCGCGGGCAGCCCGGCGATCACCTTGTCGTCCTCCGCCCGCTCCTTCTCGGCCCGGTCCTTGGCCTCGTCCCGGGCCGCCTGGGCGGCGGACACGGCGGGCTTCGCCGTGGGCTCGGCGGAATCCGCGGGTACGAGGAAGTAGGCCGCCGTGGCGACCACGGGAACGGCGACGAAGAACGCCACACCAGCACGATTCACTGGGATCACCCTGCCTGTCAGCTCCCTCACGTTCCCCGCCGTCCCGGCCGCCTGGAGCACCAGCGGCCGGCACACGCCCCCGCCCGCACCGGCGCGCGGCGCCGGTCCAGGGGCGCGTAAGCGTACGCCAGCGTCCGCACACGTCCACCGGCAGGTCGCATGGGGCGTACTTTCGGCATCGCGTCCGGTGACCCCAGGGGAACACGCATGGCCGCGATCAGTCTGAGCAAGGTCCAGGAGCCCGCTCCCGCGCCGGTGACCTCCCTTGGCCCAGCCACCCCGCCGGCGCTCGCATGTCCTCAGCCGCTCCCGCTCCCGTTCCTGTCCGGCCGCACCTGAATGTGGTCCTCCTCCAGCCCCAGCAGCACCCGGTCCCGCATGCCCAGTGCTCTCGTGTACTCGGCCGGCAGCTGGAGGCGGCCCGCGCGGTCGAGCATCGCGTACTCACGGGCCACCAGGGCCTCCTCGCCCGCCTCGTCGACCTCCGTGCGGCGCAGCACCTCCGTCGAGGTACGGCCGTCGCGGATCGCGACCGTGCGGCGGACCTCGCCGGCTACCGCCTGGTCGTGCGTGACGACGACGACGGTCGTGCCCAGCTCCTCGTTGACCCGGCGGAACGCCGCGAAGACCTGCTGCCCGGTCGCCGAGTCCAGCTCGCCGGTCGGCTCGTCGGCGAGCAGTACGGCGGGGGAGTTGGCCAGGGCGACGGCGATCGCGACGCGCTGCTGCTGACCGCCGGACATCTGCTGCGGACGCCGGTCCCGGCAGTCGGCGACGCCGAGCAGGGACAGCAGGTCGTCCGCCCGTCCGGCCCGTTTCCCACGCGAGCCGCCCGCCAGCCGTATGGGCAGGTCGACGTTCTGGGCCGCCGTCAGGTAGGGCAGCAGATTGCGTGCCGTCTGCTGCCAGACAAATCCGACCACCTCACGCCGGTACCGCAACCGCCCCTTCGCGTCCATCGCCAGCAGATCACGGCCCGCGACCCTCGCGGTGCCCGCGGTGGGGGCGTCCAGGCCCGCGAGGATGTTCATCAACGTCGACTTGCCGCTGCCGGACGCCCCCACCAAGGCCATCAACTCGCCCTCCCGCACCAGGAGATCGAGCCCCTGGAGCGCCTGCACCTCCACGGCGTCCCCACCACCGCGCTTCGCGAAGATCCGCACCAGCCGGTCGCAGGCGATCAGGGCGTCATGCCCGTACGCGGGCCGGTCGCGGTGCCGCGCCGCCCGCCGCTCCAGCTCCGCGAGCGACTCCGTCGTACCGCTCATCGCAAGTCTCCTGCCCTGAGGTGAGTGAGGGGTGAACGGCGTCCCGCCCACCAGGCCTGCGCGACGGCGGCCGCCCCCGCCAGCAGCACCGCGCCCGCGGCCGGCAGGGTCAGTGACCACAGGTCGGCCCGCAGCGCGGCACCCCGCGGCGCCGTGACACCGGACGCGCCGGCCAGGGCGAGCTGGTCCAGATCGATGCCGGGGGCGAGCAGCCGTACCGTGGCCCAGCCGACAGCCATGCCCCCGCCGGCCGCGAGCACCGCCAGGGGCAGCGCCTCCAAGCCGAGCAGATGGCGCCCCTGGCGGGACGTCAGACCCAGGGTGCGCAGCCGGGCCACCAGCGCCGCCCGTTCCGGCGCGGTCCGCAGCAGGTCGAGCACCAGGGCGAGCACGGCGTAGCCCGCTCCCGCGAGGACGGCCCAGCCGTAGATCCGTTCGGCGCCCGCCTGCAACGGAGAGTCGGACAGCGCCGCGCGTACCTCGCCGCGCAGTGTCACGGAGAGGTCCGGCCCGGCGCCGCGCACGGCAGCCCGCAGCGCCTGCGCGTCGAGCCCGGCACCGGACGCCAGCAGCGTCGAGGGACCGCCGGAGCCCCGCAGGCCCGCAGCGTCGACCAGCAGGAAGTCGCCCTCGGGGACGGCCGGGGTGCGGGGGCGCACGGCGGTGATCCGCACCGTGACCGCTCCGCCGTCCGTCACGATCCGGCGCGGCGCCCGCCCGAGCCGCTCGGCGACGCCGGGGGAGGCGACGGCGTCCAGCACCCCGCCCCCGGCCCCCAACCGGTCGGCCGCGAAGCCCCCGAGACCCATCTGCCGGGCCAACTCCGCGTAGGTCCCCGGCTCGACACCGACCACGGTCAGCGACCGCCTCTCGTCGTCCGCGCGCTCCGCGGCGAACTCGAATCCCACGGCCGTGACCTGCCGTACGCCCCCCACGTCCCGTACCGCCCGTGCCAGCCCCGCCGGGAGCGCGGTGCCGTCGGTGGTTTCCATCCGCACGTCCGCGCCCGTCTCCAGCAGCGCGGCCCGGTCCCGGGCGTCCGCCACGCCCGCCAGCACGGACCCCCCGAACGCGGCCGTCGTCAGGGCCGTCAGCAGGGCGAGCAGGGGCAGTGTGGCGACCGCGGCCGGTGAGCGGCCCGCGCGGGCCAGTGACAGGAACCCGACCACGCCGCGCAGCCGCCCGGCCGGGCCGGCGGCCCACCGCAGGGGCAGCGGGGACAACCGTACGAGGACCAGCGCGGCGACCAGCCCGACGAGCACCGGGGCGGCGCTCACCAGCAGATCGCCGGCCCCGTCCGTCCCGCGGCGGCGCAGCGCCGCCACCGAGCCGACGGCCAGCACCAGCACGGTCAGTTCGGCGACCGTGCGGCGCCCGCCGGGCCCGGCGTGGGCGAGGTCGTCGCGCTCCCGGTGCGCCCGCGGCCTGCGATGCGCCACGACCGCGCGCACCGGCAGCACGGCACAGGCGAGCAGCGCCACGGCGCCCGCCCCGAGTACGGCGGGCAGCGGCTGGCCCCCGTCCACGACGAGCACGGCGAGCAGCAGACCGCAGGCCGCCGCGGGCACCGCCGGCACCGCGGTCTCGGCCAGCAGCCGCCCGGCGATACCGCGCAGGGAGCCGCCCCGGGCCCGCAGCAGGGCGACTTCGGCGTCGCGGCGGGCGGCGGCCAGAGCACCGCTCATGACCAGGACGACGACGGCGACCGCGGCGATCCCGAAGGCCGCGACCGCGACCACGGGCGTGATCGCGTCCCGGGTCTTCGTGTAGGAGCCGACGACCTGCTCCAGGCCGGTGGACAGCTGCGCCGTGGGACCGGCGGCCCCGCGCATCCGTACCAGCCCCGGCCCGTCCTCGACGGACGCGACCGCGTCGACGATCTCCGAGCTGTCCCCCGCGGTGAGCCGCCCGGTCGCGGGCGCGAACCGCCAGTACTTCTCCGGCTCGCCCTGGCCGCCGAGCAGCGCCGGTGCGGCCCCCGGCGCCAGCAGGACGCCCGCCTCCCAGTAGAGCATCGGCGGACGGCTGCTGGTGGAGGTCAGGGCCGGGCTGCGCAGGACCGGTTCCGCGGCCCAGTAGCTCCGCTGCGGATGCCGGGGCTGGAGGATGCCGGTGATCCGTACGGTCAGCGGTCCGTCCAGGAAGCCGGCCAGCGTGAGCGTGGAGCCGGCCCGCAGACGCAGCGTGCGGGCGGTCTCGGTGGTCACGGCGCCTTCCACCACCCTGGTGTCCACGGTCACCGGCGTGCCCGCGGTGGGCAGCCGGCCTTCCCGCACCGTGGCGTGGCCGGCCACTCCCGACTGCGCGAGCAGGGTGAACCGGGGCGGCAGCCCGTCGGGCCGCGGCAGGGACGGGTCCTGCGCTTCCAGGCTCCTCCCGGTCCGCACCCCGTACGCCGACTGGGCAGGATCCGCCCGCAGCGGCCGGGGCAGCAGCGCCCGCGCCGTGCCGTCGACCGCCGCGAGCGCCTCTGGCCGCACCGCGTCCGCACGGGCCTGGTCCGGCTGTTCGAGACCGGGCGGCGGCGCCTTCAGCTCCAGCACGGTGGACTCGGGAGAGGCTTCGGCGACGGCCGCGCGCAGCCCGTCCGTCCCGTACGCCTCGACGGCCCGGGGCAGGACGGCCGCGAGGAACGCCGTGACCAGCACCAGCACACCGAAGACGACGGTGGACACCGGCGCGGTCCGCAGCCGGGTCCGCACCCAGGGCGCGTCCTGTGCGTTCGGCGGCATCTCAGCCCTCCCCCTGATGGCGGAGCGCGACCGCCGGCTCGGCACGGCGCAGCGCCGACGCGACGGTGATCAGCAGGAGCGGAGCGGCCACCCCCGCGAGGAGCAGGGCCACCCGGGCCACCGGCAGTTCGACGAGGACGGGCGGGACCGGCCGGGCGGCATCGGAGGTCAGCACGATCAGCGGGACGACCGCCCGGGTCAGCACGGTGCCGAGCCCGAGCCCCGCGAGCAGACCGGCGCCGATGAGCAGGCTCTGCTCCGTCGCGACCAGCCGGGCGAGATCCCGCCGCGGTGTGCCCAGGGCGCGCAGCACCGCGAACTCCGCGGATCGCTCCCGCCGCGCACCGGCGGCACTCACCGCGAAACCCCCGGCGGCGAGGGCCGCGGCGGCCACCGCCACCGCCGTCAGCGCCGACCGCGGTCCGGCGCCGAGCGGATCCCGCAGCAGCTCGGACGCGGTCTCGTCCCGCACCAGCACCTGCTGCGGTGCGAGGTCGGGGCGCGCCCGCAGCGCGGCGGCGACCTCGGCGGTCTTGCCGGGGACCGCGCTCACCCACCACTCGGTGGGGGTGAGCGGCGCACTGGCCCGCCGCGCCAGGACGGCGTCGACGGCCCGCAGATCGAGCAGCAGTGCCCCGCCGTCCACGGTTTCCCCGTCCAGGCCGGTGGCGGTCGTCGGCAGCTCCTCGACCGACCGTACGATCCGCACCCGCAGCTGCTCCCCGGACAGCGGCACGTCGACGGTGTCGCCGGGCGCGGCCCCCGCCGCCCGCAGGAAGTCCCGGGTGGCGACGGCGGGAAGGCTCCGCGACGCCCCGGCCCCGTCCCCGGCGGTGGCGACGCGCAGGGTGTAGACCGGCGCGGTGCCGGTGCTCCCGTCGGCGTCGGCACCGGTGCCGTACGACACGGTCAGCGGCGCGGTCCCCGGCGCGGCGGGCTTCACGGCCGTACGGGCGACGACTTCGCCGTTCTCCGTCACGGTCCGGCCGCCCTGCCAGCGCGTCACGGCGGGCGCCGGGACGGTGCGCGCGGAGCCGTCACGGCCGGTGGCGAGCAGACGTTCGACGGTGAGCCGGTGCTGTTCGGGGCGGCCGACGGGGGAGGTGTCGTCGAGCTGCAGTCCGGTCAGCCGCAACGGCCCGGCCGGGTCGGCCCGGCGGCCCGACGCCGTCACGTCCAGGTCGAGCGTGGTCCGGTGCACCCGGCCGTCCACCGGGACGCTCCCGGCGCCCAGCCGGTACGCGATGCCGTACCGGTCCTCGATGACCACCGTGAGCAGGGGTGCGCGGCCGGAGGGGGAGCGTCCCGTCCGAGCCCGCACATCGGTGATCCGCACGTCGAGGGCGAGCCGCCGGGTGCCGTCGGGCAGCCGTACGGCCCGGTCCTCGTCCCGCGCGGGCGGTGCCAGGGCCCGCAACAGCTTCGCCGGGGCCTCGTCGGCGAGATCGCCACGCATCAGCATGCCCTCCCCGGCGCGGGCCGTGTCCAGGGCGAGGACCGTCGCCTCGCGGTCGCCGGAGAGGCCCAGGGCGGCGCGGTGCGCCGGAGCGACGTCCCGGGCCCCGGGCAGCGCGGCGTAGAGACCGGACTGCCCGGGGCTGCCCGGTCTGTGGTCGAGGACCCGTACGGCGGCGCCCGTCCTGAAGTCGGCCTGGTCGTCCTGTGACCGGTCCCAGGACGCGCCGTGCCCGATCGCCAGCATCCCGGTCGCCACGGCGATGACCAGCAGCAGCACCGGGCCCGCCCCGCGCAGCGGGCGCCGGCTGAACTGCCAGCCCGCCAGCGCCGCCGGCAGCCCCCGCCCGCTCGCGGACCGCCGCTCCGCGAGCCGGGCCGCGAACGGCAGCAGACGCAGCGTCAGCACAGTGCCCGCCAGCAACGCCAGCGCGGGCGCCGCGACCAGCAGCGGATCGATGCCCAGCTCTCCGGCGCGGTCCCGGCTGAGCACGCCGCCGCCGGTCGCGCCGGTCTGCCGTGCCAGCTGCCAGTACGCCATGCCCGCGATCAGCAGCAGCCCGACATCGGCCCCGGCGCGCACGGGCGTGGCCGCCGTCGCGGCACGGACCCGACGCAGCCGCATCGTGGCGCCCGCCGTCGCCGCCAGCGCGGGCGCCACGACCGCCACCGCGCACGCCACTGCCACTCCGCCCGCGACCAGCCAGACCCGGCCCGCCGGGGCGTCGTCGAGCCGCAGCCCGATCCGGTCGAGCGAGGACCACCGGGCCAGCAGCCGGGCCAGCGGGCCGGACAGCAGCACGGCACCGAGCGCGGCGGGCACCGCCAGCAGCATCGCCTCCAGCGCGGCGAGCCCCGCGATCCGGCCGCGCGATCCGCCCCTGGCCCGCAGCAGCTCGGTCTCGCCCGCCCGTTCGGCGTCCAGCAGCCGGGCCACCAGCAGCAGCGCGTACCCGGCGAGCAGCACCAGCTGCACGGAGACGATCATCAGCGTGGACCGGGACACCAGCAGGGCCCGCCCGGTCCGGTCGAGCACCTCGGGCAGCCCGGTCCGTACGTCCGCGCCTCCCCCGAGCGCCGCGTCCTCGCGCAGCGCCCCGGCCGCGCGTACGGCCGCCTCGCGGAGGGTGCCGATGCCGTCGGTGGTGAAGGTCCGGTAGTCGGCCGTCGCCACCCAGCCGGTGCCGTCCTCGGAGGTGCGGCCGGAGGCGAACACCGAGGTGTCCGCCAGCAGCGGCCCGTACGTGGTGAAGTCGACCGTGCGGACGCCCTGGCCGCCGAGGGCGTCCGCCTGCCAGTAGGGATCAGAGCTGTCGGCCGCCCGGTACACGCCGGTCACCCGTACCCGGAGGGGTTCGCCGCCCAGCCGGTCGGTGAGCGTGAGGTGCGTTCCGGGCCGCAGCTTCAGCCTTCCGGCGGCCGCCTCGGGCAGGGCGACGGGCACGGCGGCGCCGCGGGCGGCCGGGGCCGGCCCCGGCAGGGTGCCCGAGACCAGCCTGATCCGGGACCGGTCGAGCGCGGCGACATGCGTGAGACCCGGCTGCCCGGCGCGGGCGTCGGCGTCCCGGAGGGAACGGGGCAGCGCGTACGGCCCGGACCGCTCCAGCCTCCGCACGGTCACCGGCAGCCCGCCGAACGCCTCCCGCGCCCCGCGCACCACGGCCCGCTGTGCCGCGTCCCGCCGCTCCCGGGGCACATCCGCCTCGACGACCAGGGACGCGGAGGCCGCGGCCCGGCCGCTCAGGGTGCCGCGCAGCGCCGCGTGCCCGACGGAGTCGGAGTAGGCCGTGAGGGCGGCGAGCACCGAGGTGGTCAGCAGCACGGCGAGCAGGGCGGTCGTGAGGAGCAGCCGGTGCGCACGCAGACGCAGCAGCAGTAAGCCGGTCACTCTTCCCCCACCCGACGGCCGAGCCACTGTTGTTCCAACCCGGCATGCATATCACGGAGTTGACTACCCGGCACGTGTGTTCGAACGCGGGCTGCTCCGCTCTTGACCTTCCCGACCGGTTCCGTATGGGATGCGGTGATGACCGAGAACACCAGTCCGGGGTCCGGTGCCGCCCTCGCCGACGACGCGTCCGACGAGCCGATGCTGCGGGTGGCGGACCTGCACCACTCCTACGGCACGGGAGCCGCGGCCGTGCACGCGCTGCGCGGGGCCTCTTTCGCTGTCCGGCGCGGTGAACTGGTCGCCCTCAAAGGCCGTTCGGGCTCCGGCAAGTCGACGCTGCTCCATCTGATCGGTGGCCTCGACTCCCCGCAGAGCGGCCGTGTCGTCGTGGGCGGCACGGACCTGTCGGCGCTGAGCGGGAGCGAGCTGCTGGAGCTGCGCCGCGACCGGATCGGTTTCGTCTTCCAGTCCTTCGGGCTCATTCCCATCCTCACCGCCGCCGAGAACGTGGGCGTGCCACTGCGACTGCGCCGGGCCGAGCCGCGCGAACGCGAGGAGCGGGTGGCGCTGCTCCTGGCCCTGGTCGGCCTCGCCGGCCACGAGACGCAGCGGCCCGCCGAGCTCTCCGGCGGACAGCAGCAGCGAGTCGCCATCGCCCGGGCCCTCGCCAACCGCCCGGCCCTGCTGCTCGCCGACGAGCCGACCGGCCAGCTCGACGCCGCGACCGGCCTGGCGGTGATGGAACTGCTGCGGGCCGTGGTCCGCAGCGAGGGCGTCACGGCCCTCGTCGCCACCCACGACCCCCAACTCCTCGGCCTCGCCGACCGAGTGCTGGAACTGAGCGACGGGGTGGTCGCCGAGGGCTGAGAGCCCCGGCACCGGCCTTCCGGTGTGGACTCCCGTGGCTCCCGGGGGTGGGAGGATGGGCGCCATGGCCGCGATCAGTCTGAGCAAGGTTCAGGAGACCGCTCCCGCGCTGGTGGATCTCTACAAGAGCGCCGGGGTCTCCCTCACGAAGCACGGGCTGGACGGGCTGCGGGCCGCGGTCTACCTCGTGGTCGACTACTCCGGCTCGATGAGGCCGTACTACAAGGACGGCAGCGTGCAGGCGCTGGCCGACCGGGTGCTCGGGCTGTCGGCACACCTCGATGACGACGGGACCGTGCCGGTCGTGTTCTTCTCCACGGACATCGACGCCGAGACCGAGATCGCCCTGGCCGGCCACCAGGGGCGGATCGACCGGATCGTGGCGGGGCTCGGGCACATGGGGAAGACCAGCTACCACCTGGCGATGGACGCCGTCATCGACCACTACCTGGACAGCGGGGCGGCCGAGCCCGCCCTGGTGGTCTTCCAGACCGACGGCGGGCCCCTCAGCAAGCTCGCCGCGGAGCGGTATCTGTGCAAGGCGGCGAAGCTGCCGCTGTTCTGGCAGTTCATCGGCTTCGGAGACCCCCGCAGCAAGCAGTTCGACTTCCTGCGCAAGCTGGACGAGCTGGCCGTGCCGGACAAGCGGGCCGTCGACAACGCCGGGTTCTTCCACGCGGGTGAGGATCCGCGGAAGGTGCCGGACGCCGAGCTGTACGACCGGCTGGTGGGCGAGTTCCCGAAGTGGCTCGTGGCCGCCAGGGCCCAGGGGATCGTGCGGTCGGCCTAGTCCGTCCGAGCCGCCCGGCTCGCCCCCTCGGCCCAACCGCCCGCCCCTTGGCCCAGTCGCCCCCACGCCCCGTTTGCGCCGCGGCGGCACCGTGCCACGCTGGGAAGGATCCGACGGGGAGGCGACGACGTATGGGCGACGACGGCGCACGACGGGCGTACGGGACGGACTCCGCTCGCCGGAGACCTCCCGCCGGCAAGGGCGAGCAGCTCGCCGACTGGGCGGACGGACGGCTCGGGCTCCTCGCGCTGGCCAAGGCCAACATGCGCAAGGTGTTCCCGGACCACTGGTCCTTCATGCTGGGCGAGGTCACCCTCTACAGCTTCGTCGTCCTGATCCTCACCGGCGTCTACCTCACGCTGTTCTTCGAACCGAGCATGCAGGAGGTCGTGTACCAGGGGTCCTACACGGAGCTCAACGGCGTGCTCATGTCCAGGGCGTTCGAGTCCACCCTGGAGATCAGCTTCGACGTGCGCGGCGGGCTGCTGATCCGGCAGATCCACCACTGGGCGGCGCTGGTCTTCGTCGCCGGCATGCTGGTGCACATGATGCGGGTGTTCTTCACGGGCGCCTTCCGCAAGCCCCGCGAGCTCAACTGGGTCTTCGGCTGGACCCTGCTGATGCTCGGCATCATCACCGGCCTGACCGGCTACTCCCTCCCCGACGACCTGCTGTCCGGCACCGGCGTCCGCTTCGCCCAGGGCGCGATCCTGTCGATCCCGGTCGTCGGGACGTACCTGTCGTTCTTCCTCTTCGGCGGGGAGTTCCCGGGTGAGGACATCATCTCGCGGCTGTACCCCGTCCACATCCTGCTGCTGCCCGGGATCATGCTGGGCCTGGTGGCCGCCCATCTGATCCTGGTCTTCTACCACAAGCACACCCAGTACCCGGGGCCCGGACGCGATGAGCGGTCGGTCGTCGGGATGCCGTTCCTGCCGGTGTACATGGCCAAGGCGGGCGGCTTCTTCTTCCTCGTCTTCGGTGTCCTGACGGTGATGGGCGCGATCGCCCAGATCAACCCCCTGTGGGCCTACGGCCCCTACCGGCCCGACCTCGTCACCACCGGCGCCCAGCCCGACTGGTACCTCGGGTTCTCCGAAGGCCTGATCCGGGTGATGCCGGGATGGGAGATCAACCTCTGGGGCCACACGCTCGCCCTGGGCGTGTTCATCCCCTTCTCGCTCTTCCCGCTGATCCTGCTCGCCCTCGGCGTCTACCCCTTCATCGAGGCGTGGATCACCGGCGACAAGCGCGAGCACCACATCCTGGACCGGCCGCGCAACGCGCCCGTCCGCACCGGCCTGGGCGTGGCCTGGCTGACCCTGTACGCGGTGCTGCTGATCGGCGGCGGCAACGACATCGTCGCCACCCATCTGCACCTGTCCATCAACGTGATCACCTGGTTCGTGCGGATCGGCGTCTTCGTGCTGCCCGTCGCCGCCTTCATCGTCACCAAGAAGATCTGCATGGGCCTGCAGCGCCGTGACCGTGCCAAGGTGCTGCACGGCATGGAGACGGGCACGATCAAGCGGCTGCCGAACGGCGAGTACATCGAGGTGCACGAGCCCCTTTCCCAGGCCCAGCTGTTCACCCTCACGCAGCACGAGCAGAACCCGCCGTACGAGATCGGGCCCGAGGTCGACGAGGGCGGTGTCCGCCGCCGGGTCAAGCGGTCCGAGCGGCTGCGAGCCCGGCTCGCGAAGGCCATGTTCGGGCCGGACGCGCGCATCGAGAAGCCGACGGTGGAGGAGTACCGGGAGATCACCAGCGGCGATCACCAGCCGCACTGACGACCAGGGCCCGGCACTCCTCGGGGCCGCCCCAGGCCGTGCGCAGGGCCCGGGCCTTGGTCAGCCACAGCGACAGGCCGTACTCCGCGGTGTAGCCGATCGCGCCGTGCAGTTGCAGCGCGGTACGGGCGGTGGCGTACGCCGCCTCGCACGCGGCGGCCTTCGCGGCGGCGACGTCGGCCGGACGCAGGGTCAGCGCGGCGCCGTGGACCAGCGGCCGGGCGAAGCCGAGGGCGGTCCTCGCGTCGGCCAGCCGGTGCTTGACCGCCTGGAACGAGCCGACGGGGACACCGAACTGCGTGCGCTGCCCGACGTATCCGACCGTCCTGTCGAGGAGCGCGAGGCCCACGCCGAGGGCCTGGGCGGCGGTGGCGAGGCGGGCCCAGAGGAGGGCCGGTTCCGTGGGGGCGCCGAGGAGTTCGCCGCCGGGGGTGAGGGGGGTGAGGCGGCGGGCGGGGTCGAGGGAGGGGCGGACGGGGCCGTGGCCGGGGGAGAGGCGGATGCCGTCCGGGGTGAGGGCGAGCCGGAGGGTGGCGGCGTCGCCGTCCAGGGCGTAGGGGCCGTGCGGAGCGTAGGGGATTTGCGGGGCGTAGGAGCCTTGCGGGGGTGGCGAGCCCGGTTCATCGGTGGCATGCGGGGGTGGTGGTGAGCCTGGTTCAACCGTCCCTTGCGGGGGTGGTGGTGAGCTCGGTTCACCGGTCTCGTGCGGGGGTGGTGGTGAGCTCGGTTCACCGGTCCCGTCCGGGGGTGGTGGCAAGCCCGGTTCATCAGTCCCGTCCGGTGGTTGCTCCCGCGCGGGCCCGTTCGGCCCCGGCGGTGCCACCGTCGCCATCGTCTCCCCGGACGCCAGCGCCGGCAGCAGCCGCTCGGCGAGACCCGGGTCGGCCCCGGCGAGGAGCACCGCCGCCGTGACCGTCTCGACCAGCGGGCCCGGCACCACGTGGCGGCCCAGCTCCTCGAAGGCGACGGCCAGTTCGACGGGCCGCGGGCCGAGCCCCTCGTAGGCCTCCGGCACCGCCAGCGCGAACACGCCCGCCTCCGCGAGACGGGACCACAGGGCCCGCCCGCTCGCATGGTCGCCCCGGCTCCAGTCCCGGACCACCGCCTGGGTGCCCGCCGCCGTCAGCAGGGCGTCCAGCGAGGCGGCGAAGGCGCGCTGCTCGGCGTCCAGGAGGAAACGCATCAGCGGCGTCCCTTCGGCAGGCCGAGCAGGCGCTCGGCGATGATGTCGCGCTGGATCTCGTTCGTGCCCGCGTAGAGGGGGCCGGCGAGTGCGAAGACGTACCGCTGCGCCCAGTCGGTGTCCGCCCTCTCGCCCTCGGGGCCGAGCAGGTCGAGGGCTGTCTCGTGCAGCGCGATGTCCAGCTCGGACCAGAAGACCTTGTTCAGGCTCGACTCCGGGCCGACGGCCTCGCCCTCCAGGAAGCGGGAGGCGGCCGCGTACGTGAAGAGCTGGTAGGCGCGGGCGCCGATCAGGGCGTCGGCCACCCGGTCCCGGGCGGACAGCGGGCTGCCCCGCTCCCGCCACAGCGCCTCCAGCCCGCGCGCGGCCGCGAGGAAACGGCCGGGGGAGCGGAGCATCAGCCCCCGCTCATGGCCCGCTGTCGACATCGCGATCCGCCAGCCCTGGCCGGGTGGGCCGATCACGTCCCCGTCGGGCACGAAGACCTCGTTCAGGAACAGCTCGGCGAACGCCGGCTTGCCGTCGAGGCGGGCGATCGGGCGGACCGTGACGCCGGGGGCACGCAGGCCGAACATGAGATACGTCAGGCCCTGGTGGGGTTTCGCGGCGTGCGGGTCGCTGCGGAACAGGCCGAAGGCGCGGTCGGCGAAGGCGGCCCGCGAGGACCATGTCTTCTGGCCGCTCAGGCGCCAGCCGCCGTCCGTGCGCACGGCCCTCGCCCGCAGGGAGGCCAGGTCCGAGCCGGCCTCCGGTTCCGACCAGGCCTGCGCCCAGACCACCTCGCCGGAGGCCATCGGGGGGAGCACCCGGGCCCGCTGCTCCTCGGTGCCGTGGTCGAGGAGGGTCGGGGCGAGCAACTGGATGCCGTTCTGCCCGACGCGTCCCGGGGCGCCCGCCGCCCAGTACTCCTCCTCGAAGAGCAGCCACCGCAGGAGCCCGGAGTCCCGGCCGCCGTACCGGTGCGGCCAGGTGACGGCCGACCAGCGGCCCGCGGCCAGTTCCGCCTCCCAGGCGCGGTGCGCGGCGAAGCCCTCCTCGGTCTCCAGGGAGGGCAGGGGGGTGCGCGGCACGTGTGCGCGCAGCCACTCCCGCACCTCGGTGCGGAACTCCTCGTCCGCCGCGGAGAACGCGAGGTCCACGACCGCCCTCCTTCCCTAACAAGTGTTTGGTAGGTTAGCGTGAACCCATGACAGACGTCGAGAGTCCGGCGTACGTGCCCGGCCACGGCCTGCTGAAGGGGCGGACCGCCGTCGTCACCGCGGCGGCCGGGGCGGGCATCGGCGGGGCCACGGCACGCCGCCTCCTGGAGGAGGGCGCGCGCGTGTTGATCAGCGACAGGCACCTGGGACGCCTCAAGGAATACGAGGCCGAACTCTCCGGCGCGTTCGGTGCGGGCTCGGTCGCCGCCGTGCCCTGCGATGTCACCGACGAGACGCAGGTCAGCGCCCTCTTCGAGACGGCCGTGGCGGAACACGGACGCCTCGACGTCGTGGTCAACAACGCCGGCCTCGGCGGCACCGCGGACCTCGTCGACATGACGGACGAACAGTGGTCCCGCGTCCTGGACGTCACACTGAACGGCACGTTCCGGTGCCTGCGGGCCGCCCTGCGCCACATGAAGGGCACCGGCGGCGGCGTCATCGTCAACAACGCCTCCGTCGTCGGCTGGCGCGCCCAGGCCGGACAGGCCCACTACGCCGCCGCGAAGGCGGGCGTGATGGCACTGACCCGGTGCGCGGCGGTCGAGGCGGCCGAGTACGGGGTGCGGGTCAACGCGGTCGCGCCCAGCCTCGCGCTGCATCCGCACCTGGTGAAGGTGACCACGCCCGAGCTGCTCGCCGAGCTGACCTCCCGCGAGGCCTACGGGCGCCACGCCGAGCCCTGGGAGGTGGCCAACGTGATCGTGTTCCTCGTGTCCGGCTACTCCTCGTACATGACGGGAGAAGTGGTGTCCGTCAGCAGCAGGCATCCCTAGGACGACAATGGACCCGTGCCTCCTACGAAGAAGAACCCCCAGGGGACCGCCACGGAGCCCGCCGCGGCCGCCGCCGCTCGCGACCGCCGCGGCGAACTCCTCGGCACCGCCGCCGAGGTCTTCGCCGAGCAGGGCTACAACGCCACCACCGTCCGCAAGATCGCGGACCACGCGGGGATGCTCGCCGGCAGCCTCTACTACCACTTCGACTCCAAGGAGTCGATGCTGGAGGAGATCCTGCGCACCTTCCTCGACGAGCTCTGGGACGGCTACGACGCCGTCCTGGGCGCCGGGCTCGGTCCGCGCGAGACGCTGCAGGCCCTGGTCACCGAGTCGTTCCGGGAGATCGACCGGCATCGGGCGGCCGTCGCGATCTACCAGAAGGAGAGCAGGCAACTGGTGGCGCAGGAGCGGTTCGCGTTCCTCGCCGAGTCGCAGCGCAGGTTCGAGAAGGCCTGGCTGTCCACGCTGGAGCGCGGCGTCGCCGAGCGGGCCTTCCGCGCCGACCTCGACGTCCGGCTCACCTACCGGTTCGTGCGCGACACGGTGTGGGTCGCCGCGTCCTGGTACCGGCCGGGCGGACAGCACAGCCCGGACGAGATCGCCCGGCAGTACCTGTCGATGGTGCTGGACGGGATCGCCGTACGCGCATAGCCCCTACTCGTGAGGGAGTCGTCATGGCCGAGGCCTACATCGTCGAAGCGGTCCGCACGCCCGTCGGGCGACGCGGGGGAGGACTGGGCGCTGTCCACCCGGCCGACCTCGGCGCGCACGTCCTGAAGGAGCTGATGAGCCGCTCGGGCGCCGACCCGGCCGCCGTGGAGGACGTCGTCCTCGGCTGTCTGGACGCGGTCGGGCCGCAGGCCGGGGACATCGCGCGGACCTGCTGGCTGGCGGCCGGGCTGCCCGAGGAGGTGCCGGGCGTGACCGTCGACCGGCAGTGCGGCTCCTCGCAGCAGGCCGTGCACTTCGCCGCGCAGGCCGTGCTGTCCGGCACCCAGGACCTGGTGGTCGCCGGCGGGGTGCAGAACATGTCGATGATCCCCATCGCCTTCGCCGCCCGGCAGGCCGCCGAACCGCTCGGGCTGACCCAGGGACCGTTCGCCGGCAGCGCGGGCTGGCGGGCCCGGTACGGGGACAAGCCCGTGAACCAGTTCGTGGGCGCCGAGATGATCGCCGCGCACTGGGGGATCAGCCGGCGGGACCAGGAGGAGTTCGCCCTGCGCTCCCACCGGCGGGCGGTACGGGCGATCGACGAGGGCCGCTTCGACCGCGAGACCGTGCCCTACGGTGAGGTCACCGCCGACGAGGGCCCGCGCCGGGACACCTCCCTGGAGAAGATGGCCGGGCTCAAGCCGGTCCTCGACGGCGGCACCGTCACCGCCGCCTGCTCCTCCCAGGTCTCCGACGGAGCGGCGGCGATGCTGCTGGCTTCCGAGCGGGCCGTGCGCGACCACGGGCTCACCCCCCGCGCCCGCGTGCACCACCTCTCAGTACGCGGCGAGGACCCCATCCGCATGCTCACCGCCCCCATCCCGGCCACCGCCCACGCCCTGCGGAAGACCGGCCTGGCCATCGACGACATCGACCTCGTCGAGATCAACGAGGCCTTCGCCCCGGTCGTCCTGGCCTGGCTGAAGGAGACCGGCGCGGACCCGGAGCGGGTCAACGTCAGCGGCGGGGCCATCGCCCTGGGCCATCCCCTCGGCGCGACCGGCGTGAAGCTCATGACGACGCTGCTGCACGAACTGGAGCGCACCGGCGGCCGGTTCGGCCTGCAGACCATGTGCGAGGGCGGCGGCCAGGCCAACGTGACGATCATCGAACGGCTCTGAGCCGCTCCAGCGTCTCGTCGGCCTCCCGCATGATCCGCTCCACCAGCTCCGCGCACGACGGCAGGTCGTCGATGACCCCGGCGACCTGTCCCGAAGCCATCACACCCAGATCCGTACGCCCGTCCACCATCGCCGACCTCAGCAGCATCGGCGTGTTCGCGGCGAGCAGCACCTGGCTCCAGGACAGGTCCTTGCCGTGCCGGAGGGCCAGCCCGTCGCGGATCATCCGGCGCCGGCCGACCCCCGACAGCTTCCGGAAGCCGGACGCGTGCCGCAGCGCCCGTAGCAGCGCCCGGGCCCGTCCGGCCCGCTCCAGGGCGTCGACCAGCTCCGTCCGCAGCATCCGGTGCGGCAGCCCGTCCACCGCCCTGGTCACCGTCACGTCCCGCACCGTCGCCGCGAGATACCGGGCCTTCACCGCGTCCGGCACGGTCGAGTCCGACGTCAGCAGGAACCGCGTGCCCATGGCCACGCCCGCCGCCCCGTAGGCGAGCGCCGCGACCAGTCCGCGCCCGTCGAAGAAGCCGCCGGCCGCGACGACCGGGATGCGCACCGCGTCCACCACCTGCGGCAGCAGGACGGTCGTGGCCACCTCGCCGGTGTGCCCGCCGCCCTCCGCGCCCTGCACGAGCACCGCGTCCGCCCCCCAGGCCGCGACCTTCTCGGCATGCCGCCGCGCCCCCACCGTCGGCATGACGACCACCCCGGCCTCCTTGAGCTCACCGATCAGCTCCCGGGAGGGCGCCAGGGCGAAGGAGGCGACACGGACACCCTCCTCGACGAGGATCCGCACGCGCTCGCCCGCGTCCACCGCGTCGGCCCGCAGATTCACACCGAACGGCGCGTCCGTCCGAGCCCGCACCTCCCGTACGGCCGCCCGCAGCCGCCCGGGCGTCATCGTCGCGGACGCCAGGATGCCGAGGGCGCCCGCGTTCGCCGCGGCGGAGACCAGGCGGGGGCCCGCCACCCAGCCCATCCCGGTCTGCACGATCGGATGGCGGACACCGGTGAGCCGGGTCAGGGCCGTCCGGCTCACGCGGCGACCTCCCTGGCCCGGGTGCCGGCCGGGTCGAGGACCTCACGGATCAGCCGGAGCTCCTCGGCGGTCGGCTCACGGGTGGCCGGCACCTCCTTGGGGACGGCCAGCTCGAAACCCGTCGCCTCCCTGACCTGCTCGATCGTGACACCGGGGTGCAGCGAGGCCAGCCGCATCGAGCGGTCGGCCGTGGCGAAGTCGAAGACGCCCAGGTCGGAGACGACCCGCGGGATGCGGTGGTGCCGCGCCCCGGCCGCACGGTCGTACCCGACGCCGCAGACCATGTCGACCCGCTCGACGAAGACCCGCCGGGAGTGCCTCGGGATCCAGTAACTGGTCGGGTTGTTCAGGGTGTTGACCGGGGCCCCGCGCACTCCCAGCAGCTGCCGCGTCGGCCGCTCCCAGTCGCCGACGCAGGAGATGTTCTGGTTGCCGAACCGGTCGATCTGGCTCGCGCCCATCATCACGTGCCGCCGCCCACCCGTGACCAGGGCCAGATGCTGCCGGTAGGGCAGCCAGCCCTCGGGCGTGCCGTCCGGGCGGACGAGCAGGGCCTCGCCGTCGGTGAGCAGCAGCTCCGGAGCGAAGGTGAGCCGGGCCAGCCGGGCACCGACGGAGGGGATCACACCCATGGGACTGGCGAGCACCTCGCCGTCGCCCCGCCAGGCCTCGGCGCAGGCGACCACGCAGTACTCGGCGCGGGTGACCGCCGTCATGTCCCCTCCCCGACGGCCGACCGGTACGTCCGCTCGTCCCCGCTGAGGAACCGTGCCGCGAAGTCGGGCCAGGGCGTGGTCGCGTACGTCTTCTGGAAGGCCTCGTCCCGGCCGTAGTCGGGCGCGCAGGACGTGAAGTGCGCGCCGTGGGGGGCCTCGACGACGCCGGTGACGGTGTGCCGTTTGACGAGCAGGGTCTGGGGCGGGGCCTTCTTCGTCAGCTCGGCCGTGCCGACGATCCGCTCGCAGCTCAGGTACGCCGTGCCGGCCGCCGCGCAGAACAAGTCGTCGAAGTACGGGTCGGGGCCCAGGTACTGCCCGTTGCCCGACCGGTCCGCGCGGTTGACGTGCACCAGGGCCGCGTCCATCCGCAGGGCGGGCACGGCCACGAACGTCTCCCCGTCCTCGTACGGTGAAGTGACCGTGCGCAGACCGGGGTTGACCCGCATCACGTCCGAGCCGAGTCCGGCCCGCACCGGTAGGAACGGCAGCCGGTTCGCCGCCGCGTGCAGGCCCCACATGAACATCGCCTCGTCGATCTCGGCCAGTTCGAAGGCGCCGCGCTCGCGGGCCGCCCGGTAGTGCGGCTCCAGGGGAATCGAGTCAAGGGTGACAAAGGGCGTGACGAGCTTGCGGATCCGGCCGGCGGCGGCCAGCATGCCCACGTCCGGGCCGCCGTACGAGACGACGGTGAGATCGGTGATCTCCGACCGGAGCACTGCCCTCACCAGGGCCATCGGCTTGCGGCGCGAGCCCCAGCCGCCGATGCCGAGCGTCATGCCGCTGTGCAGACGGCTGACGACCTCGTCCGCGGTCATCGTCTTGTCACTCACCTACGCCCCCTCCTTCCCGAATCCGGCCCGCACCCGGCCGGCCACCCCGCTGAGGCCCGCCTCGAAGGTGAAGCCCTGCTCGAAGCGGTAACTGCGGCGCACGTCGACCGGGTCGATGCCGTTGATGGCGGCCTTGGCCAGGCGCACCAGCCGTCCGTCCTTCGCGGCGATCTCACGGGCCAGCTCCATCGCCGCGGCCCGCAGTTCCCCGCGCGGCACCACCCGCCACACCGAGCCGTGCGCGTGCAGCTCGGCCGCGGTCACCGTGCGCGAGGTGTAGTACAGGGCGCGCATCAGATGCTGCGGGACCAGCCGGGCCAGATGGGTGGCCGCGCCCAGCGCGCCCCGGTCCAGCTCGGGCAGTCCGAACACGGCGTCCTCGCTCGCCACGATCGCGTCCGCGTTGCCCGCCAGGCCGACGCCCCCGCCCAGACAGAAGCCGTGCACCGCCGCCACGACCGGCACGGCACAGTCGTACACCGCGGCGAAGGCCTCCGCGCAGGCGTGGTTGGCGCCGATCAAAGCGCCGTTCCCGCCCCTCTGCAGCTCCTTGACGTCCACGCCCGCGTTGAACCCGCGCCCCTCGGCGGCCAGCACCACGCACCGGACCTCCGCGTCGCGTCCGGCCGCGCGCACCGCGTCGGCCAGCGCGTACCACCCGGCCACCGGCAGGGCGTTCACCGGCGGGACGTCGACCGTGACGAGGGCTATGCCCTTTTCCCCGCGCGAGGTGGAGACACCCATGGGTCGCATCAGCTACCTTTCCACCAAACGTTTGTTAGGTGAAAGGTAGCAGCGCATGGAGCTGGACGGGAAGGTCGCCGTCGTCACGGGCGGGACCCGGGGCGTCGGCGCCGGCATCGCGGACGCCTTCGTCAGGGCGGGCGCCGAGGTCGTGGTCTGCGCCCGCCACCCCCCGGACGTCCCCCTGCCCGGCACCGTCTTCGTGCCGCTGGACATCAGGGACCCCGAGGCCGTCCGGAGCTTCCTCGCCGCCCTGCCCCGCCTGGACGTCCTCGTCAACAACGCGGGCGGCGCACCCCACCGGCTGCTCACCGACAGCGGAGCGGACCGGCACGCGCGCGTCGTGGAGCTCAACCTCCTCGCCCCGCTGACCGTCTCCCTCGCCGCCCACGACCACCTCCGCACTACCAGGGGCTCGATCGTCATGATCGGCAGCGTCAGCGGCAGCCGCCCCTCACCCGGCACCGCCGCCTACGGCGCCGCCAAGGCGGGCCTGGAGAACCTCGCCCGCTCCATGGCCGTGGAGTGGGCGCCCGACATCCGGGTCAACACCCTCGTGGTGGGCATGGTCCGCACCGAACTGTCCCACCTCCACTACGGCGACCCGGACGGCATCGCCGCGGTCGCCCGCACCGTCCCGCTGGGCCGTCTCGCCGAGCCGTCCGACGTGGGCGCGGCAGCGGTCTTCCTGGCATCGCCCGCCGCCGCCTACATCAGTGGCGCCAGCCTGCTCGTGCACGGGGGCGGGGAGCGGCCGGCGTTCCTGGACGCGGCCGGCAGCGGTCGTACAGGCGGCACCGGCCGTACAGGCGGCACCGGCCGCACACCCGTCGCGGACAGGGAGAACCGATGAGCGGAATCTGCGCGAACCGGGTCGTCGTCGTCACGGGCGCGGGGCGGGGGCTAGGCCGCGCCCACGCGCTCGCCTTCGCGGCCGAGGGGGCGCGGCTGGTCGTCAACGACCTCGGAGTGGGCCTCGACGGCACGCCCGAACCCGACGGACCCGCCGCCCGCGTCGTCGCGGAGATCCACGCGGCGGGCGGCGAGGCGGTGGCGCACGGCGGCGACATCGCCACCACCGAAGGCGCCGCCTCGCTGGTCCGCGCGGCCCTGGACACGTACGGCCGGTTCGACACCCTCGTCAACAACGCGGGCTTCCTGCGCGACCGGATGCTGGTCAACCTCGACGAGGACGACTTCGACGCGGTCGTACGCGTCCACCTCAAGGGCCACTTCCTGCCCCTGCGCCACGCGGCAGCGCACTGGCGGGCCGAGACCAAGGCGGGCCGCCCGACCGCGGCCCGGATCGTCAACACCAGCAGCGGAGCCGGGCTGCTGGGCTCGGTCGGGCAGGGAAACTACAGCGCGGCGAAGGCCGGGATCGTCGCCCTGACGCTTGTGGCGGCGGCCGAACTGCGCCGTTACGGCGTCCAGGTCAACGCGATCGCCCCCGCCGCCCGGACCCGCATGACGGAACGCACCTTCGCGGACACCATGGCGGCCCCCGACTCGGGCTTCGACGCGATGGCCCCGGAGAACGTCTCCCCCCTGGTGGTCTGGCTGGGCTCGGCGGCGAGCACCGGGGTGACGGGCCGGGTCTTCGAGACGGAAGGCGGCAAGATCACCGTGATGGAGGGCTGGAGGCCGGGGCCGAGCGCGGACAAGGGAGCGCGATGGGAGCCGGCGGAAGCCGGGGAGACGGTACGGAAGCTCCTGGCGGAGGCCTGCGAAGCCGGGGCTGTTCACGGGGCCTGAGCCGCTGGCAGAAGCCTGTGAAGCCGAGGCCTGTCCACGGGACATGAGCTACCGGCGGAGGCGGGCGGGCCCGGGCGCCTCGCGGCGGCGGCAGGGCGTCCCGGTACCGCGCTGCCGGTGGAGGCGGGCGCGCCCGGCCCCACGGAACCGACAGGGCGTCCCCGTGCCGTGCTGCCGGCGGAGGCGGGCGGGCCCGGGCCCGGCCCCCGGCACCGACCGGGCACCCCCGTGCCACGACAGGCGATGTCCGCCCCGCCGCGACACCCGGACGCCGCCTGTCACGGCCCTGGGACGCCGTTGAGGCAGTGGGGGCGTGGGGGCGTGGGGGAAGTGAGGGCGTGGCGGCGGGGGAGCGTGGGGGCGCGTGCCGGGCGTCGCGACGCCGCGGAGCCCCGTCAGAAGCCCCCTGGGTGACCCTAGGTGTCGCACTCCAGCACACTCCGGCACAGCGCGCACCGCGCCCGGACCCGGCCCTTCACCGGCACCCTGATCCGCTGATGACACGTGGGACAGGGGAACGACACCCGCAACCGCCCGCCCCCGTCAGGAGAGAACGCGTACCGCACGCCCGGCTGCGGCGGCCCCGCCGGCGCATGCCTGCGGTCCCTGGCATACCTCCGCCGCCCCGCCCACCCCGCCGCGGTCAACGGCGGCTGCCGCTCGTCCCGCCGGGCCAGCTCCATCCCCTTCCCGTACGCCGTGTACGCCTGCGGACTGGTGAACCACACCGACGGATCCTCCCCGAACACCAGCGCCCGCTTGGCCAGCACGTACCCGAACTCCTCCGGCGTGAGATACCCCAGTTTCTGCGACGACACCCCGTCCTCCCGGAAGGCGTCCAGCAGCAGCCACCCCGCGCCCAGGTACGTCGTCGCCGTGTCCGTGAGGATCTCGTTGTCCCGCACACCCGGGAAGGACAGGTCCAGGCGATGCAGGTACACGTGCATCACCTCATGCGCGAGAGCCGCCCCGATGTCCCGCCGATGCTTACGGAACCGGTCGTTCAGCTCCACGAAGTACTCCGGCCCGGCCGTGAGCTCGACATTCGCCGCGTGCCGCATCTCCCGGAAACCCACGATCAGCCGCGCGTCCGGCAGCCGGTAGTGCCGCACCAGCTCGCGCGCCACCCGCTGCGCCCCCGCATAGAGATCGTCGGTGTCGCAGAACGCCACGTCGGCGGGGACCACACTCGCCGCGAACGTCTGGATCGTGTCGTACGACAGCCGTCTGTACAGCGCCGTGATGGCGGCCCGCACCGTCTCCAGATGCGGGTACCCGTGCTCGACCGGCCCGTCGTTCGCCACGCCTCACCCCCAAGACGCCCAGAACCCGCTTCCACTGTACGAGGGCCGCCCCCGTCGCTGACGGTCCGAGGAGCGGCGAAAACCGGTCGTCGTGCCCCGGGGCCGCTGCCACAATCCGGGCCGTGACCAGCGAACAGCACGCCGTCGCCGTCGGCCTGCGGGTGGGCGGCCAGGACGACGACCTCGAAAGGCGGCTCGACGAGGAACTGACCGCCTTCAACACCGCCGCCGCCGACGGTGCCGCCACGGAGCCCCTCTCGGTCCGCGCCACCGGCGACCCCGGTGACCTGATCGGCGGCCTCACCGCCCGGACCTGGGGCAGCCTTTGCTTCCGTGGACATGCTCCGGGTGCGCGAGGACCAGCGGCACGCGGGCCGGGGCGGCCGCCTGATGCGCGCGCCGCGGAGACGGAGGCCGCCCGGCGCGGCTGCACCCACATGATCGTCTCGACCTGCGGTTTCCAGGCGCCCGGCTTCTACCTCCGGCTCGGCTACCGGGAACGAGGCCGCATCGAAGGCGTCCCCGGCGGCCACGAGGACATCTGCTTCCACAAGCGGCTCGGTCCGGCCGAGTCGTGAGGTCCGGCCGAGTCGTGAGGTCCGGCCCAGTCGTGAGGTCCGGCCGAGTCGTGAGACGGCCTGCGGCCGCCGGGCCCGCTCCCCGTAGGCTGACGACCCATGACCACCAGCAACACCGGTTCCGCTGACGTCGACCCGGCCGTCCGCGAGGAGCTCGCACGGCTGCGCGACAGCATCGACAACATCGACGCCGCCGTCGTCCACATGCTCGCCGAGCGCTTCAAGTGCACCCAGCAGGTCGGCCACCTCAAAGCCCGACACCAGCTGCCGCCCGCCGACCCGGCCCGCGAGGCCCGCCAGATCGCCCGGCTGCGCGCGCTCGCCGAGAACGCCAAGCTGGACCCGGCCTTCGCCGAGAAGTTCCTGAACTTCATCGTGGGCGAAGTCATCCGCCACCACGAACGCATCGCGGACGAGGCACTCAACGGCTCCGCGACCACCGGTAACTGACCTCGGGGGAGTGACACGGCGCCCAGGCCGGTGCATGCTGCGCTGTGCACAGCATGTCAGCTGACGAGCACTGCGCGTCAGCGTCCCGGACTACTCTGGTCCTCCACGAGGGAGGGGGCGTCGGGCCATGCCGTCGGAAACCAGGATCCTCATCGTCGACGACCACGAGGACACGCTGTACGCGCTGGAGAGCGCCCTGGCCCCACTGGGCTACCGGCTGAGCCGGGCCACCAGCGGCGACGAAGCACTCAAGCAGGTCCTCCGCGGCCAGGTCGGCCTGCTCCTGCTCGACGTGCGCATGCCCGGCGTCAGCGGCCTGGAAGTCGTGCGCTACATGCGCCGCGTCGAACAGACCCAGCACATCCCCGTCATCCTCCTCACCGGCTTCGGCGCCGACCACGAACTGGCCACAACCGCCTTCGGACTCCGAGTCGCCGACCTCGTCCTGAAACCCGTCGACCCCTGGGCCCTGCGCACCAAGGTCCGCTACCTCTACGACGCCCACCAGCACCACCTCGCCCTGGAACGGGAAGTACGCCGCCTGCGCACCTTCGTCCGGGAGCACCCCGAATCCGCCGCACACCCCCCGCGCCCCGCACTGCCCCACCCCGACGCGCACGTACCCCTCCAGCGACCCGGGGCGCACGCCGGGGAGCTCGAAAAGGACCGCACCTAGACCGGACATTGGGCACGTACCGATCCGCCTCTGTGCCATGCCGACGCCATCAGGCAGCATGTCCTGCATGTCCGTACTGACGCGCGACGAAGCGCAGGCCCGAGCAGAGCTCCTCGACGTCCACCGCTACACGATCGAACTCGACCTGACCGGCGGGGACGAGACCTTCGACTCCCGCACCCTGATCAGGTTCAGCGCCCGCGCGGACGGGGACACCTTCGTCGAGGTCAAGCCCGCCGAACTGCGCACCGCCACCCTGGACGGACAGCCCCTGGACCCGGAAGCCCTCGACGGCAACCGGCTCCCCCTTAAAAACCTCACCGCCGGCGAGCACGAACTGCGCGTCGACGCGCGGATGCGCTACTCCCGCACCGGCGAGGGCATGCACCGCTTCACCGACCCCACCGACGGCGAGACCTACGTCTACACCCAGCTGTTCCTGGACGACGTCCAGCGCGTCTTCGCCGCCTTCGACCAGCCCGACCTCAAAGCCGTCTTCGAACTGTCGGTCCACGCCCCGCGGAACTGGACCGTCCTCGCCAACGGCGTCACCGAACAGACCGACGGCGTATGGCGGGCAGCGCCCACCCCACTCATCTCCACCTACCTCGTCGCCGTCGCCGCCGGCCCCTGGCACTCCGTACAGACGGAACACCGCGGCCTGCCCTTCGCACTGCACTGCCGCCGCTCCCTCGCCCCCTACCTGGACGCCGACGCCGACGAACTCCTCGACGTCACCCGCGCGTGCTTCGACCGCTACCACGAGAAGTTCGACACGCCCTACCCCTTCGACTCCTACGACCAGGCCTTCGTCCCCGAGTTCAACGCCGGCGCCATGGAGAACCCGGGCCTGGTCACCTTCCGCGACGAGTTCGTCTACCGCTCCGCCGTCACCGACACCGAACGGCAGACCCGCGCCATGGTCATCGCCCACGAGATGGCCCACATGTGGTTCGGCGACCTCGTCACCCTCACATGGTGGGACGACATCTGGCTGAACGAGTCCTTCGCCGAGTACATGGGCTACCAGACCCTCACCGAGGCGCCCCTCGGCGGCTCCGGCGGGACTCCCCCCAGAAAGTGGGGCACCGACACATGGACCGACTTCGGCGTCACCCGCAAATCCTGGGGCTACGACGCCGACCAGCGCCCCTCCACCCACCCCGTCGCCCCCGAAGCCGTCGACGACACCGCCTCCGCCCTGCTCAACTTCGACGGCATCTCCTACGCCAAGGGCGCGAGCGCCCTGAGGCAACTGGTCGCCTGGCTCGGCGAGAAGGACTTCCTCGCCGGCATCAACGCCCACTTCGCCCGCCACCAGTTCGGCAACGCCACCCTCGCCGACTTCATCGACAACCTCGCCGGCGCCACCGACCGCGACGTCCACGCCTGGGCCGACGCCTGGCTGCGCACCACCGGCGTCGACACCCTCACCCCCCGCATCACCCCCGGCGAGCACGGCACCTGCACCCTCACCACCGACCACACCGGCAGCCGCCCGCACCGCGTCGCCGTCGGCCTCTACGACCGGGACCTCGGAGACAACGGCGGACACCTCGTCCTGCGCGAACGCCTCCACCTCGACCTCCCGCAGAACGCCCCCCACCCCATCGGCAAGCGGCCCGCCCTGCTCCTCCTCAACGACAGCGACCTCACCTACGCCAAGGTCCGCTTCGACCCCGAGTCCTTCGAGACCGTCCGCAAGGAACTGTCCGGCCTGCCCGAACCACTCACCCGCGCCGTCGTCTGGAACGCCCTGCGCGACGCCGTCCGCGACGGCGAACTCGCACCCGCCGCCTACCTGGAGACCGCCCGGGCCCACCTCCCCCTCGAAACGGACCTCGCCATCGTCCAAGGCGTACTCGCCTTCGCCTCCACACACATCGCCGACCGCTACCTCACCCCCGAGGAGCGGCCCGCCGCGCTCGCCACCCTGTCCGAACTGTGCCGCGACCTCATCCGCCGCACCGAGGACGGCGACAACCCCGGCCTGCGCCTGATCGCCGTACGCCACCGCATCGACGCCGCCGCCCACCCCGACACCATCGCCGCCTGGCTCGCCGACGGCACCGTCCCCGGCGGCCCCGAACTCGACCCCGAACTGCGCTGGCGCGTCCTCGCCAGGCTCGCCGTCCTCGGCGCGACCGACGAGACCGCCATCGCCGCCGAACTGGAACGCGACCCGAGCGCCACCGGCCAGGAGGGCGCCGCCCGCTGCCGCGCCGCCCTGCCCGATCCCGAGGCCAAGGCCCGCGCCTGGCAGGCCATGTTCGGCTCCGACGACCTGTCCAACTACCTCTTCACCGCCACCGCCCAGGGCTTCTGGCAGCCGGAACAGGCCGACCTGGTACGCGAGTACGTACCCCGCTACTACGCCGACGCGGTCGCCGTCGCCGACCGCCGCGGCCCCGCCATCGCCGACGCCGCCGGACGCTGGGCCTTCCCCGCACACGCCGTCGACACGGACAACCTCCGCCTCGGCGAGGAATGCCTCAGCGGCGGCGGACCGAACCCGTCACTGCACCGCAAACTGGTCGACCAACTGGACGACCTGAAGCGGGCACTGCGCGTACAGGGCGCCGAGAAGAACTAGGACCCCGAACACGCAGCGCCCGACCCGACCGCCGATACGGCGGGCCGGCTGCCTGGCCTGATTCCGGGCATGAGGGGGTGACCGGGCCGCGGGCCTGGCGGTCGGCGGAGACGCAGGGCCGTGGGCGTTGGGCCCGGCCCGGTCACCGATGCGGTGGGTCGGCTGCCTGGCCTGCTTTCGGGCCTGAAGGCGCGATCGGGTCGCGGGCCTGGCGGATGGTGATCGGGCCGCGGGCCTCACGGCCGGCGGAGATGCACGACCGTGCGCGCGGGGCGCCCCCGCCGTCGGCCTCGCGGCCGGCCGAGAGGCAGGCCCGCGGACACGGAACATCCGGCCGAGCGGCGCAAGCCCGATCACCGATGCGGCGCGCCGGCCGCCCCGCCCGCCACCGGGCACAAGAGGTCTTCGTTGATCCCGCGTACACGTCGCAGACGTGCGCCGAGTGCGGCCACGTCGACAAGCGCAACCGTGTCGACCAGGGGCTTTTCATCTGCCGGGGGTGCGGGGTCGTTGCCCACGCCGACCGGAATGCTTCCCACAACATCGCCACCCGTGGCGGGAACGTGTGGAATGCGGGGCGTGAGTCACGCGTCCCTGCCACCCCATAACGGGGTGCCTGGACGGAGGAGTCCACCCCAGCAGCCAGTTGGGCACTACCTCCAAGCCCGGTCTTTTAGGGCCGGGTCAAGTTGACGAACTGAGACCCCCGTACCGAAATACCTCCACCCGGGTTGGGTCGTTGGGCTCTTCGGGCGTGCCGCCCCACGCCCCCGGAGGTCAGCCCATGAGCACGCCGCCCCTCGCCTCAGGCCCCGAAGGCCCCCGCGCCCTGCGGCCCTTGCTCGACACCGTGCTCGAAGCGCTCGAAGCCGGCGCCCGGGCACGCGGCGGGCCCCTGCCGGCCGGCGGGCCGGACACGGTCGCCGCGCGGCTGCGCGCAGCGGTGGGGGACATCCTCCCCGACCACGGCGACCCGCACGCCCTGCACACCCTGGTCCACGCCTTCGCGGAAGGCGCCGCCGACCCGGCCCACCCCCACTGCGCGGCCCACCTCCACTGCCCGCCCCTGGCCGTAGCCACCGCCGCCGACCTCGCCGCCTCCGCCCTCAACCCGTCCCTGGACTCCTGGGACCAGGCCCCGGCCGCATCGGAACTGGAGGCGATGGTCGCGGGGACACTGGCCCGCGAGATCCACTCGCCCGGGCCGAACGCCACCCCCGACTCCCTCATCACCACCGGCGGCACCGAGTCCAACCAACTCGCCCTGCTCCTCGCCCGGGAGGCACACGGCAAAACCGTACGGCTCGTGACCGGAGCCAACGCCCACCACTCACTGCCGCGCGCCGCCTGGCTGCTCGGACTGCCCGAACCCGTCATCATGGACGCCCCCGGCGGCACGATCGACCCCACCACGCTCGGCGAGACCCTCACCGGCCTGACCGGACCGCTGCTCGTCGCCGCCACCGCCGGCACCACCGACGCCGGACTCATCGACCCGCTGCCCGAGATCGCCGCCCACTGCACAGCCCACGGCGCCCGGCTGCACATCGACGCCGCCTACGGCGGAGGCCTCCTCTTCAGCGCCCGGCACCGCGCCGCGCTGGGCGGACTCCACGCCGCCGACACCGTCACCCTCGACCTGCACAAACTCGGCTGGCAGCCCATCGCCGCCGGCCTCCTCGCCGTCAAGGACTCCCGCGACCTCGCCGCCCTGCGGCAACGCGCCGACTACCTCAACGCCGCCGACGACACCGAAGCCGGCCTGCCCGACCTGCTCGGCCGCTCCCTGCGCACCACCCGCCGCCCCGACGTCCTCAAAATCGCCGCCACCCTCAAAACCCTCGGCCGCGACGGCCTCGGCACACTCGTCGACCAGGTCTGCACCCAAGCCCGGCAGCTCGCCGCCCTCGTCCGCGAGCACCCCGGCTTCGAACTGCACGCCCCGCCCGCCATCAGCACCGTGCTGTTCCGCCCCACGGGCGACACCGACGCCACCGTGGCCGCCGTACGCCGCGCACTCCTCACCGACGGCCAAGCCGCCCTCGGCCGGACCCGCCTCGACGGCCGGCTCTGGCTCAAAGCCACCCTCCTCAACCCCGCCACCCGGCCCGACGACCTGGCCGCCCTGCTGCACCTCGTGGCAGAACGCCGAGCGACACTCGCGGAAGGACACACCCCCCGATGAACCCCGACCCCACCCCCACTCCCATGCCCCACCCCCACCCCCACCACGCACCCGACGCCCCCCGCGACCTCGTCGGCATCGGCATCGGCCCCGCCAACCTCTCCCTCGCCGCCCTCGCCCACCCCCTCAGCGACCTCGACACCGTCTTCTACGACCAGCACCCCACCTTCGGCTGGCACACCGGACTACTCGTCGAAGGCGCCACCATCCAAGTCCCCTTCCTCGCCGACCTGGTGACCCTCGCCGACCCCACCAGCCCCTGGACCTTCCTCAACTACCTCAGGTCCCGTGAACGGCTCTTCCCCTTCTACTTCGCCGAGCGCTTCCACATCCAGCGCGCCGAGTACGACGCCTACTGCCGCTGGGTCAGCGAAAGCCTCCCCCGCCTGAACTTCGGCCACCAGGTCGACGCCGTCCGCTGGAACCCCGAACGCGACCTCTTCGAAGTCGACTTCACCCAGCTCGACACCGACGGAGAAGCCGAAGCCCTCGGCCGGACCTACACCCGCAACGTCGTCCTCGGCATCGGCACCGAGCCCTACGTCCCCGACCCCCTCAAACCCCTCGTCGACGCCCCCGGCGTGCCCGTCCTGCACGCCGCCGACTACCTCGACCACCGCGCCGCCCTGCTCACCGCCGAACACGTCACCGTCGTCGGCATCGGACAGTCCGGCGCCGAGATCTTCCTCGACCTCCTCCGCAACAGGCCGGCCGGACGCGAGAAACTGCACTGGCTCGGCCGCACCGACGCCTTCGCCCCCATGGAATACTCCAAGCTCGGCCTGGAACACTTCACCCCCGACCACACCCGCTACTTCCACGCCCTGCCCGAGGCCGCCCGCGATCGGCTCGTCGCCGGACAGTGGCAACTGCACCAGGGCATCGACACCGCCACCATCGCCGCCATCCACGACGAGCTCTACCGCCGCACCCTGCACGGCGGCTGGCCCGACGCCGTCCTCACCCCCGGCGTCCGCGTCCGTACCGCCGGCCGCGTCGCCATGACCCAAGTGGAACTACACCTGGAGCACAGCCTCCAGGCCAGCCGCACCCGCCTCACCACCGACGCCGTCGTCCTCGCCACCGGCCACCGCGAACGCCCCCTCGACCGCATCCTCGCCGGCCTCGACCCCTACATGCGCCGCGACAGCCAGGAACGCCCGCGCATCGACGAGGACTACCGCCTCATCCTCGACCCGTCCGTCACCGGCACCGTCTATGTCCAGAACGCCGAAACCCACACCCACGGCATCGGCGCCCCCGACCTCGGCCTCGCCGCCTGGCGCGGCGCGATCATCCTCAACTCCCTCACCGGCAGCGAGACATACCGACTCCCGCGCCGCACCGCCTTCACCACCTTCGGCCTCACCCAGCGCCGGCACGTCCCGCCGCCCCGCGAAGCACCCGCACTCACCCCGCTCGTCGACCGAAGGTGACGAAGCCCGCGGCTCAGAACACCGGCGTACCGTTCCGCGTCAGCCTCCAGTCCACCGCCGCGAACTCGGCCGGAACGATCGCCCCCTTCGCCTTCACCCAGGCGATCATGGTGTTGCGGATCTCCTCCGAGTTCGACCACAGCAACGGGGCCGCGGCGACATGCGGGAAGTTCCCGCCGCCGTTGGCCCGGTAGTTGTTCACCGCGAACACGAACCTCGCATCATCCGCCAGCGGCTCCCCCTCGAACCGCACATCCGTCACCCGCGAACCAGCCGGCTTCGCGATGTCGATCTCGTACGACAGACCGCTCACCACGTCGTAGTTGTAGTCCGGCGTGCCGTTCGCGTTCGTCAGCTTCGCCGGATCCACCGGATCACCCGGCGCCGTCTGCACGAAGTAACCCGCCGAGAACTCCAGATACGCCTTCATCTGGGCGCCCGTCATCAGACGCGCCTCCAGCGTGTTCTCGAACACGTACAGCCCCGCCACATCCCGGATCGTCACCTCGCCCGCCGGAATCCGCGCGGACCGCGAGAAACACGCCGCCTGCGACAGCACCGGCAGCGCCGCATGCTCCCCACCCGCCAGCGCCTGCCTCACCGTGTCCGCCTGGATGTGGTTGATCAGGTCGATGATCGGCACGTCCTTGTACGGCGCCTCGGCCGACGTCATCTCCGCCGCGTTCGTGCCGATCACCTGATTGACGTACGCCACGACCTTCTCGTGCTCGTCCGAGAGCAGCCCGACGATCTTCGGATCCTCCTCCACCGTGTTGGAGTTCAGAACCTGCGCGCCCACCTTCTCCACCGCCCAGCGGCCCCTGCGCCACACCAGCTCGAAGTCGAACAGCGTCAGCCGCTGCCCCCACTTCAGCGGCTCCGACAGCACGACCTGCTTGCCGGTCTCCTTGTTGGTCACGAAGTACTCGGGAATCTCCGTGTGCGCGTGTCCGACCAGGATCGCGTCGATCCCCGGCACCTGCTCCGCCACCAGCCCGGCCGCGTTCTCGACGTACGGCAACTGGTCACCGTAGGACGACGTCCCCGACGAACCACTGTGCGCCGACACGATGACCACGTCCGCACCCATCGACCGCAGCTTCGGCACCCACTTCGCCGCCTGCTCCTCCAGACCCGGGAACGTCATCTTCCCCTGCACGTTCGCCTTGTCCCAGATCGCGATACCCGGATTGGTCAGACCCAGCACCGCCACCTTCACATCCCGCCCGAACGGCGTGCGCAACCGGTGCATGCTGTACGGCGCGAAAGCCGGCCGCAGCGTCTTCGCGTCCAGCGCGTTCGCCCCCAGCAACGGGAAACGGCACTGCTGCTCGAACTTCCGCAACACCGGAATGCCGTAGTTGAACTCGTGATTGCCGAGCGCGGCCGCGTCGTAGTCCATGGCGTTCATCGCCTGCGCCATCGGGTGCACCGGGCCGCCCACGGCGGTGATCGGGTCGACCTTCGCGTAGTAGTACGACAACTGCGTGCCCTGGATGGTGTCACCCGCGTCGATCAGCAGCGTGTTGCGGCGACCCTTCTCCGCACGGACACGGTTCACCAGCGTCGACACCTTCGCCAGGCCGACATCGTTGTGGGCCTTGTCGTCGAACTCCCTGTCCGTGAAGTAATCCCAGTTGAAGACGTTGCCGTGCAGGTCCGTCGTCCCCATCACGGTGAACGCGTACCGCTTCTCCCGCCGCCCGGCGCCGACCCGAGCCTCGGCTGCCTGCGCACCCGGCGCCGTGACCGCACCGGCCAGCGCCACCCCCGCCCCGGTCACGGCGGACTTCTCCAGGAACTTCCGGCGGTTCAACGGCATGTCTGGCTCCTCGCGGAATCTGTGAACGACGCGCGTAGATAACGCGCGTAGATTCTGACCCGGCCACGACCGGCCGCAACAGACCCAGCAGGTTGCGATCTGATGACTCAGAGCCCCCACTCCACCCCTGCGGCCAGCCAAGACATGACAGAGTAGGACGTATGACCACCCCCACCACAGACGCCACCCAGCCCGCCGTCCCCTACGGCACACCCGACGCCCCCCGCATAGCCGTCCGCGGCGAAGCCCACCTCGAAGTCGACCCCGAAATCGCCCGCATCGGCATCACCGTCGCCGCCCGCGGCCGCGACCGCCGCTCCGCCCTCGACGACCTCACCCGCCGCAACGCCGACATCCTCGACCTCGTCAAGTCCTACGGCGACGCCGTCGAACGCCTCGAGACCGGCGCCTTCTCCATCACCCCCGAACTCAAACACGGCCGCGGCGAACGCGTCCGCACCTACCACGGCAACGTCCACGTCACCGCCGAACTCACCGACTTCACCGCCCTCGGCGAACTCACCACCCGCCTCGCCGACCTCGAACTCACCCGCGTCGACGGCCCCTGGTGGGCCCTGCGCCCCGACTCACCCGCCCACCGCGACGCCCGCAAAAAAGCCGTACACGAAGCAGTCCAACGCGCCCGCGAATACGCCGAGGCACTCGGCACCACCCTCTCCGCCCTCGTCGAACTCGCCGACATCGGGACCGAGAACACCCCACCCGCCCACCTTCAGGCCCCCGGCCGCATGCGCACCGCCGCCTACGCCGAGGACGCCCCCGCCCCCCTCGACCTCGAACCCCAGCGCCAGCACGTCCACGCCCAGATCAACGCCCGCTTCACGATGGTGCCGCCACAGCTGTAGCCGGCCCATTCCGAAAACCCGACCGAATTCCCCGGGGTGCTCATCGGAGCGCCCCACCGCACAATTCAACACTTGTCCATAACGCTTCACACAAAGTCTGTCGAGCAGTCACCCACGACCAATTCCCTACCAGTCGGTAACTCATAGGCTCACCCCATGCGCCGAGCAAAGATCGTCTGCACCCTGGGGCCCGCCACCGACTCCTACGACCAGATCAAAGCCCTGGTCGACGCCGGAATGGACGTAGCCCGCCTCAACCTCAGCCACGGCGAACACGCCGAACACGAGGAGCGCTACCACCACGTACGCAAAGCCGCCGACGAAACCGGCCGCAGCGTCGGCATCCTCGCCGACCTTCAAGGCCCGAAAATCCGACTCGGCCGCTTCACCGAAGGCCCCGTACTCCTCGAACGCGGCGACACCTTCACCATCACCGTCGAAGAAGGCATCGAAGGCGACCGCACCACCTGCGGCACCACCTACGCCGGCCTCGCCGACGACATCACCACCGGCGAACGCATCCTCGTCGACGACGGCAAAGTCTGCCTCGAAGTCACCCACATCGACGGCCCCCGCGTCCACACGAAGGTCATCGAAGGCGGCGTCATCTCCGACCACAAAGGCCTCAACCTCCCCGGCGTCGCCGTCTCCGTCCCCGCCCTCTCCAAAAAAGACGAAGACGACCTCCGCTGGGCCCTGCGCACCGGCGCCGACACCATCGCCCTCTCCTTCGTCCGCACCGGCCGCGACATCCAGGACGTCCACCGCATCATGGACGAAGAAGGCCGCCACCTCCCCGTCATCGCCAAAATCGAAAAACCCCACGCCGTCGAAAACATCGACGACATCGTCGCCGCCTTCGACGGCATCATGGTCGCCCGCGGAGACCTCGGCGTCGAAATGCCCCTCGAACAAGTCCCGATCGTCCAGAAACGCGCCATCAAACTCGCCAAACGCAACGCCAAACCCGTCATCGTCGCCACCCAGATGCTCGACTCGATGATCGACAACGCCCGCCCCACCCGCGCCGAAGCCTCCGACGTCGCCAACGCCGTCATCGACGGCACGGACGCCGTCATGCTGTCCGGCGAGACCAGCGTCGGCAAACACGCGACCGAAACGGTCCGCACGATGGCCCGCATCGTCGAAGCCGCGGAAGAAGACGTCCTCGCCAAAGGACTCCCCCCGCTCACCGAACGCAACAAACCCCGCACCCAGGGCGGAGCCGTGGCCCGGGCAGCAGCCGAAATGGGCGACTTCCTCGGCGCCCGCTTCCTTGTCGCCTTCACCCAGTCCGGCGACACCGCCCGCCGCCTCTCCCGCTACCGCTCCCCGATCCCCCTCCTCGCCTTCACCCCCGACCAGGCCACCCGCTCCCAGCTCAGCCTCACCTGGGGCGTGGAGACGTTCCTCGTCCCGGAGGTCGGGTCGACCGACGCGATGGCCGCCCAGGCCGACGAACTGCTCCTGCGCCACGGCCGCTGCCGCGAGGGCGACACGGTCGTCATCACGGCCGGCTCCCCTCCCGGCGTCTCCGGCTCGACGAACATGGTCCGCGTCCACCACATCGGCGAGGCCGACGACCCGCGGTAGGGCGTCATCAGTACTTGGGCCCTACGCGGGCGTCCATGAGGGCCACGGAGGCTTTGCGGGCGACGGAGATGTTGAACGGGTTGCCGTTGCGGGTGCAGTGCGTCCACTCGACGCCGAGCTTGTCCAGGGTGTCGGTGTAGAGCCGCCGGATGTCATCGGAGACGTTGGTGAAGAAGTACCGGGGATACTCATAGCGCTTGCGCTCGCCGGCGACCATGCGGGTCGTCCAGTTGGTGATACGGCAGCCGTCGGAGTGGATGAGTCCGCGGATGAGCTCCCAGGGGTGGTTGTCGACGATGACCTGTTGCCAGGGATCGAGGGCGATGCGGCGTTCGTGCTTCTTGCCGGGCCCGTGCTGGGGGAAAAGGCAGTGCAGATGTTTCGAGTAGACCTTCACATTGCGGCAACCGGTCTTGCGGACACGGCAGACGGAGTTTTCGGGGAAGACGGCACGCATGGCTTTTTCGCAGGCATCCATGAGCCCCGGCCATGTCTCTGTGCAGGAGATCATGAGGTTCGGCACTCGATGCTCCGAGTAGTGGCTGATATGGCCGTCGCCGAGATATAGGCCGAGCAGATACGCGTAGGCGGGCTCGTCGAGATCACGCCCGTCACAGCGGGGGCACTTCGGATCGTGCCTGCCGGGGCACTCGCCGCGTTTCGCCCGGTCCAGGTGTTTCCAGTAGCCGATGGTCCCCAGCGGTACGTTGAGCCTGCGGGCCACGTCAGCGTTCCTCGCGCCGCCGCGCAACAGAACGAGGGCTTTCTGTCGTACATCAGTGCCGTGGACGTCCATACGAGCACTGTGCGTCACTGATCGCGACTGCGAGCAGCAAAAAGCGGAGAACCACGCGAACGTGATCCTCCACTTATTGATGTTGTGCCCGGTGTGGGATTCGAACCCACATGCCCGAAGGCACGGTGGTTTGAGCACCGCGAGTCTGACCAGATTCCTCCAACCGGGCAGGCGGTGGAACTGTGGGAAGTGTACCGGGTGACCGCAGCACGCTGCAGCTAGGTACGCTCTTGGGAGCAGACCGGCCCTGCCCCGTAACGAGGAGCCCACGTGAGTGCCCCCGAGTCGCCCCAGCCTGTTGACGTGCCTGAAGACGACAAGTCGCACGTGCCTCCGATGACGACGCGGGTCGTCATCGCCGAGGACGAGGCCCTGATCCGGCTCGATCTCAAAGAGATGCTGGAGGAGGAGGGGTACACCGTCGTCGGTGAGGCCGGGGACGGTGAGCAGGCCGTGGAGCTGGCGCGTGAGCACCGGCCCGATCTGGTGATCCTGGACGTGAAGATGCCGAAGATGGACGGTATCTCCGCGGCGGAGAAGATCGCGGAGGAGAGCATCGCGCCGGTGCTGATGCTGACCGCGTTCTCGCAGCGCGACCTCGTGGAGCGGGCCCGGGACGCGGGTGCCATGGCCTATCTGGTGAAGCCGTTCAGCAAGACGGATGTCGTGCCGGCGATCGAGATGGCCGTCTCGCGGTTCACCGAGTTGAGGGAGCTGGAGAAGGAGGTCGCGGACCTCACGCTGCGGCTGGAGACGCGGAAGCTGGTGGATCGGGCGAAGTCGGTCCTGCAGACGGAGTACGGGCTGAGTGAGCCGGCCGCGTTCCGGTGGATTCAGAAGACGTCGATGGATCGTCGTATGTCGATGCAGCAGGTCGCGGAGGCGGTCATTCAGGACGCCGAGGAGAAGAAGACCGGCAAGGGCTGAGGCTGCGAGCAGATCAAGCAGATCAAGCAGATCAAGAGGCCCGCTCCCCTTTGGTAAGGGGGCGGGCCTCTTTGCGTACGGGCCGGTTTTCAGTCTTCGCCCAGGTAGGCCTTTCGTACTGATTCGTCGTGCAGCAGGTCCTGTCCTGTTCCGGACAGGACGATGGTGCCGACTTCCATGACGTGGCCCTGGTCGGCGAGGGAGAGCGCGGCTTGGGCGTTCTGTTCGACGAGGAGGATGGTCGTGCCCTGGGACTTCAGCTCCGAGATCGTTGCCATGATCTTCTGCATCATGATCGGGGAGAGGCCCATGGAGGGCTCGTCGAGCATGAGGAGTTTGGGCTGGGACATGAGGGCGCGGCCCATGGCGAGCATCTGCTGCTCACCACCCGACAGTGTCCCCGCCGCCTGCTTGCGGCGTTCGCCCAGGATGGGGAAGAGGCCGTAGGCGCGCTGGATGTCCTTTTCGATGCCTTCTTTGTCCTTGCGGAGGAAGGCTCCGAGTTGGAGGTTCTCGGCGATGGTGAGGCGGGGGAAGATTTGGCGGCCTTCGGGGGAGTGGGCGAGGCCGAGGGCGACGATCTTGTGGGCGGGGATGCCGTTGAGGGGTTTGCCGTCGAAGAGGATCTTTCCGGAGGTGGGCTTGAGCAGGCCGGAGAGGGTGCGGAGGGTGGTTGTCTTGCCGGCGCCGTTGGTGCCGATGAGGGTGACGACCTGGCCTGCTTCGACGCTGAAGGAGATGCCTTTGACGGCTTCGATCTTGCCGTAGGCGACCCGGAGGTCTTCGACCTCGAGGAGTGCGGTCACTGGGCTTCTCCCTTGGCGCTGCTGGTGCTGCTGGTGCTGCTGGTGGTGCTGGGCGCGTCGGCGGCTGCTTCGGCGGCCTCGACCTCGGCGGCTTCGGCTTCTCCGGGGGCGCCTTCGAAGGGTTCGCCGAGGTAGGCGGCGACGACGCGTTCGTCGGCCTGGACGGTGTCGGGGGTGCCTTCGACGAGTTTTTCGCCTTGGACGAGGACGGCGACGCGGTCGCTGAGGTTGAAGACGAAGCGCATGTCGTGCTCGATGAGGAGGACGGCGATGCCCTTGTCGCGGATGGCGAAGACGAGTTCCTCGGCGGCCCTGGTCTCCTGGGGGTTCATGCCGGCGGTGGGTTCGTCGAGCAGGAGGAGGCCGGGTTCGGAGGCCATGGCGCGTGCGATCTCGAGCTTGCGCTGTTCGCCGTAGGGGAGGTTGCGGGCGAGGTGGTCGCGCTTGTGGGCGAGCCCGATGAACTCGAGGAGTTCCATGGCGCGTTCCTCGCTGTTGCGTTCGGCTTTCTTGAAGCCGGGGCCGCGCAGGAGGGCGGACCAGAGGCCTTCCTTGGTGCGGGTGTGGCGTCCGACGAGGACGTTTTCGAGGACCGTCATGTTGGCGAACAGGCGGATGTTCTGGAAGGTGCGGGCGATGCCGGCCTGGGTGACCAGGTGGGGTTTGGGGGGAAGGACGGTGCCCTTGTAGGAGACGGTGCCTTCAGTGGGGACGTAGAGGCCGGTGAGGCAGTTGAAGAAGGTGGTTTTGCCGGCGCCGTTGGGGCCGATGAGTCCGACGATCTCGCCGGCGTTGACGGTGAAGTCGACGGAGCGTACGGCGGTGAGTCCGCCGAAGCGCATGGTGACGCCGCGTGCTTCGAGTACGGGTGTGGGCTGTGTGGTCATCGTGGCTATGCCCCCGCCTTGGTGACGGCCGGTTCGTCGGTCAGCGTGGTCTGTTGGGGTACGTCGAGTTGGCCGGTCTCGTGGAATTCGAGCTGGCGTCGGCGGTTGGCGATGATGCCTTCGGGGCGGAAGCGCATCAGCAGGACGAGTGCGATGCCGAAGGCGAGGAGTGACTTCTCCTGGAGGAAGACGAGCTTCTCGGGGAGGAGGTAGAGCAGGGCGGCGCCGAGGAGGGGGCCGGCGACGGTGCCCATGCCGCCGAGGACGACTGCGGCCAGGAGGAAGGCGGAGTTGGGCGGGGTGGAGCCGGCGAACTGGTAGGGCGTGGGGACGACGCTGTAGGTGACGTGGGCGCTTACGGTGCCGGCGAGGCCGGCGAGGGTGGCGCCGAGGGCGAAGGCGACGAGCTTGACGCGGAAGCCGTTGATGCCCATGGCGGTGGCGGCGGTCTCGTCCTCGCGGATGGCGATCCAGGAGCGGCCGATGCGGGAGTCGGCGGCGCGGGTGTAGACGAGGACGACGATGGCCATGATGAGGACCATCAGGAGGTAGTAGTTGGCGAAGCGGCCGAGGGTGAATCCGCCGATGGTGTGGGCTTCTCCGAGGTTGAATCCGAAGAGCTTCAGGTCGGGGATGGCGGGGATGCCGTTGGGGCCGTTGGTGACGTCGGGTCCGGACTGGCCGTCCAGGTTGTTGACGGCGATGCGGAAGATCTCTCCGAAGCCGAGGGTGACGATGGCGAGGTAGTCGCCGCGCAGTCGCAGGGTGGGGGCGCCGATGAGGACGCCGAAGACGAGGGAGGCGGCGGCGCCTGTGAGGGCGGAGGCCCAGAAGGGCAGGTGGACGCCGGAGATGGTGGAGAACTCGGAGCCGGAGACGAGGGCGGCGGTGTAGGCGCCGACGCCGAGGAAGGCGACGTATCCGAGGTCGAGGAGTCCGGCGAGGCCGACGACGATGTTGAGGCCGAGGGCGACGGTTCCGAAGATGAGGATGTTGACGCCGATGTTGGCGTAGTGGTCGTCGGTCTGGGTGAAGGGGAAGGCGATGGCGGCGGCGAAGCCCATGGCGAGGGTGAAGCTGCGGTTGCCGGCGACGAGTGCGGAGAAGCGGTCGAGGAGGCCGGCGGTGTGCAGCGCCCAGACGGTGAAGGTGACGACGAAGAGGTAGCCGACGAAGAGTTCGCCGTATTCGGTGTCGATGCCGTAGGTGAAGACGCCGAGGCCGATGATGGTGACGACGGTGATCACGGCCCGCTGGATCCAGGACGCGGTGGCCTGGGGGGCGGGGATGCGGTCGGGCTTGGCGATGTAGGCCTTGAGGGTTTCTTTGGTGCTGTCGGTGGTGGTGCGCTCCTGGGGGAGGGCGAAGGCGCCGAGGACGGGCAGGAGGGAGGCGATGGCCGCGATCCAGCCGCCGGGTTCGAGGTTGACGACACCGCCGAGTTCGGCGCTGATGGCGATGACGGTGAACCAGGTGACGCTGAAGCCGCCGAGTGCGGTGAGTACGAGGGGTGCGTTGTTGCGGGCGGGTACGAGCCAGCTGAGGCCGCGGGTGCCGTGGGCGGCGAGCGTGAAGAGTGTGGTGAGGATGCCGGCGGTGAAGGTGAGCCATTGCAGGCCGCCGGGGTAGCCGTTGATGGTGAGTTTGCCGGGGAATTCGGCGGTCCAGGTCCAGGCGAGGAACGCGGAGGCCGCGGTGGCGATGCCGCCGGCGAGGAGCAGGGGGCGGGCGGTTGCGGCGGGCAGCGGTATGAGGCCGTGCTGCGGGGTGGGCGTGGCGTCCGGGGCGGGGGTCTTGGTCGTCTCGGTCATGTGATCACGCCCTGTCCGCGACGCGCTCGCCGAGCAGGCCCTGTGGCCTGAAGAGGAGCACGAGGATGAGGAGGCAGAAGGCCCAGACGTTGGCCCAGCTCTGGCCGCCGAGTTGCTGCATGCCGGGGATCTCGTCGATGTAGGCGGAGGCGAGGGTTTCGGCGATGCCGAGGACGAGGCCGCCGAGCATGGCGCCGTAGATGTTGCCGATGCCGCCGAGGACGGCCGCGGTGAAGGCCTTGAGGCCCATGAGGAAGCCCATGCGGTAGTCGACGTTGCCGTACTTGAGTCCGTAGGCGACGGCGGCGACGGCGGCGAAGAAGCCGCCGATGGCGAAGGCGATGACGATGATGCGGTTGGTGTCGATGCCCATGAGCTGTGCGGTGTCGGGGTCCTGGGCGGTGGCTTGCATGGCGCGGCCGGTGCGGCTTCGGCGGACGAAGAAGGCGAGGGCGGCCATGCAGGTGACGGCGGCGAGGATGAGGAAGATGTCGGCGTCCTTGATGGTGACGGAGCCGATGTCGTGGGTGGTGTCGAGGCCGGGGAATGCGCGGGCGCGGTCGGCGCCGGGGTAGAAGTTGCGTACGACCTCCTGGAGGGCGAGGGAGAGGCCGATGGCGGTGATGAGGGGTGCCAGGCGTGGTGCTCCGCGCAGTGGCCGGTAGGCGAACCGTTCCGCCCCGACGGCTATGAGGATGGCCACGAGTGCGCCGCCGAGGAGCATCAGGGGTACGGCGAGGGCCATCGAGGTGCCGTCGGGGAGGATGTAGAAGTAGACCGTGAGGGCGCCGAAGGCCCCGGTCATGAAGATCTCGCCGTGCGCGAAGTTGATGAGCTGGACGATGCCGTACACCATCGTGTAGCCGATGGCGATCAGCCCGTACATCGAGCCGAGAAGCAGCCCGTTGGCCAGCTGCTGCGGCAGGGTGTTCACCGCGCGGCCTCCATGTCGCTGGTGGTGGTGTGCACTGGATGTGTGCGTGGTCGCGTGCTGTGTGGGGGTGTGCGAACGGGCCGCGCGGTCGGGGTCGTCCTTCCGCGCGGCCCGTGGTGCGGCGTGCTGGGGGCCGGAACTACTGGAGGTCGGCGGTGCCGGTCTCCACGGCCTTCCAGGCGCCCTTCTCGACCTGGTACACCGTCAGCTGCTTGTTGGTGGTGTCGCCGTACTCGTCGAAGGAGACCTTGCCGGTGAGGCCTTCGAAGTCGGACTTCTGGACGCCCTCGACGACCTTGGAGCGGAGGTCGTTGATGTCGGTGGGCACCTTGCCGCCGTTGGCGTCGGCGGCGGCCTTGACGGCCTTGATGATGGCGGTGGTGGCGTCGTAGGCGTAGGCGCCGTAGGAGCCGTAGTCGCCCTTGTAGCCCTTGTCCTTGTAGGTCTGGATGAACTGCTTGGCCGCGGGCAGGGTGTCGGCGGGGACGCCGATGGCGGTGGCGAGGTCGCCTTCGGAGGCCTTGCCGGAGGCTTCGATGTAGGTGGAGGCGAACATGCCGTCGCCGCCGAAGAGCGGGATCTTGACGCCGGCGTCCTTGAGCTGCTTGGTGATCAGTGCGGACTCGTCGTACTGGCCGCCGTAGTAGAGCAGGTCGGCGCCGGAGTTCTTGATCTTCGTGACGAGGGAGCCGAAGTCCTTGTCGCCGGTGTTGACGTGGTCGGTGGCCACGACCTCGCCGCCGAGCTTCTTGAACTGCTCGTTGAAGATCTTCGCGAGGCCGGCGCCGTAGGTCTGCTTGTCGTCGACGACGAAGACCTTCTTCTTCTTGAGGCCGTTGTACGCGTAGCCGGCGGCGAAGCTGCCCTGGAGTTCGTCGGTGGTGGCGGTACGGAAGTACGTCTTGAACGGACGCTTCTTGTCGGTCTGCCAGTTCTTGCCCTGGGTGAGTTCGGGGGCGGTGTTGGCGGGGGAGATCTGGACCATGTTGGCCGAGGCGAAGACCTGCTGCATCGTCTGGGCGACGCCGGAGTTGAGCGGGCCGACGGCGCCGACGGCGGTCTTGTTGCCGACGAGGTTGGTGGCGTTGGTCTGGCCGGTGGCGGGCTGTGCCTTGTCGTCCAGGGGCTGGAGCTTGAATGTGACGCCCGGGACCCAGTTGTTCTTGTTGGCGTCGTCGACGGCTATTTGTGCGCCGTACTGGATGCCGAGGCCAGTGGTGGAGTTCTCGCCGGAGAGGGGGGCGTCGACGCCGATGGTCAGGGTCGTGCTGCTGCCGCTGTCTCCGCCTTTGTCGCCGCTGTCGTCTCGGGAGCCGCAGGCGGTGAGAGTCAGAGCTCCGGTCGTGAGAACGGAGGTAAGAATCACCAAGGAACGCTGTCGCACAATCAGTCCTTTCACAGGCAGGCCCGCCCTGGTTGGGGGGTAGTGCCGCGCTGGTACCGAACTCCCGATGGAGCGGTGACTGGCCGTGACTCTAAGCCCGGGGTATGGGCAGCGGCAGCGGCGCGGGCTTCCTTGTGACTTTCTTGTTATGACGGGGTGGATGCCCGGTCTGGGCGGCGGTCTCTCTCGGTGGGTTTGGTGGCTTTTCGTCGAGGTCCGCATTCTGAGAACGCGCACTTCCGGTTGGGCGTGGCTGAGATCATGCGGTCGGCGGGGCGCATGCGGCGCGGACGAGATCGAATAGGTCCCGGGAGAAGGCGCGGCCGAAGCTGAAACTGTGCTGCTGCCGCATTGCGCGAATGTTACGGAGCGTTACGCCGAGAAGGGGATGGTCCGCGTTTCGGGGGGAGTTCCGAGCGGCCGGGAATGGTGATTTTCAAGGTGACTCCACGGTGACTCCACGGGTAGTGCCGGCCGGTGCGTGAGGGCGGGACCGGGGACGGTGCGGGCGGTGAGTCCGGCGTACGGGGTGCCGGTGGTCCGGAGCGTGACGGTGGGGCCGGTCGTGGTTCGCAGTCACGACGAACCGGATCCGGCCTGGTCGACCAGGAGGGTCTGAGGGCTCGGCGAGGCCGGGGTGGTGTCAGGCTGTGACGTTGACGGGCCAGGGAGCAGGGGGGCGAGGGGCGGCCTCGGGGGCCCGGGGTGGGGTTGGCGAGGCTCGGTGCGGCGGTGGGGGTGCGGCGGTGCGGCGGTGCGGATGATGTCCGAAGTCTGTTGTGTTTGAGCGGAGTTGGCCGGTTCGACGAGTCCGATGCCGGTTGTGACCGCAGCCTCACGGGGGGACGGCACGGTGCGGCCGGGGCGGGGAAGGAGGACGGCCCCGCCGTTCCGCGCGGTGCGCGATGCCGGCGGGGCGGTCGGTCGTGCCGTGCGGCCGTCAGCCGTGCGACCGCCGGCGCGGGGCTGCGGCAGCTCCATGAACGGCGAGCGGGCTACGCCGGTTTCGCGAACGGCGACTGGGGCTACGGCAGTTTCACGAACGGCGAGAGGAAGGCGCGGGCGCCGGGGGTGTCCAGCCGGTACGTCACGTTGGTCGCGTAGCAGGGGGTGTCGCCGGTGATGGTGGTGGCGGCGAGGATGCTCTTCCCGCCGATCACGGCGAAGTTGGGGCCGCCGGAGTCGCCGTAGCAGGCGCCTCCGTTGCCCTGCGGCGCGGTCATCGCCAGCCGGGCCCAGGAGTGGTTGAGGGCGTTGAAGGTGACGGGTGCCTTCATGCGGACGCCGCCGCCGGGGTGGGTCTGGCCGCCGGGGCCGTTGACGGCCTCCTGGGTGCCGTAGCCGGCGACGAGCCAGTCGGTGGCGCTCAGGGACTGCGGGCCGAGTCGGCCGAGCTGGTTCGCGGTGGGCAGGGTGGCCGGGGTGAAGGTCCAGCGGGCCTTGACCTCGGCGGCGGGCAGCTGGATCACGGCGATGTCGCGGGTGTCGGAGGCGGGCCCGGGGTAGCCGGGGTGGGTGTGGGCGGTGCCCGGGACGGCGACGGCGGCGGCCTGGGCGGCCGGGTGCTTCTTCGCCGCGGCGTCGAGGCCGGACTGCACGTCCTGGTCCAGGGACACGAAGAAGCGCACGTTGTCGGGCCAGTCGGAGGTGCAGTGCGCGGCGGTCAGGAAGGTGTCCGCGTCGATCATGGTGCCGGAGCAGACCCAGTCGACCCGGTCGGGGGTGGCGGGGTCGCCGTCGTCGTCCCAGGTGGCCACGAGCGCGCCGACCTCGGTGCGTTCGGGTGCGGGCGCGGCGTTGTAGGAGTTGATGGCGGAGGACGGCAGTGCGGTGGCGAGCACGGTGGCGCAGGCCGCGGCGGTGACGGCGACGGCGCGTACGGAGGTCAAGAGAAACCCTTCTGCGGGTGGGCGGGTTTTCTCCTGTGGGGGGGGGGAGCGTCAGTGAAGCGTGCGGGGGCGGCCGCGACAAGAGCGCGCCCGCCCCTCCAGGGTTTTCCCTACGCCGGTCAGCTCCCGGCGCGGATGAGTTCCTCGTCGCCCGGGTTCACGTCGCGCAGCAGGCAGGTCAGCCGGGCGGTGCACACCCTCTTGTCGTTTTCGTCCGTGATGACGATTTCGTAGGTGGCGGTCGAGCGACCCCGGTGCACGGGCGTGGCCACGCCGGTGACCAGGCCGGAACGTACCCCGCGGTGGTGTGTGCAGTTCAGGTCGACGCCCACGGCGATCTTGGAGCTGCCGCCGTGCAGCATCGAGCCGATCGAGCCGAGCGTCTCGGCCAGTACCGCGGAGGCCCCGCCGTGCAGCAGTCCGTAGGGCTGGGTGTTGCCCTCCACCGGCATCGTCCCGACGACCCGGTCCGCCGACGCCTCGGCGATCTGGACGCCCATCCGGGTCCCGAGGTGGCCTGCGGAGAACAGGGCCGGGAGGTCGACTCCGAGTGCCGCGTACTCGTCGATGACCTCTTGCGGGAACTTCACATGCTGCTGCTCACCCATGGGGCCCGGCTCCGTTCGTCCTCGCCACTCGGCTGCCTGTGTCGCTGAGCGAACGCTCAGTCGGTCGCCGATTGTTCCAGACGCACGACGACGGACTTACTGGCCGGGGTGTTGCTGGTGTCCGCGGTGGCGTCCAGCGGCACCAGCACGTTGGTCTCCGGGTAGTACGCGGCGGCGCATCCCCGGGCCGTCGGGTAGTGCACGACCCGGAAACCTGGTGCCCTGCGCTCCACGCCGTCCTTCCACTCGCTGACCAGGTCGGCGTACGAACCGTCCGCCAGCTTCAGGGTCCGCGCGTCCTCGGGGTTGACCAGCACCACCCGGCGGCCGTTCCTGATGCCCCGGTAGCGGTCGTCGAGGCCGTAGATCGTGGTGTTGTACTGGTCGTGCGAGCGCAGCGTCTGCAGCAGCAGGCGGCCCTCGGGCAGTTCCGGGTACTCCACGGGCGCGGCGGTGAAGTTGGCCTTGCCGGTGGCCGTCTGGAAGCGGCGCTCGTCGCGCGGGCCGTGGGGGAGCACGAAGCCGCCGGGGCGGGCCACGCGCGCGTTGAAGTCCTCGAAGCCGGGGATCACGCGCGCGATACGGTCGCGGATCGTCGCGTAGTCCTTCTCGAACTCCTCCCACGGCGTGCGGCTGTTCTCGCCCAGCACGCGGCGGGCCAGGCGGCACACGATGGCCGGCTCGGACAGCAGATGCCGGCTCGCGGGCTCCAGGCGGCCCCGGGAGGCGTGCACCATGCCCATCGAGTCCTCGACCGTCACGAACTGCTCGCCGGCGCCCTGGAGATCGCGCTCCGTGCGGCCGAGTGTCGGCAGGATCAGGGCACGCGCGCCCGTGACCGCGTGCGAGCGGTTCAGCTTCGTCGACACGTGCACCGTCAGCCGGGCCCGGCGCATGGCCGCCTCCGTGACCTCCGTGTCGGGCGACGCCGAGACGAAGTTGCCGCCCATCGCGAAGAAGACCTTCGCCTTTCCGTCGCGCAGGGCGCGGATCGCGCGGACGACGTCGTAGCCGTGCTCGCGGGGCGGTGCGAAGCCGAACTCCTTCTCCAGGGCGTCCAGGAACGCCGGGGCGGGGCGCTCGAAGATGCCCATCGTGCGGTCGCCCTGCACGTTGGAATGGCCGCGCACCGGGCACACGCCCGCGCCCGGGCGGCCGATGTTGCCGCGCAGGAGAAGGAAGTTGACCACTTCCCTGATCGTGGGAACGGAGTGCTTGTGCTGGGTGAGGCCCATCGCCCAGCACACGATGGTCCGCTCCGAGGTCAGGACCATGCCGAGGGTCTTCTCGATGTCCTCCTGGGTCAGGCCGGTCGCCCTGAGCGTCTCGTCCCAGTCGGCGGCGCGGGCGGCCTCGGCGAACTCCTCGAACCCGTGCGTGTGCTTCCGCACGAACGCCTCGTCGACCGCGCCCTCCCGCTCGAGGATCAGCTTGTTGAGGAGCCGGAACAGGGCCTGGTCGCCGCCGATGCGGATCTGCAGGAACAGGTCGTTGAGCGCCGCGCCCTTGAGCATGCCCTGCGGGGTCTGCGGGTTCTTGAAGCGCTCCAGGCCCGCCTCGGGCAGCGGGTTGACGCTGATGATCCTCGCCCCGCCCGCCTTGGCCTTCTCCAGGGCGGAGAGCATGCGCGGGTGGTTCGTCCCCGGGTTCTGGCCGGCGACGATGATCAGGTCGGCCTGGTACAGATCCTCCAGCAGGACGCTGCCCTTGCCGATGCCGATCGTCTCCGACAAGGCCGAGCCGGACGACTCGTGGCACATGTTCGAGCAGTCGGGGAGGTTGTTCGTGCCGAGCTCGCGGGCGAAGAGCTGGTAGAGGAACGCGGCCTCGTTGCTGGTGCGGCCGGAGGTGTAGAAGACGGCCTCGTCGGGGGAGCCGAGGGCGGTGATCTCCTCCGCGACGATGTCGAAGGCGCGCTCCCAGGTGACCGGCTCGTAGTGCGTGCCGCCCTCGGGGAGGTACACGGGGTGGGTGAGCCGCCCCTGCTGGCCCAGCCAGTAGCCGCTGCGGCCGGCCAGGTCGGCGACCGGGTGCGCGGCGAAGAACTCGGGGGTGACCCGGCGCAGGGTGGCCTCCTCGGCCACGGCCTTCGCGCCGTTCTCGCAGAACTCCGCCTTGTGCCGGTGCTCCGGCTCCGGCCAGGCGCAGCCCGGGCAGTCGAAGCCGTCCTTCTGGTTCACGCTCAGCAGCGTCAGCGCGGTGCGCTTCACCCCCATCTGCTGCTGGGCGACGCGCAGCGTGTGCCCGATCGCGGGGAGCCCGGCTGCCGCGTGCTTGGGTCCGGCGACCTGCGGCGCGTCCTGAACCGGATCACTCTTGGGCGGCTTCGACGCCATCGCACGCTCCCCTTCGACTGCGCTGTGAGGTACATCTCCGATCCTCGCACGCGGCGGTGACATCGGGCGGGGCCGGGCTGGGGCCGATACCGCGTCGATGCCCCGCGCCGGTGCCCGTGCGGCCGGGGCCGGGGCCGAGTGTCAGTGGGGCGTGGCAGGATCGGGGGCGTGGCAGAGACAGCATCGAAGACGACCGACACGACCTCCGGCGGCAGCCGTCCGCGGCTGATGCTCATGGACGGGCACTCGCTGGCCTACCGCGCGTTCTTCGCGCTGCCCGCGGAGAACTTCACCACGGCGACGGGCCAGCCGACGAACGCGATCTACGGCTTCGCGTCGATGCTGGCCAACACGCTGCGCGACGAGGCGCCCACGCACTTCGCGGTCGCCTTCGACGTCTCCCGCAAGACCTGGCGCTCCCAGGAGTTCACGGAGTACAAGGCGAACCGCTCCAAGACCCCGGACGAGTTCAAGGGGCAGGTCGAGCTGATCGGCGAGCTCCTCGACGCGATGGGCGCCGTCCGCTTCGCGGTGGACGGCTTCGAGGCGGACGACGTGATCGCCACGCTCGCCACCCAGGCCGAGGCCGAGGGCTTCGAGGTGCTGATCGTCACCGGCGACCGGGACTCCTTCCAGTTGGTCAGCGAGCACACCACGGTGCTGTACCCGACCAAGGGCGTCTCCGAGCTGACCCGTTTCACCCCGGAGAAGGTGTTCGAGAAGTACGGGCTGACGCCCGCGCAGTACCCGGACTTCGCGGCCCTGCGCGGCGACCCCTCGGACAACCTCCCCGGCATCCCAGGCGTCGGTGAGAAGACCGCCGCGAAGTGGATCAACCAGTTCGGTTCCTTCGCGGAGCTCGTCGCGCGCGTGGACGAGGTCAAGGGCAAGGCCGGCCAGAACCTCCGCGACCACCTGGAAGCCGTCAAGCTCAACCGGCGGCTCACGGAGCTGGAGCGCCAGGTGGAGCTCCCCAAGGGCGTCATCGACCTGGAGCGGGCCGCGTACGACCGCACTGCCGTCGCGGTGGTCCTGGACACCCTGGAGATCCGCAACCCCTCGCTGCGCGAGCGGCTCTTCGCCGTCGACCCCGGCGCCGAGGAGGCCGAGACCACCCCGATCAGCACCGAAGGCGTGCGGCTGGACGGCACCGTGCTCGGCACCGGTGAGCTGACCGGCTGGCTCACCGAGCACGGCACCCAGCCCCTCGGCGTCGCCACGGTCGACACCTGGGCGCTCGGCACCGGCTCGGTCGCCGAGGTCGCCCTCGCCGCCCCTGGCGGACCGGCCGCCTGGTTCGACCCCTCCCAGCTGGACGAGGCCGACGAGAGGGCCTTCGCGGCCTGGCTCGCCGACGCAGGCCGGCCCAAGACCTTCCACAACGCCAAGGGCGCCATGCGCGTCTTCGCCGAGCACGGCTGGAGCGTCGAGGGTGTCACCATGGACACCGCGCTCGCCGCCTACCTGGTCAAGCCGGGCCGCCGGTCCTTCGACCTGGACGCGCTGTCCCTGGAGTACCTGCACCGCGAGCTGGCCCCCGCCGCCACGGCCGACGGCCAGCTCGCCTTCGGCGCGGACGAGGGCGCCGAGGCCGAGGCCCTGATGATCCAGGCCCGCGCCGTCCTCGACCTGGGCGAGGCCTTCGAGAGCCGCCTGGACGACGTCGGCGCCGCCGACCTGCTGCGCGACATGGAGCTGCCCACGTCCGCACTGCTCGCCCGCATGGAGCGGCACGGCATCGCGGCCGACCGGCCCCACCTGGAGACCATGGAGCAGATGTTCGCCGGCGCCGTCCAGCAGGCGGTGAAGGAGGCCCACGCGGCAGCCGGGCACGAGTTCAACCTGGGCTCGCCCAAGCAACTGCAGGAGGTCCTCTTCGGTGAGCTCGCCCTGCCCAAGACGAAGCGGACCAAGACCGGCTACACCACCGACGCCGACGCGCTGGCCTGGCTCGCCACGCAGACGGACAACGAGCTTCCGGTGATCATGCTCCGCCACCGCGAGCAGGCCAAGCTCCGCGTCACCGTCGAGGGCCTGATCAAGACGATCGCCGCGGACGGCCGTATCCACACCACGTTCAACCAGACCGTCGCCGCCACCGGCCGCCTGTCCTCGACCGACCCGAACCTGCAGAACATCCCTGTCCGCACCGACGAGGGCCGCGCGATCCGCCGCGGCTTCGTCGTCGGCGAGGGCTTCGAGTCCCTGATGACGGCCGACTACAGCCAGATCGAGCTGCGCGTCATGGCCCACCTCTCCGAGGACGCGGGCCTGATCGAGGCGTTCACCTCCGGCGAGGACCTGCACACCACGGCCGCCTCCCAGGTCTTCGCGGTCGAGCCGGCCGCGGTGGACGCCGAGATGCGCCGCAAGATCAAGGCCATGTCGTACGGCCTGGCCTACGGACTGTCCGCCTTCGGCCTCTCCCAGCAGCTGAACATCGAGGCGGCGGAGGCCCGCGCCCTGATGGACGCCTACTTCGAGCGGTTCGGCGGCGTCCGGGACTACCTGCGCCGGGCGGTCGACGAGGCCCGGGCGACGGGTTACACGGCGACGCTCTTCGGACGCCGCCGCTACCTGCCCGACCTCAACAGCGACAACCGCCAGCGTCGCGAGGCCGCCGAGCGGATGGCCCTCAACGCGCCCATCCAGGGCACGGCCGCCGACATCGTCAAGATCGCCATGCTCAAGGTGGACAGCGTCCTGAAGGACGCCGGCCTCGCCTCCCGCATGCTCCTCCAGGTCCACGACGAAATCGTCCTGGAGATCGCCCCGGGGGAGCGGGCAGCAGCGGAGGAACTCGTCCGCCGCGAGATGTCCACCGCCGTAAACCTCCGCGTACCGCTGGGTGTATCGGTTGGCTCGGGGGCGGACTGGGAGTCGGCGGCGCACTAGGCGCTACGCGGTCCGGCCCGGGCGGGGCGGGGCGTGCCTCCCGGAGCGCGCCTCAGGGGCGGGGCTGCCCGGCAGGCGGGTTCCGTCCGGTGGACCGGTGCCCGGCGGGGCGGGTGCTCGGCGCACGGCTGCGGGAGCCGTGGCCTCCGATGCCGCGCACGGTGGCCCGGCGCTGGGACCGGCCCGATCGCCCTTCTGCCGCCGGTCCCGCTGATTCCGCCGGGCTCGCCGGTCCCGCCGGTCCCGCCGGGCTCGCCCGGCAGCGCAGGAGGGGCGCCCACGATGGCGGTCGGGCCGACGTGCCCCGGCGGTGCGGCACGGCTACCGGCCGCCTCGGCTGATGCGGGGGGTGGTGGGAGCGCCGCGTGGGATGTCGCCCGCCTCTGCCGCGTGGCGGCGGGGCGGCACCCTGACCCGACCCCGAGCCCTCGAGCCCTCGAGGATGCTGTCGGCGAAATGCTGCGGCGGGAGCCAAATGTCCGCGCGGTCCCAGTGACACGCCGCGTGCACGGCGTGTCGCTGGGACTCTCGCACCACTTGTCGGCCGTCCGCCTAATCCGCCAACAGCATCCCCGAGCCTCCCGAGCCTTCCGAGCCCCCAGGCCCGCTGGGGGCAGGCCCGGTTCGGCTCGGGCAGCCGTACACGCGGGGAGACGCACGCCGGTCCGGCGGCCCCGCCCTGGGCCGGGCGCCGCTGCCCCACCGCCACCGAATCCTTCACTCGCGTGGCCCTCGACAAGGCGCCCCCGCCCCCGACCGTCGCAAAGATGCGGGCATGGGTATACGTACGCTCCTCCGCCGCACGGCACCGGGCGTGGCACGCTCGCCGGTCCCGGCGTTCGAGGCCGCCGCGAGCACGGTCCGCGTCCCCGTCACTCTCACCGCGGCCCTGCGCCACGTGACGGCGGACCTCCGGCGGCGCCTGGCCCACGGGCGGCGGCCCGCCGAGCCCGCCGGCGCCGGTGACCTTTCCGCCAGCACCGGCCGCACCGGCACCGACGCCGCACTCGCCGATGCCGTGTTCGCCGGCGCCGCTCTCGACGGCGTCACCGATCCGCCCGCAGTCCCCGGCCCCCCACCCAGCACCGCCCCGCGTCCAGGCAGCCTCGACGCCCCCGGCAGGCGCCCTTGGACGCAACGGGCCCGCAACTGTCTGACCCGCGTCCTCACCCTGCTCCCACGTCCCCGCCCCGCGCACACCACCATCACCGTGTACATCACGACGACCGGCGCCCCCCTCAGTGAGCGGCCGGACGGCTCGGCTCCGTATCGGCGGCGCGGACAGGACCCTCAGGGACCGGAACCGGACGCCACGCCCTGACCCCCATGGCGTAGAGCAGCAGCGCCGGGGCGAGCCCCGCGCCCGCACCGAAGCACACCGTCGGGATGATCTCCCACGGCTTCGCGGCCGCGCCCCAGTACGCCCACCACCGCGACGCCCGCTGCACCGCACCCACCAGCGCGAAGCCGCCGATCAGAGCAGCGCCCGCCCACCGGTCGCGTACCGACAGCACCGCGATCCCCACCGGCTCGCCCGTCGGCGTCCGCCGCAGCGCCCGTGCCACGAACACGGCGATCACCACCGCGGCCACGGCCGAACCGCCGTACTGCAGGTACCAGTAGAGCGGTGAGCCCGCCACCTCCCGCCCCAGCACCGGGAACAGCCGCATCCCCCACCGGTCGAGATGCGTGAACGCGTCCCACACGACATGGGTCAGCGCCCCGAGCACCGCGGACACGTACCACCACCCCACCAGCGCCGGCCGCACCCGCGCGCGGGGCACCCCGCACCGCAACAGGGCGGCCACCCGTCCCTGCCGGGCCCGCGGCAGCAGTGCCACCAGTGGCTCGCGCACCAGCAACCACAGCCCCACCAGCGCCCAGGCGATGAGCACATCGACCGTGAACACACCCGGGAACGAGTGCGTGACGTCCCCGAACCGCATCGCCCCGGACAGCACACTCGCCGCGTAATAGGTCATGTCGGGTGCGAAGGACCCTGCCACGAGCACGGCGGGCACCAGCCCGCCCCGGCCGGTCCCGTCGGTGCGTACGGCGGGCAGTACCGCCGCCGCGTGACTCAGCGTGAACGGCAACTCGGCTCCTCGCGACGGTCGTTGCGTAAGGCCGGGCGGTGCCCGGCGATCAGTGGCCCCAGTATGCGCGATGCCGTCATGCCGGCAACGTCACGACCGCACGTGCTCAACTGGTGAATACCGGTCACGAACGGGTGCCCGGTCAAAGGAAGTTGTCGTAGGGTCGCCAGAGTCGCGCGCGGGGAGCGCGTAGAACGCGTGAACGCGGTGAAGGACAGAGCACGCAGGACAACAGAGAGGTGACCGTCGGAGGGCAACCCCTCGGGCGGGCCGATCGTCACAACAGGGCGAACACTGCAGACGGAGATCGGGCGCCAGGCGTCCACGGGAGGGGTTCACTCTATGGCGGCGCAATTCGGCAGGAGGCTGCGCAAGGGGGCGGCAACCACCGCCGTGGCCGCGGTCGCGGTCGCAGCACTGTCAGCCTCTCAGGCTCCGGGGGTGAACGACCACGGCAGACGGACCGCCGCGGACGCCACCCCCTCCCCCGAAGCGAGCGCTTCCGACGGCAGTGCCACCGGCAACTCGCCGTACTACACGGACCTGCCGCCCCTCAAGAGCCCCAACCCGTCACCGTCCACCGGTCCCGGCCCGAGCGGCCAGGGCACGACGGAGGCGGGCATCCCCGCGACGGTCCTCGACGCCTACAAGAAGGCCGAGACCGCGCTGCGCGACGCCAAGCCGGGCTGCAACCTGCCCTGGCAGCTCCTCGCGGCCATCGGCCGGGTGGAGTCGGGCCAGGCCCGCGGCGGCCGGGTCGACGCCGACGGCACCACCTTGAAGCGCATCCTCGGCCCGCAGCTCGACGGCAACGGCTTCGCGCTCATCAAGGACACCGACAACGGCGTCTACGACGGCAACAGCACCTACGACCAGGCCATCGGCCCCATGCAGTTCATCCCGTCCACCTGGGCCTGGGCGGGCCGCGACGGAAACGGCGACGGCAAGAAGGACCCCAACAACATCTACGACGCCGCGCTTGCCGCCGGCCACTACCTCTGCCGCTTCGACTGGGACCTGTCCGACCAGGACGACCTCGACAAGGCGATCCTCAGCTACAACAACTCGCGCGAGTACCTGAACCTCGTCATGACGTGGCTGGAGTACTACCGCAAGGGCACCCACGAGGTCCCGGACGGCACCGGCACCCTGCCCGGCAACCGCAGCGACGACGGGGCCGGCGTGAACCCCGGCCCCTCCACCCCGCGCACTCCGGGCACCCCCCGCGTCACCGCTCCGGGCACCACCGCCCCGGGCGGCTCCAAGCCCAAGCCCAAGCCCGAGTCCAGCCCCAAGCCCGACAAGCCCGGCGGCGGCACGACGACCCCGAAGCCGCCCACCACACCGAGCAAGCCGCCCACCACGCCGCCCACCACGCCGAGCACGCCGCCCACGACGTCCCCCACGCCCACCGACACGGTGCACCACCTGGAGGACGCCGGAAGCGCGAAGCTCACGGCCATGGCCGGCGACGCGTTCGCCCAGCGGATCAGCACCCGCGCCGAGACCAAGGCCGGTGAGGCCGTCGGCAAGGTCAGGATCCGTTTCACGATCATCGGCGACACGGACACCACCTTCACCGGCGGCGAGAACGTGGCCACGGTCGCCACCAACAGCTCCGGCGTGGCCGTCGCGCCCGCCCTGCAGGCCGGGGAGAAGACGGGCGCCGTCACCGTCCGCGCCACCGTCGTGGGCCGTATCGTCGCGGGTCTCGACTACACGGCCACCGTCACCGAGCGGGCCGCCGACAAGCTCGCCCGCACCGGTGACGCCGCCCTGACCTGCACCCCGGGCGGCGAGTTCGCGAACCGGGTCGAGGTGAAGGCCACCTACGACGGCGCCGTCGCCGACGGTGTCGCGGCCACCGCCACCCTGGTCACGTCGGAGGACACCCCGACCGTCAACGACAAGGGCCCCTACTTCAAGGACGCCGACGGCAAGGCCGTGCGCACCCTGTCGGGCCTGAAGACGGACGAGGAGGGCCTGCTGACGCTGCCGAAGCTCTACGCGGACGACACGGCCGGCACGTTCCTGCTGCGCATCACCACAGCCGGCGGAGCGACCCTCACCGTTGAACTGACCGTGGCGGTTGCCGAGACGTCCTCGCCGAGCCCGTCGCCAAGTCCGAGCGCGTAGCTCTCAGGTACGACAGACGACGCCCCTCTTCAAGAGGGGCGTCGTTGTGTGTGCAACGTGTTCTCATCTCCGCCGCGCGTTGCTACGGTGCTGACAGACCTGACGGTGTATCAGATCGATCCGTGGGGAGGCCCCGTATGCGCGCCCTCGTCGCCGCCACCACCGGTCTCGCCGTCGCGTTCGCCGTGGTCCTGACACTGACCGCCCTCGGCTCCCCCTCGGGCGGCACGTCCCCGAAGCCGCTGCTGACGACGGTGCCCGCACACCCCTGACCGCCCGCCCGGGAGGGAGGCCGAGATGCGCCGCAAGGCCGGCCTGGTCCTGCTCGCCCTCGCCGTGTTCTGCGCGGCACTGTCCCCGCTGCTGCGCTGGTACGCCTTCCCGCGCCTCGCCAAGGTCCCCGCGAACCACTACCAGGACATGGTCCTGGAGGCGAAGAACGCCACCCTCCTCGACTACGGCACGATGCGCGCCCGGACGGTCCCCGAGGTCACCATCGTGCAGACCCTCAAGGGCAACGTCGAGGCCTCCGAGCGGATCGAGGAGTCGGCGGGCCGGGACGTGGTCGTCTGGGACGGCCTGTCCTACGTCGTCGGCCCCGACGGCAAGATGGTGTCCAAGATCCCCGAGCGCTACATCTTCGACGCCCACACCCAGGAACCCGTCCACGCCACCGGCGAGATGGTCGACGGCGACCCGGTGCGCCGTACGGGCATCGAGTTCAAGTGGCCGTTCCTGACGGAGAAACGCGACTACGAGTACTTCGACGCGCAGGCCCGCATCACCGCCCCCATCCACTACAAGGGCACCCGGGACTTCCGCGGCCTGGAGGTCTACTACTTCGAGCAGACCATCCCCTGGACCGAGGTGAGGATCCCCAAGACCCTCCCCGTGGCGGGTCTCACCCCCGAGGCGGTCGCGCAGACCGGCACGACCCGCTGGTACACCACGGTCCGCAGGTTCTGGGTCGAACCCCTCACCGGCGCCCCCGTCTACGGCGAGGAACTCCACGAGGAGGAACTGCGCGGCGGCACCCTCCTCGGCGACCGCGACAAGGTCACCGCGTTCGCCGGGCACGTGAAGATGCGCGAGGACTACATCACGCACACCGTCGACCTGGTGAAGTCCCAGCGCCTGCTCATCCTGCTGATGACGTCCTACCTGCCCTGGGGCTCCCTGACCCTCGGCATCCTCCTGCTGGCCCTCGCGCTGTACCTGGAGGCCCGCGGCCGCCGCCGGTCCGGTCCGGCCCCCACGGCGGCCGGGGAACCCTCACCCGTCAGCGCCTGAGCCGCGCGTTGGTGTGCCGGGTCGGCTCGGCCCCCGCCGGGTCCTCGGGCCACGGATGCTTCGGATACCGCCCCCGCAGCTCCGCCCGTACGCCCTTGTAGCCGTCCCGCCAGAACGACGCGAGATCGGCGGTGACGGCGGCCGGACGCCCGGCCGGGGACAGCAGGTGCACCAGCAGCGGCACCCCGGCGACCCGGGGCGAGTCCTGCAGCCCGAACATCTCCTGCAGCTTCACCGCGAGCACCGGCTGCTCGGGCCGCGCGTAGTCGATCCGGATCCTCGACCCGCTCGGCACGGTCATCCGCTCCGGGGCCAGCTCGTCGAGCCGCCCGGCCTGCCCGGAGGCCCAGGGCAGCAGCCGCGTGAGGGCCTGGCCGGCATCGATCCGCGCCAGGTCGGCCCGCCGCCGCGCCCGGCTCAGCTCCGGTTCCAGCCACTCCTCCACGCGCGCGTGGAGGGCCTCGTCGGAGACGTCCGGCCACGGCTCCCCTCGGTGCAGCCGCACGAACGCGAGCCGCTGCCGCAGGGCCTGGGCGTCCGCCGACCACCGCAGCAGCCCGAACCCCTCCCGCCGCAGCCCGTCGAGCAACGCCTCGCGTACGAGCCCGGGGCCGGCGTCCTTCAGCGCCCGCACCGCCAGCTCCACGGCCCCCAGCCGTTCCACCCGCCGCGCCACGACGTCTCCGCCGTCCCACCCGACCTCGTCCCGTTCCTCCAGCAGCGCCCCCGCGGCGAGCCGGGCGACCCCTTCGTCGACCACGGCCCCCGACCGGACGCGCGCGTGCCCCCTGCCGACGGGCCGGTCGGCGACGGCGACGGCGATCCACGGGGCACCACGCAGCGCGCTCCCGTCACCGGCCTCGGCGCGGGTTCCGGAGGCCATGAGGTACGACCCGCCGTCGCTCCTGGCGACGCGCTCAGGGAAGGCGAGAGCGGCGACCAGCCCCACCTGCCGCTCTTCCGGGGAGCTCTCCCACGCCTCGAATCCGGCCTCCCGCGGGCGGGGACGGGCGGACGAGCGGGGAACATCCGAAACGGCGGCCCGCAGCCGCCGGATCTCCCTCTGCCACCGCGAGGAGTAGGCGTCACCCCCACGCCGGGCACGACGCAGGGCGGCCGCCAGATCATCGCCGTACTCCCGAGGCGCCTCCTCACTCAACAGGGCGACGATCTCCGAGGCACGCTCGGCCCCCACGAACGGCACGGAATCCACCAGGGCCCGTCCCAGCCGCGGATGAAGCCCCAGCCGGGCCAGCGCGGCACCCCGCTCCGTGGCCCGCCCGGCGGAGTCGACGGCCCCCACCGCCGCCAGTACGTCCCGCGCCGCGGCCATGGCCCCACCCGGCGGCGCGTCCAGCAACGCCAACCCCGACGCGTCCGGATCCCCCCAGCACGCCACCTGCAGCGCGAACGCCGTCAGGTCGGCCACCTTGATCTCCGGAGAGGGAAAACGCGGCAGACGCACGTCCTCGGCCTCCGCCCAGCACCGGTACACGGCCCCCGGCGCCTCGCGCCCGGCCCGCCCCGCCCGCTGCCGCCCGGCCGCCTGCGACGCCCGTGTCGTCGTCAGCGCGCTCAGCCCGCGCGCGTGATCCACCCGCGGCTCACGCGCCAGCCCCGCGTCCACGACGACCCGCACCCCCGGCACCGTCAGGGAGGACTCCGCGACGGAGGTCGCCAGCACCACCCGGCGCCGCTTGCCGGGAGCCAGCACCGCGTCCTGCACGGCGGCCGGTGCCCGGCCGTGCACCTGGAGGACCTCCACATCGCCCAGCGCCCCGAGCTGTCCGGCGACCCGCGCGATCTCTCCCACGCCCGGCAGGAAGCACAGCACGTCCCCGTCCCGCTCGGCCAGCGCCCGCCGCACCACCGACGCCACATGCGCCAGCAGCACCGGATCGACCCGCGTCCCGTGCGGCGGCCGGACCGGAAGCACCGGCGGCGCCCACACCACCTCAACCGGGTACGCCGCCCCCCGTGCCTCGACCACCGGCGCCCCGCCCAGCAGCGCGGCCCACCCCTGCGCGTCGGTCGTCGCCGAGGCGGCCACCAGCCGCAGCTCGGGCCGGAGCGTCTGCCGTACGTCCCACAGGAACGCCGCCGCCGTGTCCGCGTCCAGATGCCGCTCGTGGCACTCGTCGAGCACCACCACGTCGACACCGGCCAGCTCCTGGTCCCGCTGCAACCGCTGCACCAGCACACCGGTCGTGACGACCTCCACGCGCGTGTGCCGCCCCACCACCCGCTCCCCGCGCACGGTGTAGCCGACGCGCTCGCCGGCCTTCTCGCCCAGCAGCCACGCCATCCGCCGCGCCGCCGCCCGGGCCGCGATCCGCCGCGGCTCGGCCACGATCACCCGCCGCCCGGGCCCCTCCCCGAGCAGGCCCGCCAGCGCCAACGGCACCAGCGTCGTCTTGCCGGTGCCGGGCGGCGCCACCAGGACGGCGGTGCCGTGCCCCTCCAGGGCGTCGTCCAGGGCGGGCAGGGCCCCACCTACGGGCAGGGCGTCCAGAGCGTCGTAACGGATCACGCCCTCAGTGTCGTACGGCGGGCAAGGCGCCTGTCACGCGCGCGTGCGTGAGTACTGGCGGGGAAGGCGCCGGGCCCGCGTGCGTGAGTCCGGTCAGTCCCTTCCCCGGCCTTCGGCCGGGGGTGCCGGCCTCTCGCTTCGCTCGCACACGAAGATCGCCGTCCCCGGGATCAGGTTCCCGCGCAGCGGCGACCACCCGCCCCACTCGGACGTGTTCCAGGCCGGCCACTCCGGCTCGACCAGGTCCATGAGCCGGAAGCCCGACGCCACGACGTCCCGGACCCGGTCGCCGAGGGTGCGGTGGTGCTCGACGTAGACCGCGCGGCCCTCCTCGTCCTGCTCGACGTAGGGCGTGCGGTCGAAGTACGAGCCCGACACCGACAGGCCCTCGGGGCCCGGCTCGTCCGGGAAGGCCCAGCGGATCGGGTGCGTCACCGAGAAGACGAGACGGCCCCCGGGGCGCAGCACCCGGCGCACCTCTCGCAGGACCTGGCGCGGCTCCGCGACGAAGGGCAGCGCCCCGTACGCCGAGCAGGCCAGGTCGAACGAGGCGTCGGCGAAGGGCAGCGCACCGGCGTCGGCGCACACCAGGGGGAACGACCCGCCGATGCGCAGCGCGTGCTGCAGCTGCCGGTGCGAGATGTCCAGGGCGACCGGCCGCGCCCCCTGGGCGGTCAGCCAGCGGGAGCACTGGGCGGCGCCGGCGCCGATCTCCAGGACGTCCCGGCCCTTCAGTCCCTCCGGTGGGCCGAGCAGCTCGGCCTCCATCTCGTCCAGACCCTCGGGGCCCCAGACGAAGCGGTCGTCGCCGAGGAAGGTGCCGTGCTCGCTCTGGTACTCGTCCGCGTTGCGGTCCCACCAGCCACGGTTGGCGCGGGAACTTTCCGTGCCCCCGGCGGCACGCCGGGTCGCCTCGGGTTCGGACGCTTCGGGCTCTTGGATGATCTGCTCCCTCGTCGTACTCTTCCGTCCAGCCGGTCCCGGAGGTGTCAGGAATGGGGCCACGCAGGCCCTGCGTGGCCTCGGACGACACGACTTGTGCCGGGTATGCGGTGTTCTGCCCCGCGTGGGCGGCTTCGTGCATTGACCCTGCCCGGCTGCCCCCGTATGCTACAAGTTGCGCTGCGGGCCTGCGCACCTCAGACGTAGCAGGTTGCGCTCGCATCTGTATGTATGTCCCCTCGGTTGTCGAGGCGCCACCTTTGTTCGTGTGGCGCTTCCTTGGCTGTCCGGCTTCTGCAGAGCGAAACGGGCTCCCGGCGTAGCAGTACCTACGACTTCAATGTCCGTACCGGAGCCCTTTCCCACATGACGAGCAGCACCGAGACCACCGCCACCACCCCGCAGGTAGCGGTCAACGACATCGGTAACGAGGAAGCCTTCCTCGCCGCGATCGACGAGACGATCAAGTACTTCAACGACGGCGACATCGTCGACGGCGTCATCGTGAAGGTCGACCGGGACGAGGTCCTGCTCGACATCGGTTACAAGACCGAAGGTGTGATCCCGAGCCGCGAGCTCTCGATCAAGCACGACGTCGACCCCAACGAGGTCGTCGCCGTCGGTGACGAGATCGAGGCCCTTGTTCTCCAGAAGGAGGACAAGGAAGGCCGCCTGATCCTCTCGAAGAAGCGCGCCCAGTACGAGCGTGCCTGGGGCACCATCGAGAAGATCAAGGAAGAGGACGGGATCGTCACCGGTACCGTCATCGAGGTCGTCAAGGGTGGTCTCATCCTCGACATCGGCCTCCGTGGCTTCCTCCCGGCCTCCCTGGTCGAGATGCGCCGCGTTCGCGACCTCCAGCCCTACGTGGGCAAGGAGCTCGAGGCCAAGATCATCGAGCTCGACAAGAACCGCAACAACGTGGTCCTGTCCCGCCGTGCCTGGCTGGAGCAGACCCAGTCCGAGGTCCGCCAGACGTTCCTCACGACCCTCCAGAAGGGTCAGGTCCGTTCCGGCGTCGTCTCCTCGATCGTCAACTTCGGTGCCTTCGTGGACCTGGGTGGCGTCGATGGTCTGGTTCACGTCTCCGAGCTGTCCTGGAAGCACATCGACCACCCCTCCGAGGTTGTCGAGGTCGGCCAGGAGGTCACCGTCGAGGTCCTCGACGTCGACATGGACCGCGAGCGTGTCTCCCTGTCGCTGAAGGCGACCCAGGAAGACCCGTGGCAGCAGTTCGCCCGCACCCACCAGATCGGCCAGGTCGTGCCCGGCAAGGTCACGAAGCTGGTTCCCTTCGGTGCGTTCGTCCGCGTGGACGAGGGCATCGAGGGCCTGGTCCACATCTCCGAGCTGGCCGAGCGCCACGTGGAGATCCCGGAGCAGGTCGTCCAGGTCAACGACGAGATCTTCGTCAAGGTCATCGACATCGACCTCGAGCGCCGTCGCATCAGCCTCTCGCTGAAGCAGGCCAACGAGGCCTTCGGTGCCGACCCGTCGACGGTCGAGTTCGACCCGACCCTCTACGGCATGGCCGCGTCCTACGACGACCAGGGCAACTACATCTACCCCGAGGGCTTCGACCCCGAGACCAACGACTGGCTCGAGGGCTACGAGACCCAGCGCGAGGCCTGGGAGACCCAGTACGCCGAGGCGCAGCAGCGCTTCGAGCAGCACCAGGCGCAGGTCATCAAGTCCCGCGAGGCGGACGAGAAGGCCGCCGCCGAGGGTGGCGGCGAGGCCGCTGCTCCGGCCGCGTCCGGTGGTGGCGGTTCGTACTCCTCCGAGGGCCCGGACAACTCCGGCGCGCTGGCCTCGGACGAGGCGCTGGCCGCGCTTCGCGAGAAGCTGGCCGGTGGCCAGAGCTGACGCTCTGAGCAGTAGCTCCTGACTGAGGGGCCGCACCTTTCGAGGTGCGGCCCCTCAGTGTTTTCCCGGGCCACCTGCGCGTGGGCGGACGGCATGCGGCTGCGGGCCGGTGGGTGGTGGTCTCGCGGTTCCCGCGCCCCTTGGGGGCGTAGCCCCGGCTTGCCAAGATCATGATTCTGCTCCCTCGGGGAATGCCCATGCCCGCAAGGGTGTTGTGCAGTACGGACACGAGGAGGAGCGGTCACTGTGCTTGATCCGCAGGGTTTGTACGCATGGGAGCCGAAGGGGCTGGCGGTCGTCGACATGGCCCTCGCCCAGGAATCGGCCGGACTTGTCATGCTCTACCACTTCGACGGATACATCGACGCGGGGGAGGCGGGCGACCAGATCGTCGACCGGGTGCTCGACTCGCTGCCGCACCAGGTCGTCGCCCGCTTCGACCACGACCGGCTCGTGGACTACCGCGCCCGCCGCCCACTGCTGACCTTCAAGCGCGACCGCTGGAGCGACTACGAGGACCCCGCCATCGAGGTGCGGCTCGTGCAGGACGCCACCGGCGCGCCCTTCCTGCTGCTGTCCGGCCCCGAGCCGGACGTGGAGTGGGAGCGTTTCGCCGCGGCCGTACGGCAGATCGTGGAGCGGCTCGGCGTCCGCCTGTCGGTGAACTTCCACGGCATCCCCATGGGCGTCCCGCACACCCGGCCCGTCGGCCTCACCCCGCACGGTAACCGTACCGACCTCGTCCCGGGCCACCGCAGCCCGTTCGAGGAGGCGCAGGTGCCCGGCAGCGCCGAGTCCCTCGTCGAGTACCGCCTGCTCCAGGCCGGGCACGACGTCCTGGGCGTCGCCGCCCATGTCCCGCACTACATCGCCCGCTCCCCGTACCCGGACGCGGCCCTGACGGTCCTGGAGGCCATCACGGCGGCGACCGGACTGGTCCTGCCCGGCATCGCCCACGCCCTGCGCACGGACGCCCACCGCACCCAGACGGAGATCGACCGGCAGATCCGCGAGGGCGACGAGGACCTCACCGCGCTCATCGAGGGCCTCGAGCATCAGTACGACGCCGTCGCGGGCGCCGAGACCCGGGGCAACATGCTCGCCGAGCCGGTGGACATCCCCTCGGCGGACGAGATCGGCCGCGAGTTCGAGAAGTTCCTGGCGGAGAGAGAAGGCGACGGCTGATCCCAGGGGGCCGCAGCGTCCCTCTCAGGGGCGCGGGAACTGCGCGACCGGCCGTCCACCGGCCGCGATCGGCCCCCACTGGCCCGTCCGCCGGCGGCCATCGGCCCTCACCGGCACCGGTGGCTATCGGCCTTACGGCCCGTCCATCGGCCCTCGCCGGCATCGGTGGCTATCGGCCTCACGGCCCGTCCATCGGCCCTCGCCGGCATCGGTGGCTATCGGCCTCACGGCCCGTCCATCGGCCCTCGCCGGTACCGGTGGCTATCGGCCTCACGGCCCGTCCATCGGCCCTCACCGGCACCGGTGGCTATCCGCCCCACGGCCCGTCCATCGGCCCTCACCGGTACCGGTGGCTATCGGCCTCACGGCCCGTCCATCGGCCCTCGCCGGTACCGGCCGCCATCGGCCACCGGCCGTCACCGGCCCGCACTGTCCGCACGCTTTCCGAGCGGAGCGTCTAGGCTGCGCCTCATGCTGAAGGTGGGCCTGACCGGCGGTATCGGTGCCGGCAAGAGTGAGGTGTCACGGCTGCTCGTCGAGTGTGGCGCCGTGCTGATCGACGCGGACCGCATCGCCCGGGAGGTGGTCGCGCCGGGGACTCCAGGGCTCGCGGCGGTCGTCGACGCCTTCGGCGAGGAGGTCCTCGCCGACGACGGCAGTCTGGACCGGCCCAGGCTCGGCTCCCTCGTCTTCGCGGACGCGGAGAAGCTCGCCACCCTCAACGCGATAGTGCACCCCCTGGTGGGCGCCCGCTCCCGCGAGCTGGAGGAAGCCGCCGCCGGGGACGCGGTCGTCCTCCACGACGTCCCGCTTCTCACGGAGAACGGCCTGGCGCCGCTGTACGACCTCGTGATCGTCGTCGACGCGGCCCCCGAGACCCAGCTCGACCGGCTCGTACGACTGCGCGGCATGACCGAGGAGGACGCACGCGCGCGGATGGCCGCCCAGGCGACCCGCGAGCAGCGCCGGGCGATCGCGGACATCGTGATCGACAACGACGTGCCGCTGGCGGAGCTGGAGCAGCGCGTGAAGGACGTCTGGGCCGAGCTGGCGCGCAGGTCCCAGGAGTCCCACGAGCTCCAGGAGCCCCAGGAGGAATAGCCGGACCCCGAGGGGGCGTTGAACGCTTCCAGTGAGGGAAGGACTCTGCCGTGCCCGAGACCAGCGGTTCGACCGGACGTACCCCGGAGACGCACGTCATCGACTTCCGTGCCGCCGAGCAGCTGCTCGCGGCGCGGGACCCGCGGGGCGCGGTGAAACTGCTCGACGCAGTCATCGCCGCGCACCCGGAGAACACCGCCGCGCGGCTGCTGCGCGCGCGGGCCTTCTTCGCGGCGGCGCAGCTCAGGCCGGCGGAACTCGAGTTCTCGATCGTTCTGGAGCGCGAGCCGGACAACGCGTTCGCGCACTTCGCCCTCGCCCGCACGTATGAGCGGCAGGGCCGCCCCGACCAGGCGAAACGTCATTTCCGTCTGGCGGCCGCGCTGGACCCGAACCCGGAGTTCCTGAAGGCGGCGCGCTTCGACTCGTGACGGACGGCCGCCTCAGGGCCCGTCGTCCGTTGGCCGGTAGGGCGGGGTGTCGGGCCCGGGCTGATAGTGCGGGCCCTGGCGGATGTGCCTGAGGACGACGGCGAGGTCGACCGCGACGATCAGCAGCAGCACTCCGCACGCGATGGCCCAGCCGGTCCGCCCGGCGAGCGTGAACGCGACCGTCCCGAAGAGTGCCCAGGCCAGCCCCCACAGGCTCAGCCAGAAACGCGCCCGCAGGGCACTGCGCGCGGTCCGCGGCTCACTGCCTGTACGCATCGTCCGATCACCACTCCTGCTCGCAACGTACTCTTCGTGGCGGGTGTTCACCAAGGCCGACCCAGGGAGCCGCGCATGCTGCCGGACGCCGAAGCGCTGCCCGAGATCCTGCTCGACCTCGCGGTGCCGCACGAGGACATCAACGCCCTGGTCGCTCTACGCCGGACCCTCATCGCGGACGCCGGGGCCATGAGGCTCCTGGAGGAGTGCGTCGAGGAACTGGTGCGGGACATCGGCCGGGCCGGTGCCCCGGTGCCCCTCGGTGAGCGCGTCGAGGAGGCCCCGGCGGCGCTGGGCCCGTACTTCGCCGTGTACGTGTTCGTCGCGGCGCTGCCGCACACACTCGCCCACCACCGCGAGCACGGCGTCCCGGCCGACATCAGCCGCCGCACCCTCGCCGACCTCGGGCGGAACATGGCAATCCATCGACGGCAGCACGGCAGCGGCGGGGTGAAGGCCCCGCAGTGGCTCACGCACCACTTCCGCGGGGACCTGTACCAGCTGGGACGGCTGCAGTTCCAGCGGGCACTGCTCGGGCAGCGGACGGCGCGGGCGGTGGCGGCCGGGCTGGAGGTGGCGCCGGGGGAGCCCTGTCTGAACCTGCACATCCCGGACTTCCACGGGCCGCTGTCCCTGTCGGCCTGCGACCGCTCCCTGGACCAGGCGCGGGCGTTCTTCGCCCGCCGCTTTCCGCGCGAGCGGTACCGGGTCGCGGTGTGCCACTCCTGGCTGCTCGACCCGCAGCTGAAGCGGTACCTCGACCCGGACTCCAACATCGTCCGCTTCCAGGAACGCTTCGAGGCCGCCCGCGGCCCCGGTGAGGAGCCGCCGGAACCGGCGGACACCGAGCCGGTCCGGTTCGTCTTCGGAGACCCGGACCTGCCGGTGGCGAGCCTGCCGAGGCGGACGTCGGTGGAGCGGGCCGTGGGGGATCACCTGCGGGCGGGTGGCCACTGGTACGTGGGGCACGGCTGGTTCCCGCTGTAGGCGTCCGGTTCTCACCGGCGGCGTTCGGTTTCCGCTGCAGGCACCTGCGGCCCTCGGTACCCGGGCGCCCGCAGTCTGTTCACTCGGTCGGGTGAAGACGGCCGGGGTGGGAACGGGCGTGCGGTTGTGGCCCGTTGGACGGGCATGGAGCTGAAAATGCGTGAGGGGTACGGGGGGACGGGACCCGGGGCCATCACTCCGGACGGCTGCGCGGTGGAGCTGTACTCGCGGCTGCCCGTCGGGGACGAACCGGATGTCATCGCAGCGGCGGTGCCCGCGGGTGCGCGCATCCTGGAGCTGGGCAGCGGGGCCGGGCGCATGACGCACGCGCTCCTGGAGCGCGGCTTCACCGTCACGGCGGTGGACGAGTCGGCCGAGATGCTGGAGCGCGTACGCGGGGCACGGACGATATGCAGCCCGGTCGAGGAGCTGCATCTGGGCGAGACGTTCGACGTGGTGCTGCTCGCCTCTTTCCTCGTACACGCGGGGGACGTCGAGGTGCGGCGGAGCCTGCTGCGCACCTGTGTGCGCCATGTCGCCGAAGGCGGCTGCGTGCTCATCCAGCGGGAGGGCGAGGACTACCACGGGAACGTACCGCGCGAGCGCGTCGACCCCAGCGGTCTCACCGTACGGATCGTGTCCTCGGAGCCGATCGGCGACGGGAGCAACTCGGTGCGCGCGGAGTACGAGTTCCCGGACGCGGTCTGGACCCAGACGTTCCGCGCCCGACCGCTGAGCAAGGAGCAGTTCGAGAAGGCACTGGAGGAGACGGGTCTGAGGGTGGATCAGTACCTGTCGGACGACGGGATATGGGTGAGGGCGGTGCCGGAGCCGGTGGTCTAGGGGGTGACAGGGGGGCGCGAGAGGTCGTGCGGGGGAGGAGAGGCCGAGCGGCTGAGCGGCTACGACAGGGTGTCGACGTCCCTGGCGTTGTGCGGGGATGCCGAACTGCGCGGACTGGTCGACGGGGCAGTGCCGTTGGGGGCGGGCATCGGCGGGAAGTCCGCCCGGCCGCGGCGATGAGTTCGGCGGCGAGCGGGGGTCTACCTCTGCGACACGAGCAAGGACCGCTTCCCCCCAGGAGACCTTCATGTCCGAGACCACCGCCCCCGTCACCGCCGCCCCTTCCGCCTCGTCCGGCGTCGTAGTCGCCGAGTCCGCTACCGCTCGCGGGCGGCGTGCCCGCGTCGCGCTGCGTGGGCTGCAGGTGCTGCTCGCCCTCTTCTACGCGATCCCGAGCGCGCTGCCCAAGCTGATCGGGCACGCGTCGGCTGCCGAGTCCTTCGACAAGCTCGGCTGGGGGAGTGCGGGGATGTACACCATAGGGGCGCTCGAACTGGCCGGAGCGATCGCTCTGTTGATTCCCGTCCTCCAGTCGGTGGCGGCGATGGCGCTCAGCGCGTTGATGGTGGGCGCGTTCGTCGTGCAGATAGCCGTCTTCGACGGGCAGTACGCGGCGACGCCGCTGATCCTGATCGTGCCGCTCGCTCTCATCGCCTGGGCGCGGCGAGGCCACAACGCCGATCTGGTGCGACTGCTGCGGCGAGGGGCGTGACCGCGGGGGAGTCTGCGGCGTGCGACGCCGGCGGCGTCCGGGAGGGCCGAGGGGCTCGTCCCGGGCGTCGGCGTGTGGGGCGGGCGGGCATGCGGGCCAGGCTGCCCGCCCCCTCGCGGCCTCGCCGTGCCGGTCATAGCGGTCCGCTCTCGGCCTCGGGTTCGCCGGGCCGCCACAGTCCGTTCACGGCCTCGGTTTGCCGCTGCCGCTGCCGAAGCGGGGGCCCGGGCCGGGGCCGCCTGGGCCGGCTGCGCCGCGCAAGCGCTCCATCTCGCGGCGGTCCCGCTTCGTCGGGCGGCCCGCGCCGCGGTCGCGGATGCCGGCCGGGGCGACGGCCTCGCGGGGCGGGGGCGGCGGCGAGTTGTCGATGTAGCACTGGGCGGCCACGGGGGCACCGACGCGTTTGCGGATCAGCCGGGTGACGACGACGATCCGCTCACGACCCTCGTGCCGCAGGCGTACCTCGTCGCCGACGCGTACGGCGTGGGCGGGCTTCACGCGCTCGCCGTTCACGCGCACGTGCCCGCCCCGGCAGGCGGTCGCACCCATCGAGCGGGTCTTGACGAGGCGTACGGACCAGATCCAGCTGTCGACGCGGACGGTCTGGGCGCCCTGTGGCCCGGCGGCCTCGGCAGCGGCGATGGCGGCGGCGACCTTCGGGTCCAGGACCTTCGCCTCACCGAGAACGGAGGTACCGGGGGCCTCGGCAGCGCCGGGGGCCTCGGAGGTGTCGGCGGCCTCGGTGGGAGCGGCGTTCGTGGACGGCGCATCCGTGCGTGACGGGTGTCCGGACGCTGTCTCGTCGGACGCCGCGCCTCCGGTTCCGCTCGTCCTGTCGTACTCCGCACCTCGAGAAGCCATGTACCCGACCTTAGTCCTCCGAGTTGCCCGACCGTGCGGGGATTTCGTCGGCTGTCGCGCCGATCGCGGACCGCCCGTCGCGGGGGAGGAGCACGGTCACTCGCCGGAACAGGGTGAAGGCGTCGTCCTCGTCGATGAGGGCACTCCCGGATTTCCCAAAAAGAAATTTTGCAAAAAGTATTTTGCTGAACGCTGTCCGCGCCCTACTCTCCCGACATGGACAGCGACGAGCACAAACGCGTACTCGATCCCGAGCACGACTCCGCCGCCCTCAAAGCCCTCACCCACCCCCTGCGGATCCAGCTGCTCGGGCTGCTCAGGCAGGACGGGCCCGCCACGGCGAGTGAACTGGCAGCGCGGACCGGGGAGTCGTCGGCGTCGGCCAGTTACCACCTGCGGGTGCTGGCGAAGTACGGGTTCATCGCCGAGGCCGAGCACCGGGACGGGCGGGAGCGGCGCTGGCGCGCGCAGCACACCGTGACGTCCTGGAGCAACGAGTCGATGGAGTCCTCCGCGGCCGGCCGGGCCTTCGTCAGCCTGGCGCGGCGACGGCAGATCGAGCACCTGGAGGCTTCCCTCGCCCGGTACGAGGAGGACATGGCCGCCGGGCGGTTCGGGCAGGAGTGGGTCGAGTCGTCCGGGATCAGCGACCTCATGCCCCGGCTGACAGCCGAGTCGGTGACCGAGCTCATGGAGACCGTCGCCGGCAAGCTGGAGGAACTGACCGCACGGGACGCGGACGACCCGCGCGCCGAGCACGTCGTGTTCCTCACCGCCGCCCTGCCGCTCGCCCCGCACGAACGGAACGACAGTGGGCCCGAGGACACGGCCCCCGAGGCCGCGACCTCATGACCCACCTCATGACCGACCTCGTGACCGAGCCGTCCGGAGCCCGGACCGCTCGCCGTCGTTACGTCACCGTCTGCGCGCTTCTCTGGCTGCCACCGGGCCTGGGCATGGCCTCGATGGTCCTGCTGTTCGGCGAACGCGGCATGTCCCTGGCCGCGATCGCGGGGCTGCTCGCCGCTCACTCGCTGACCGTGGCCGCGCTGGAGCTGCCCACCGGCGGGCTCTCCGACGTCCTCGGGCGCCGGCCGGTCCTCGCCCTGGCCGGTGCGCTCAACGTGGTCGCCTGCCTCCTGGTCGGCCTCGGCGCCACCGCGTGGGTGCTCACCGCCGGCATGGTGCTCATGGGCGTGGCCCGGGCCCTGGCCAGCGGTACCGCCGAAGCCTGGTACGTCGACACCGTCCAGGCGGGTTCCGGCCCCGACGCCGAGCTGCGCACCGGCCTGGCCCGGGGCGGCTCCGCGACCTCCGCCGCCCTCGCGATGGGGCTCCTGCTCGGCGGCGCCCTGCCCTGGCTGCTCGGCCTGGGGCCCGATCTGGGTGCCCGGCTGAGCGAGGCGACGTCCGGGGCGGTGCTGCCGCTGTCCGTTCCCCTGCTGCTGGGCGCCGCGGTCCGGGCCGTCTTCGTCTGCTACGTACTGGCCGTCCTGCGGGAGCCGCCGCGACCACCGGCCACCCTGCGTTCCGTGGTGCGCGGCGTCCCGGTCACCGTCCTGGGCGGACTGCGGCTGGGCGGACGGGACACGCTGGTCCGCCGGATCCTGCTCAGCGCCGCTGCCGTCGGAAGCGCCCTGGCCACCATCGAACTGCTCGTCCCGGGCCGCACCGCCGCGGTCACCGGAGCGACCGGCTCCGGGGCGATGATCTACGCGGCCCTGTCCTGCGCGGGGTTCGTCTGCTCCGGTGCCGGCAGCCACCTCGCGCCGTTCGCGGCCCGGGTCGCGGGCAGTGGCGAGCGGGCCGTGCTGGTCAGTCTCGCCGCCGGGGCCGGTGGCCTGTTGCTGCTCGGGGTCACCGCGGCGTCCGGCCATCCGATGGCCACGGGACTCGCGGTCGCCGGCTTCGGACTCGTCTACCTCGGGCTGGGCGCCGCCTCCCCGAACGAGAACGAGCTACTGCACCGCCGCGTCGCCAGCGCGGGCCGCGCCACCGCCCTGTCCGTCCAGTCCCTCGCCCAGCAGTTGGTCGGTGCGCTCACCGGCCTGATCGTCGGCGTCCTGCGGCCGGGCCCGCTGCCCTGGCTGCTGACGGGTGCCGCACTGCTGGCCGGCGCCCTGCTCTGGCTCCGCCGGAGCGGTGAACGGGCCCCGCAGGTCAGCGGCGCCTGAGCCCGCGCGTCGGCAGTCTCTGATCCCTCGTCTCGGCAGGGCCTGAGTCCGTGCCTCGGCAGTGCCGGACCGGAGTCCAGGATCCCGCACCCTGTGACGAGGGCGACCCACACCCGCGCCTACCGTGGAGTGATGGACGTCAGCGGTCTTCCTCTCCTCGACCGGCGCATCGCGGACTGCCGGGCCTGCCCGCGGCTGGTCGCCTGGCGTGAGGAGGTGGCCCGCGCCAGGCGAGCCGCCTACGCGGACTGGACGTACTGGGGCCGGCCGGTGCCCGGGTTCGGGCCGGCGGACGCCAGGCTGCTGATCGTGGGACTCGCCCCCGCCGCCCACGGCGGCAACCGCACCGGCCGGATGTTCACCGGCGACCGCTCCGGGGACGTCCTCTACGAGGCGCTCCACGACGTCGGTCTCGCCTCCCAGCCGACCGCCGTGCACGCCGACGACGGCCTGGAGCTGTACGGCGCACGCGTCACCTCACCGGTGCACTGCGCCCCGCCCGCCAACAAACCGACCCCGGAGGAACGGGACACCTGCCGCCCGTGGCTCGTGCAGGAACTGCGGCTGCTGCGGCCGACGCTGCGGGCCGTCGTCGTGCTCGGCGCCTTCGGCTGGCAGGCCGCGCTGCCCGCGTTCGCCGCGGCGGGCTGGTCGGTCCCCCGGCCGCGCCCCGCCTTCTCCCACGGGGCCCGCTTCCACCTGGACGGACTGGAGCTCTTCGGCTGCTTCCACGTCAGCCAGCGCAACACCTTCACCGGCCGGCTCACCCCCGCCATGCTGCGTGACGTCCTGCGCACGGCGGCGCGGGCCGCGGAACTGCCGACGGCCGGGTGACGGGCTAGGAGACCTCCTCGCCGAACAGGTGTCGCACCGTGGAGCGGTAGTTGGTCCGTACGTGCGTCAGCGCGTGCGCGCGGGCGCGGTCCGGGTCGCCCGAGGCGATCGCCTCGTACAACTCGCGGTGCTCCACGAGGAGCTGGGGCCACTCCTCGTTGCGCCGGGTCATCCAGCGCAGCCGCCCGGCGACCGGTTCCAGGGCCGCGGTCAGCAGGCTGTTGCCCGCCATCGCCACGATGCGGTCGTGCAGATGGCTGTTGATGTCGGTGATCGCCTCGGCGTCCCCGGCCTCGGTGGCGGCGGAGGCGCGGTCGAGGAGCTCCCGGACCTCGGCCAGATCCTCCGGCGTCGCGCGGGACGCGGCGAGCCCGGCGGCGTAGACCTCCAGGGCCTCGCGCAGTTCGAACAGTTCCTTGACGTCGGTCGGGGTGAGGCGGCGGACGACCGTGCGGCGGGGCGTCTCGAAGTGGACGAAGCCCTCGGCGACGAGGGCCCGGATCGCCTCCCGGACCGGCACCCGCGAGACGCCGAAACGCTCCGCCACCTCGCGTTCCACCAGGCGGTCGCCGGGACGGAGGCTGCCCGCGATGATCTCCTGGCGCAGATCGGCCGTGACGCGTTCGCGGACCGCTCCGAGAGGTTCGATCTTCGTCATGCAGCCCATCTTCGTCGACGCGAGGTGTCTTTTACGGAGCGTTAACAAGAGCGACATCGGTCGGAACGGTTGACGGGGAGACCATGAGCGCAGTTTGGTATACCAAACTTCTCGCCAAGCAACCTGCGAACACCCCCTCCGAACACCCCCATCGAACACCCCCACCGAGCAGTCCCCACCGAGCAGTCCTCCGTCGTCCCCTTGCTCAGGGAGGCCCCGTGTCCCTCGCCGATCGTGCCGCAGCCACCGGCACCCCAGCGTTCGTCCCCGATCCCCGGCTCACCAACGAAGACCTCGCGCCCGCCAAGAAGCGCAACTGGAAGGTCTTCGACCTCTTCGCCATGTGGATGTCCGACGTCCACAACCTCGGCAACTACACGTTCGCCGCCGGACTCCTCTTCCTCGGCATGAACGTCTGGCAGATCTTCACCTCCCTGCTCGTCGGCTTCGTGATCATCTACATCGGCATGAACTGGATGGGGAAGATCGGCCAGCGCCACGGCGTCCCCTTCCCTGTCGTCAGCCGGATCGCCTTCGGCATCTGGGGCGCCAACATCCCGGCGCTGATCAGGGCCGTGATCGCCATCATGTGGTACGGCATCCAGACCTACCTCGCCTCCGTCGCCGTCAACGTGATGCTGCTCGCGGCCTGGCCGAGCCTGGAGTCCTGGACGCACAACTCCTTCCTCGGCCTGGACGCCCTCGGCTGGTTCTCCTTCATCGTCCTGTGGCTGGTCCAGGCGGCGATCATCAGCCGCGGCATGGAATCGGTGCGCAAGTTCCAGGACTTCTGCGGCCCTGCCATCTGGTTCGTGATGATCGCGCTGGCCGTGTGGATCCTCGCCAAGGCCGGCTGGACGATCTCGCTCACCTCGACCCCGCACCCCGTCTCCGTCGGAGAGCAGTGGCGCCAGTGGTTCGGCGCGATCGGCCTGGTCCTGGCCACGTACGGCACCCTGATGCTCAACTTCTGCGACTTCTCCCGCTTCGCGCCCGACTACAAGTCCGTCAAGCGCGGCAACTTCTGGGGCCTGCCCGTCAACTCCACGGCCTTCGTGATCGTGTCGGTCATCGTCACCGCGGGCGCTTTCGAGGTGTTCGGCAAGGAGATCACCGACCCGGCCTACCTCGTCGCCGAGATCGGCAGCACCTGGGTGCTGGTGCTGGGCGCGCTGACCTTCGCCATCGCCACCATGGGTGTCAACATCGTCGCCAACTTCGTCTCACCGGCGTACGACCTGGCCAACGTCTGGCCGCAGAAGATCACCTTCAAGGTCGGCGGCATGATCAGCACGGTCGCGGCGCTGCTCGTCACCCCCTGGAACCTCTTCTCCAACCCGACCGTCGTGAACTACTTCCTCGGCGGCCTCGGCGCCTTCCTCGGCCCGCTGTTCGGCGTGATCATGCTCGACTACTACTGGGTCAAGCGCGGGCGCGTGAACGTGGACGAACTGTTCGACGCCACCCCCGGATCCCGCTACTACTACCGCAAGGGCGTCAACCCCAAGGCGCTCTGGGCGTTCCTGCCGGCGGCCGGTGTCGCGGCGGTGCTCGCGCTGGTGAAGACCTTCAGCGACGTGGCGCCGTACTCCTGGTTCATCGGCACGGCGCTCGCGGCCGGGCTGTACGCGGTGCTGTGCCGCCCCGAGCGCACCACCGCGGAGGTCTGAGAGACGTGCGGATCGTCGTCACCAACTGCAACACCACGCAGGAGATGACCGAGGAGATCGTACGAGGTGCCCGGGCCGCCGCAGGCCCGGGCACCGCCGTGACCGGACTGACCCCCGCCTGGGGGCCGCAGTCCGCGGAGGGCTGGCTCGACAGCTACCTGTCCGCCGCGGCCGTCCTGGACACGCTGCGCACCTACGACGGACCGCCGTACGACGCCGTGGTCATGGCCGGGTTCGGGGAGCACGGGCGGGAGGGTGTACGGGAGCTGGTGGACGTACCGGTCGTCGACATCACGGAGGCCGCCGCGCATCTCGCCTGCCTGCTGGGCCGCCGCTACGGCGTCGTCACCACGCTGGAGCGGTCCCGAGGCCAGATCGAGGACAGCCTGGAGACGGCAGGGGTGGCCCGGAACTGCGCTGCGGTCGTGGGCACGGGCCTGAACGTGCTCGACCTCGGCGACGACAAGCGCACTGAGACGGCGTTCCTGGCCGCCGCCGAACGGGCCTGCGCGGCCGGGGCCGAGGTCCTGGTCCTGGGGTGCGCCGGCATGACCGGGCTGCAGCGGACGGTCGGGGAGAAGCTGGGCCTGCCGGTCGTCGACGGGGTCGCCGCGGCCGTCAAACTCGCGGAGTCGCTGGTGGCGCTGGGCCTGACGACGAGCCGTACCGGGAGCTACGCCGAGCCGCTGCCGAAACGGAGGGTGTGGGGGAGGACCGAGCGGCGGTAGCGCATGGTGGCTGTAGCTCATGGCGAGTGGTGGCTCATGGCAGAGCCCACCCGCACCTTTCCGTCCTCGGCGGTCGGCATCGCCCCGTACAGCAGCCGGCTGCGCTCCCCGAGGACCGTGGCTCCGCACACGGCCGTCGTCGGAGCCACGTACGCCGACCCGGGGACGACGGGGCGCTGCCCGCGGTGTTTGACCAACATGGAGTCCTCGTCAGGCAGGCGGCCCGCCGGGCACGACGGCTGTCGCCGTGATTTCCACGAGCTGTCCCGTGTACCCGAGGCACGCCACGCCGATCAGGGTTGACGAGTGCGGCCCGGCACTGAGCCCCGACGCCTCGACGACGGCCCAGACGGCGGACAGCACGGCCGGCTCGCCGCTCACGACGTACACGTCGGTCGCCACGACCTGCGCCAGATCGCTCCCCACGGCGTCCAGTTGCTCCCGCAGATTGGCGATCACCTGCTCGGCCTGCCGCACGGGATCGCCGGGTCCGACGAGTTCACCGTCTGCGTCCAGGGGAACGGACCCGGCGAGGAACGCCAGCCGCGTGCCGGCCTCGACGACGGACGCATGCGAGTAGGAGGGCGGCGGGAAGAGGCTCGGGACGGTGACGCGGCGGATCACGTGAGGTCTCCGATCTGCAGGAAGCAACAGGACATGCGGCAACAGGACTAGCGGCAAGCGGACGAGCGGTAAGAGGACAACCAGCCGATCATGCCGGGCTGCGGCACCCGGGCGCACCCGCATTTCGGTTCACGACCGGGCGTTTCGGTTCACTGCCCGGGCGTTCGGGTTCACCCCGCGGTATTCCGGTTCACCCTCCGGGGACGACACCCCTACGCTTCCCCGGACCGCAGCCCGCCCGCGCGCAGGAGCAGCCCCGTGCCCACCCTCCCGGACAAGCCCTTCCTCGACACCACCGCAGACCGCCTCGCAGCCCTCCCCGCCGTCCGGGCCGTCACCCTCGGAGGCTCCCAGGCCCAGGGCACCGAACGCCCCGACAGCGATTGGGACCTGGCCGTCTATTACCGCGGCGCCTTCGACCCGGCCGACCTCCGCGCCGTCGGCTGGGAGGGCGAGGTCTGCGAGATCGGCGCGTGGGGCGGCGGCGTCTTCAACTCAGGCGCCTGGCTGACGATCGAGGGCCGGAGGGTGGACGTCCACTACCGCGACCTGGACGTCGTCGAACACGAGTGGGCGGAGGCACGGGCGGGCCGCTTCCGTGTCGAGCCGCTGATGTTCCACCTGGCGGGAATCCCGACGTACCTCCTCGTCGCCGAACTGGCGATCAACAAGGTGCTGCGGGGCGAACTACCGCGCCCGGACGCCTACCCGCGGGCCCTGCGCGAGAGCGCCCCCGCGCACTGGCACGGCATGGCCGCCGCGACTCTGGCCTACGCGAAGGCCGGCCATGCCCCGAGGGGCGCTCTCACTCAGGTCGCCGGCGCGATCGCCCTCGCGGCGACCCAGACAGCGCACGCGGTGCTGGCGGGGAGAGGGGAGTGGGTGACCAACGAGAAGGGGCTCGTCGAGCGGGCCGGACTGCGGCGGGTGGACGCACTCGTAGCGGGCCTGGCAGACGATCCGGCAGCGCTCGCCCGGGCGGTCACCGACGCGGAGGCGCTCCTCGAACGCGCCGCGCACGGCTGAGGGTGCCGTCCTCCGCCAGGAGGGCCCGGCGATTGCGTTCATAAAGAACCCCGGCTTCCGCTCCCTACGTCACGTTCCGGAAACCTGTCCTCCGGGAACCACGCCTACCGTGGACACCCTCACCCACACTCCGCCCCGGCCACCGTCGCCCGAAGGCCCACCCCTGCCCTCGACGTGACGACAGGAGCCCCGTGTCCCGCCGCACCGCCCCGCATCTCCCGCCCTGGCTCGCGCATGCCCTGCGTGCTCAGCGGGGGCCCGTGCCCTGGAGCGCGGTGACGCGGGGGGTGCTGTCCGCGGGGCCGCTGCTGCTCGTGGCGGTGGGGACGGGCCGTACCTCGCTCGGCGTCGTCGCCGCCATCGCCGCCATGCTCGCCGGGATCAACGACCGGCCCGGCAGCCGGCGGGTCTCGGTCAAGCGGCTCGGGGTGCCCGCCCTCGGCGGTGCGCTGGGCCTGGCGGCCGGGACGTATGCCGGGCAGGAGACCGGGGCGGTCGTGCTCACCGTGGTTCTCACGGTTGTCGGGCTCGTCGCCGGCGGGATGAGCGCCGTGGGGCCCGTCGCGTCCGCCGCCGGGACGCAGGTGCTCGTCGGCGCGGCCGTCGGAGCCGGGATGCCCTTGCCGGAGCCGGGCTGGGAGCGGGCGCTCGCCTTTCTCGCCGGGGCCGGGTGGCTGCTCGCCCTCCGGCTCGCGCTGCCCACGCCCGGCTCCCTCAGCGGTGACTTCCGGTTCGACGGGGAGCGGGAGGCCGTGGCCGGCGTGTACGACGCCGTCGCCGACCTCCTCGACGCCGTCGGCGGGCGGGACGCCATCCGCCGCCGCGCCGCGCTGACCGCCGCCCTCGACCACGCCCAGGACGCCCTCGCCGGACCCCGGCTGCGGAAGTACGCCTCCTCCTCCGTAGAGCGGCGGTTGCACGCGCAGTACGCCGCCGCCCTGCCCCTCGCCGAAGCCGCCACCGCGCTCGCCTGGGCCGAGGAGACCGTGGCCGAACGGGCCTCCGCAGGGCCCCGTCGGCTCGCCGCCGCCGTACGCGGGAACACCCACACCGGGCCGCTGCCCGCGCCCTCCCGCTCGGCGCCCGCCCTTCGCGCCCTCGACGACGCGCTGCTGCACGCCGCCGAGGTGTTCGACCAGGGCCGGGGCGGCGATCTGCACACCCGGCCCCGGACCGCCGGGGACCGGCTGCGCGCCGCCCTCGGCAGCGCCGGACGCGAGTACGGGCTGCGCGTCGCCCTCTGCTTCGGAGCCAGCGCGGCGGTCGCCCAGGCCCTGCACCGGACCCAGTGGAACGGGCAGCACGAGCACTGGTACTGGCTGCCCGCAACCGCTGTCTTCCTCGTCAAGCCCGACCTGGGGCCGCTCGCCTCGCGGGTCCTGAACCGGGCCGCCGGGACCGTACTCGGCGCCCTGCTCTTCGCGGGGCTCGCCGCCGTCCTGCCCCGGCCCGGGGGGCTCATCGCGCTCGTCGCCCTCAGCGGAGCGCTGATACCCGTCGCCACCCGGCACTTCGCCGCCCAGACCGCGGTCGTCACCGTCCTGGTCCTCGCCCTGGTCATGGTCGGCGGCGAGCCGCAGGCCTCCGCCGGCCGGATCGGCGAGACGCTGCTGGCCTGCGCGATCGTGCTGATCGTCGGACACCTGCCGATGCCCGGACAGCGAGGCGGGGGCGTGCGCGCCCGGCTCGCGGCGGCGAGCGAGGCCGCGCAGGCCTACCTCACCCACGTGCTCGACGAGGCCGAAGCCCCGAGCATCGGGGCCTCCGGCACCCCTGCCGGCCATCAGGCCACCAGTGCGCCCTCGGACCACCGGGCCTCCAGTGTTCCCCCGGACCATCGGGTCACCAGCGCTCCTTCCGATCACCGGGCCACCCGGGCGCCCTCCGACCACCGCGCCACCCGATGGACCCTGCGCCGCGAGGCCTACCGCACTCTCGCCGAGGCCCGCTCGGCCATCTCCCTCGCCGCCCACGAACTGCCCGCTCTCGCCCGGCACACCGAGGGCGCCGACGAGGTGGCCGACCTCCTCGAACGCCTCGTCGACACCACCACCGCCTGCGCCGTGCACCTCGACGACACCGGGCGCATCGGCCCGCGTCACCGGGAACGCCTCGCCGACGTCCTCGCCGAACTCGCTGGGCGGGGAGAGCGGGTGGGGCTACGGCTGCCCAGGACGCCCCTGGCCGGATAGCACGCGGAGCACGGCCCCTGACGCCCCGGCGACGAGGTGCGAGAAATCTCCCCGGGCAGCGATGGCGGGACGCGCTCAGCGCCGAGCTGCGCGGACTGCCCATGGTGGAGACCGACGCAGAGTCGTCGAGCGTGCGACCGGGTCTTCCACCCAGTAGGCGTGGGGGGCAGTGGGGGCCCAAGGGGCGCGCGTCGGCACTCGGGGCGCCTGCGGGACCTGAGGACATCAGACGTCACGACGAGTGTGACGGCTGACACCCAAAGTGAGGAAATAAGCCAAGCGGCTGAGAGTTTGCTCACACTTGACGGTGAACGCGTGTCAACTACGTCTCAGAACCGTCACTTCGTGAGCCGTTCACCCCATCGTTGGCGTTTAACTCTACGAGTACAGCGCGACAGGGAGGTGCAGGGTGAACGGGCGAACGGTGCTCGAGAGCTTTCCCGCCGGTGGGCCGCGTGGCTCCTGGCCGGCGGAGGAGTTCGCGCAGGCGCGGCGTCTGGAGGGCCTGCCCGCCGAGGTCGTCATGGACCTCGCGACGGACATGTTCCTGGTGATCGTGCGCAGCGGGGACGGTGCCGACGCCACCGCCTGACGTGTGCGCCCCGCCTGACGTGTGCCTTCAGCCCGCCTTCGGCGCCTGCACCTTCCTGACCGGCGCGGATGACGTGGCGAACTGCTCCGCCTGGAGCGCGTACAACTCGGCGTAGAGCCCGCCGGTCGCCAGCAGCTCGTCCGGCGTCCCGGACTCCACGAGCCGGCCCTGGTCCAGGACGTGCACCAGATCCGCGTGCCGTACGGACGCCAGCCGGTGCGTGATCAGGACGACCGTCTGGCCGCTGTCGGCCAGGGCGCGGATCCGCTCGAAGACCTCCAGCTCGGCCCGGGCGTCCAAGGCGGCCGTGGGCTCGTCCACGATCAGGATGCGCCCCCTGCGGTAGGCGGCTCGGGCGATGCCCAGCCGCTGCCACTGGCCGCCCGACAGCTCGTGCCCGCCGCTGAAGTTGCGGGCCAGCAGCGTGTCCAGTCCGCGCGGGAGGTCCGCGACCACCGGCCCCGCCCCGGCCTCGGCGATCGACGCGGCCAGCCTCTCCTCGCACACGGGGGCCGAGGGACGCCCTATGGCGACGTTCACCCGGGCCGTGAACGGCCACCGCTTGAAGTCCTGCGCCACCATCGCGATCCGCTCGGCCAGCCGGTGCCGGTCGGCGGTCGCCGCGTCCACGTCGTCCCACAGGATCCGGCCCCGCTCCGGTGTGTAGAGCCCGGCGAGCAGCTTGACCAGGGTCGTCTTTCCGGAGCCGTTCTCCCCGACCAGCGCGACGATCCGGCCCACGGGGATGCTGAGTGTCACGTCGTCGAGGGCGGGGCGGGCGGCGTCGCCCGGGTAGCGGAACGTGACGTTCTCGAAGCGGATCTCGCGCGGGTCCTCGGGCAGGGCCAGGCCGCCCGCCGGGATCTCACGCTGCGCCGCCTCCGCGTACAGCCGGTGCAGGTCGCCGACGAAGAGGGCCTCCTCGTGCAACGCGTTGACCTCCACCACCAGCGTGTCGAGGCTTTGCGAGCCGGTGCGGATCGCGATCACGGCCGTTCCCGCCACGGACAGGGCCATCGCACCGGCCAGGAGCAGACCGCCGAGCGTCGCGTACGTCGCCACGGTCGCGAGGCCGGTCCACGCCGCCGCGATCAGGCCGGTACGGGCGGCGAGCCGGGCGAGACGGGCCTGCTCGGCCTCGGCCGTCTCCGACATGGCGCGGAAGTGCCGCAGCAGGAAGGAACCCACGCCGTGCACCCGGATCTCGGGGGCCGCCTCCGGCTCGATGAGCAGGCTGCCCAGCAGCCGGCCCGCGCGGGCGTGCTGCACCCAGGCATGGAAGGACTCGTAGCGCCGCCGGGCGACGGTCAGGGCGCTCCAGGCGCTCGGCAGGGTCATCGTGATCAGCAGCGGCAGCAGGGCGGGGTGCAGCACGGTCAGCACGCCGGCGGCCGCGACCAGGGAGATCATCGCGTTGATCACGCGTGTCCCGTAGGAGATCATCCGACGCGCGGAGGCGGCGCCGTACTGCGCGGTGTCCAGCAGCTTGTGGAAGGCGTGGTCCTCGATCGCGGCCAGCTCCACGGCCGCGGCCCGCTCCAGGTACTGCTCGGTCGCGACCCGCTCCACCTTGGGTTCCAGGCGTCCGGTGGCGTACGTGCTCGCGGCCCGCAGCAGCGCCGCGAGCAGCATCACGACGGCCAGGATGACCAGGGCCGGGACGGCTCCGCGCAGCCGGTCCTCGATCGGGCCGCCGCCCATCAGCCGGGCCAGCACGCTGTTCACCGCGAGCAGGCTCACCGCCTGCGCCACGCCCCGGCTCGCCTCGGCGGCCAGGACGACCCGCGCGGCGCCCCTGTCGGCCTGCCGGGCGAGCCGGAGGCTGGACGCCAGCAGGGACGGCAGCCGGCTGATCATGGCGCGGAAGTTCAGCTCAAGGAACGCGTCGGCGTGCTGGTTCCAGCCCATGTCGTAGCGCAGCGGCCCGCCGAAGAGCAGTCGCTCCGACTCGGACACCTCCGGCGCGGTCCGCTTCTTCGCCACCGTCGACCGACCTCCGCTCGTGGCCCGCTCATGGATGAACGGTCACTATCCCGGGGGCGGAGCCCGCCCGGGCAGGGCGCAGCCCGGGGCGCCGGATGCGCGCGGGCGCGCGACCCGGCCCGGTAGAGACGTGGGACGGCGCGGGGGCGCGGGGTGGTGAGGGGTGTGGGGGCGGGCCCTGCGTCGGTCGGGCTGTTCCGGTCCCTGACGCGTCGACCGGGCCGCTCCGGCCCTTACGCGCTGACCGGGCGCGACCAGGACGGGGCCGTGCCCGTCACGCGGCACAAGGCCAGGTACAGCGGTATGGGCGGAGTGTAGGGAAGCGTGCCGTCGGGGCGGTGGATCAGGGCGGGGAGCTCCGGGACGTCCGGGATCACCGCGCTGGTGGCGTAGTGCACCGGGGCCGGCCACTCCAGGGCGTGGTCGGAATCGGACGGCACCAGCCACCACCAGTGCGTCTCGTCGCCGTAGACGCAGCCCACGCGGGGCAGCCGGGGCATGATCAGCGGGCCGAAGCGGGCGGGAGCGGCCACCGCGTCACAGCCGAGCGGGGCGGTCATGCCGTCGGGCACGGGCAGCCGCAGCGTCGGGCCCGGCGTACGCTGCCCGCGCCGGAGGCGGACCAGACTGTCCAGGTTCAGCACGCGGCCACCGGGTGCTGGACTCATGCCGGCCCTCGCTCCGGGCGATGCTGCTGTTGAGGAACCTCCAGGGCACCTCGCGTGCGCCGCGCCGCCGGGCTTCCGGGCCCGTCCCCGTCGGACCCGTCGCTTCCGTCGGCCCCGTCGCTTCCGTCGTCCGAGTCGCCGGAGCGTCCCGGCTCGGGGCGGGTGCCCCAGCCCAGGTCGTTCCAGGGCTCGGCCGGATCACGGGGGGTGCCCGCCTTGCGTGGCAGTTCGGCCCAGACGAGCAGGCCGGGGCCCTGCTCGTGCGCGCCCCAGGCATGGCAGAGGGCGTCGACGAGAAGCAGTCCCCTCCCGTGCTCCTCCTCGGGGCGCGTCCGGCTGGCGGCGTGGGGCTGGCCCGGGGCGCAGCCCTCGTCCCGCACGGCTATCCGCACCAGGTCCTCGCTGTCGTGCAGCTCGCACACTATGTGCGTGCTCGCCGTGTGCACGAGGGCGTTGGTGACCAGCTCGGAGACCACCAGGGCCGCGCTGTCGCACGTGTCCTCGCACACCGACCAGCCGGTGAGCCGGGCCCGCGTCAGGCGTCTGGCCTGGGCCGGAGAACCCGGATGTGCGGCCAGCTCGAAACGGAACCGGCGCTCGGCAGCGGCCCCGAGGGGACCCGCTCCGGCACCGAGGCCGGCAAGGCCTTCGGCGGCGTCTGTTCCTAAGGACGGGGACGGAATCACGCTTGCCACTATCGCCCCGCCGTGAACACTTGGCAAGTGTCACTCTGAAAATTGCAGAGTGCTGTGTGACGGTCTGGAAGGCCGTGGCACACTGCTCGCAACAGCACCCCGCGCGGCGCCAGTTGGGATCATCGAAGATCTGTTCGGAACATGCGTTCGGATTGACTCTTTGAAAGGTCTTCGAATGGCGCCGCCGGGCTGTCAGCGCGTCTTGTGCCGGCTCGTCAGAACCCTTCGTGGAGGTGGAGCGTGAGCGAACCGCGGTCCGCGCCGACGGTCGGCCAGGTCGTCCTCGGTCGGCGCCTGTTGGACCTGCGGGAACGCGCCGGGATGAAGCGCGAGGAGTCCGCCCGCATCCTCCGCGTCGCCCCCGCCACCGTTCGCCGTATGGAGATGGCCGAGGTCGCGCTCAAAATCCCGTATCTGCAACTGCTCCTGAAGGCGTACGGCATTTCCGACGCCGAGGCCGACGCCTTCGTCCAGCTGGCCGAGGAAGCCAACAAACCCGGATGGTGGCAGCGCTTCCACGACATCCTGCCCGGCTGGTTCTCGATGTACGTGAGCCTGGAGGGCGCGGCGAGCGTCATCCGCAGTTACGAGCCCCATTTCGTCCCCGGGCTGCTGCAGACCGAGGACTACGCGCGCGGGGTGCTCCACTCGGGCGCCATCGGCCAGACCTGTCCCGAGGACATCGAGCGCCATGTCGCCCTGCGCATGCAGCGCCAGGACCTGCTCACCCGCGAGGACGCGCCCAGGCTGTGGGTCGTGATGGACGAGACCGCGCTGCGGCGCCCGGTCGGCGGCCCGGAGGTGATGCGTGCCCAGGTCGACAGACTTCTGGCAGCCACGAAGCTGCCCAACGTGACGCTGCAGGTCGCCCCGTTCGCGAGCGGGCCGCACCCGGGGACGTACGGGCCCTTCGTGCTGTTCCGATTTGCCATGCCCGAACTGCCGGACATGGTCTACAGCGAGTACCTGACCGGCGCGGTCTACCTCGACGCGCGCACCGAGGTGGCGACCTACCTCGAGGTCATGGACCGCATGGCGGCGCAGGCCGCTACGGCACATCGCACGAAGGAGATCCTCCGGGATCTCCGCAAGGAGCTGTGAATGGATCGCATCAAGCCGCGCAAACACGTCTACAACGGCATGCCCGCGCGCGACTTGGGCAGTGAAGGCTGGCACAAGCCGTGGAGCGGGGGGAACGGAGGCAACTGCCTGGAGGCGATGAAGCTCGCCGACGGCCGGATCGCAGTCCGTCAGTCCACCGACCCGGACGGTCCGGCACTGATCTACACCACCGCCGAGATGACGGCCTTCATCGAGGGCGCGAAGGCGGGAGAGGCGGACTTCCTGCTGTCCTGACGTGCTTGCCGTTGCTCTCGCTCGACTTCCTCACGCTGATGCCTACTTGCTGATGCCTATTCGCTGATGCCGAATCGATGGTGCGCTGAATCGACGGTGCTGAATTGACCACCCTTTGTGCCTTACGGAGTGCCTCATGACCGGGCAAGGACCCCACGTCGGCCGTCAGGATCGACACGACCAGACCCCATCCCGCGCGGATGTACGACTGGTACATCGGCGGTAAGGACAACTATCCGGTCGACGAGGAGATGGGCCGTCAGATGCTCGCCCTCGACCCGAGGGTGCCGGTCGCCCAGGAGACGGCACCCGACGCCCGGGTCGTCTACTGCGACAACGACCCCATCGTGCTGGCCCACGCGGCGGCCCACCTCACACCCTGCAGTGCCTCACGTCCTGCTGTGATTCACGTCCTGGACGTGCTGAAAAGGCCGGTCACGGCGGCGGCAGTGCCCCGCACAACGCCTCCACGGCCGGTCCGTAGGCATGCTCGGAGGGGGTCGCGTACCCCACGACGAGACTGTCGCTCACCGGCATGTCCGTCTCCGGGTGCCGGAACGCGGCCAGGCCGTCGAGGGCGATGCCCTGCCACGAGGCGGCCTTGACCGCGGACGCCTCGGTGCCCGGCGGCAGCCGCAGCACCGCGTGCAGCCCGGCCGCGACGCCGGTCACCTCGATGTGCGGCGCCTGCCCGGCGAGCGCCGCGACGAGCCGGTCCCGGCGGCTCCGGTACCGCTGCCGCATCCGCCGTACATGCCGGTCGTACGACCCCGACGTGATGAAGTCGGCCAGGCTCAGCTGGTCGAGGACGCTCGCCCACGCCTCCCGTTCCCCCTTGGCGGCCACCACGGCGCCGACGTACCGCTCCGGGAGCACCATCCAGCCGAGCCGGACCGCCGGCGACAGGCTCTTGCTGACCGAGCCGACGTAGATCACGCGCTCGGGGTCGAGGCCCTGCACGGCGCCGACCGGCTTGCGGTCGTAGCGGAACTCCCCGTCGTAGTCGTCCTCCAGGATCAGCCCGTCCCGCGCGCGTGCCCAGTCGGTCACGGCGGCCCGGCGAACCGGGTGCAGCGGTCCGCCGGTGGGGAACTGGTGGGTCGGTGTGAGCAGCACGGCCCGCTCGTGGCCCAACCCGTCGACTCGGGCGCCGTGTTCGTCGAGGGGGAGCGGCACGGTGCGCACCCCGGCCGCGGCCAGGACCTCGCGGTGGAATCCGAGCCCGTACGCCTCCACCGCCAGGGGCCCGCGCAGGACGCCCTCGCCGAACAGCAGCCGCAGCGCGTGCGCGAAGCCGGAGCAGATCACGATCCTGCCCGGCTCGGCGCGCACACCACGCGCGCGTGCCAGGTACTCCGTGAGGGCCTCCCGCAGTTCGACGCGACCGGCGGGGTCACCGGGGCCGAAAACCTCGTTGGGCGCCTGCTGGAGGGCCCGCCGGTAGGAGGCCAGCCAGGCCGTGCGCGGAAACGCCGAGGTGTCCGGGGTGCCCTGCGTCAGGTCGTGCCGCGGTCCACGCGCGCGTGGGGGTGCCTTCTTGGGCACGCGGGCGGCGGGTCGCAGCGGTTCGGCTCGCTCCGCGACCCGCGTGCCCGAGCCTTGACGGGCGGTGAGCCAGCCCTCCGCGACGAGTTCGGCGTACGCGTCGGCCACCGTGTTGCGTGCCACGCCGAGATCGGCGGCGAGCGAGCGGTACGGCGGCAGCCGCGTGCCCGGACGGAGCCGCCCGCCGCGCACGGCGTCGCGCAGAGCCCGGATCAGCGCCGCGCGCCGGCCGCCCGGCCCGGTCAGCTCCAGATGCAGGTCCGACCCGATGCGTTCCGCCGAATTGACCCATGAATCCACCATGGAAATGCACCCTACCGTGGGTCTTTGCGGCCCGTAGGTTGAAGGACATGACGACGCACACGAGCACCGACACCACCTACCCGAAGGCGCCCCGGCTGGAGTTCGCCAAGTCCGCACCGAAGGCCTTCCGGGCCCTCATCGCCTTCGACGCCGCCGCCCGTGAGGGCCTCGACCCGGCCCTCGTAGAACTGATCCAGATCCGCTCCTCGCACCTCAACAACTGCGCGTACTGCCTCCACATGCACACCAACGACGCCCGCAAGGCCGGCGAGAGCGAGGACCGGCTGCACATGGTCGCCGTGTGGCGCGAGGCTCGCCACTTCTTCACCGAGCGGGAGCAGGCGGTCCTGGCCCTCACGGAGGCGATGACCCTCGTCGCCGACGCCGGTGTCCCGGACGAGGCCTACGCGGAGGCCGCCGCGCGGTTCGACGAGCGGGAACTGGCCCAGGTCATCGCGCTGATCTGCACGATCAACACCTGGAACCGGGTGGCGCTGTCCACGGGGAAGGTCGCGGGGACGGACGAGCGGTGACACCCCGGCAGCGCGGGGCGGCTGTCACACCGCCATGGGCCGGTCGTACGGCCCGATCGGGGACGGCAGCGTCGAACTGCCCGTCAGATGACGGTCGACGGCGGCCGCCACCGCCCGCCCCTCGGCGATCGCCCAGACGATGAGCGACTGCCCCCGGGCGGCATCGCCGGCGGCGAACACACCGGGCACGTTCGTCGCGAAACCGGCGTCCCGCGCGACCGTGCCGCGGGGCTCCAGTTCCAGCCCCAGCTGGTCGACGAGACCGTCCCCCCGGTCGGGCCCGGTGAAGCCGAGGGCGAGCAGCACGAGGTCGGCGGGGAGCGTCCGCCCGGTGCCTTCCACCGGGCGGCGCCGCGCGTCCACCTCGACCAGGCGCAGCGACCGCACGTGCGCGGCCCCGTCGCCGTCGAAGCGCAGAGTGGACGCCGCGAACAGCCGCGCGTCCACGTCCGCGACCGGGGAGGTTCGCAGGTCACGGGCCTCCTCATGCGCGGCGGACAGCCGGTAGACCCGCATCGGGTACGTCGGCCACGGCTCGGCGTCCTCGTCGCGCTCAACGTCCGGCAGCGCGTAGATGTCCAGCTGGGTCACCGAGGCGGCACCCTCGCGCACGGCCGTGCCCAGGCAGTCCGCTCCCGTGTCGCCGCCGCCGACGATGACGACGTGCTTCCCGGCGGCCGACAGCGGGGACGTCTCCAGGTCGCCCTCGCGCACCCGGTTGGACAGCGGGAGGTACTCCATCGCCTGGTGAACGCCCGTCAGCTCGCGGCCCGGCACGGGCAGTTCACGCCATGCCGTCGCCCCCGTGGCGATCACCACGGCGTCGTAGCGGGACCGCAGCTCGTCGGCCCCGATGTCCCGCCCGACCGCCGTCGACGTACGGAACTTGGTTCCTTCGGCGCGCATCTGCTCCAGCCGCCGCTCCAGATGGCTCTTCTCCATCTTGAACTCGGGGATGCCGTACCGCATCAGTCCGCCGAGCCGGTCGTTCCTCTCGTACACGGCGACCGTGTGCCCGGCCCGGGTCAGCTGCTGCGCCGCGGCCAGTCCGGTGGGGCCCGACCCGATCACCGCGACCGTCTTGCCGGACAGCCGCTCCGGCGGCCTCGGCGGTGTGAAGCCCTCCTCCCAGGCCCGGTCGGCGATCGCGCACTCGACGTTCTTGATGGTGACGGCCGGCTGGTTGATCGCCAGCACACACCCCGCCTCGCACGGCGCCGGGCACAACCGGCCGGTGAACTCCGGAAAGTTGTTCGTGGCGTGCAGCCGGTCGGCGGCCGTCCGCCAGTCCTCCCTCGACACCAGGTCGTTCCACTCCGGGATCAGGTTGCCCAGGGGGCAGGCGTCGTGGCAGAAGGGGATGCCGCAGTCCATGCAACGGCCGGCCTGCTTGCTGATGATCGGCAGCAGCGCCCCGGGGACGTAGACCTCGTCCCAGTCGCGCGTCCGCTCCTCGACCGGCCTGCGCGGCCAGTCCTGGCGGGGCGTGGTCATGAAACCCTTGGGGTCGGCCATGGCCGTCTTCCTTGCGTGCGCGGGTGACAGGCCGTGCGTCGTCGGGCGGCGCTCCTTTCGCCACGATACGTCCGTCTCCCGGCCGGTGCCTGTCGCCGCGTGGCGCGGGTCTCAGGTGAGTGCCAGCACGTACGCCAGCGCCGCCCCGGCCGAGGCCGCCGTGCGGACGTGGTTCCACATCGTCCACTCGCGCACGTACGCCGGCCAGTACGCCGCCGCCTCCGAAGATCCCGGCTCCAGCCTGGCCAGGGCGTCGTTGCGCGGCACGTTCGCGACGATGGTGAGCCCGAACGAGCCGAACAGGTACAGGGCGCTGCCCACCAGCAGCTCCACCGTGCCCTCGTCCGGCCACAGCACGAACGTGACCACGGCGATCACCGCGCACAGCACGGCCGACCCGAGGAAGAGGAGCATGAAGGGCGCCGTCACCGCCGCCACGTTGATCGCCTTCATCGCGGCGACCCCCTGTGCGGGCGGCAGCGCGGTGAGGCCCCGCATGACGAAGGTCGAAAAGCCGCAGAACACCCCCGCTACCAGTCCGGTCGCGAGCACACCCAGCACCGTCAGCATGAAGTACGGTCCGTCGATCATGTTCCTCTCCCGCCCGTGGCACCGGATTGATTCAGCCCGGCGCCCGTCCTCACCACAAGTGAATTTCCGCACGAGCACGTGCTCATGGCCGAGCAGCGCGGGGCCATGAGCGAGCGTCCACGCCCACCGAACGGCCGTGCCGACGGCATGGCGGCACGATCGCCCGGGGGCTCTCACATCACCCCGCCGACCCGAGCCCCGCCCCGGCCCACCCCCTCAGCACCGTCTCCACCGCGGCCCCGATCCGCCGACGGGCCTCGTGCCTGGGTACGCCGCTCATCAGCAGCCGGTCGTACGGCGTGTCCAGATGCCGTACGGATGCCACGACCGCCGAGATCACCGCCTCCTCGGCCAGCGCCCGCCCCGCGGCGCTGCGACCCACCCGCCCGCTGCCCCGCTCCGAGGCGTGCAGGGCGATGGACCGCGCCCGCGCGGGCGGGCACCCGGGAAACAGCCGGAGTATCTCAGCCGCGAACGCCCCGGCGAACACGGCGTCCTGAGCCGTCCGGCGCCGCGCCTCCCGCACCCGGCGCCGCCGGCGCGCCTCGGCGTCGGCGAGACACCGCTGCTCCGAACTGGCGAGCGCCGCCTCCTCGACCAGGACGCCCTGCCGCTCGTAGCGGCTCCTGCGCCGGTTGAACCGCACGACCACCGCCGACAGCGTGCTCTCCTCCCGCGATCTGCGTGTCAGCGCGGTGTCCCCGCTCGGCAGGAACACCAGATGCCCCAGGTCGGCACAGTCGAGGCAGCGCGGGGAGCCGTCCTCGAGGACGGCCAGCGGCAGCGGCCCACGCCGGCACTCGGCGCAGTACCGCCGCTTGAGGGGATGGAAGACGAGGAGTCCGGGGTGGGGCGGACGCGTCGCGCGAGGGGGCATAAGGGATTCATTCCCGCTGACGACAGCGCGCACTACGCGCGCCGCGAGAGGGAGCGGCGGCCTCGGACACGCCCCGCCCCGGGCTGACGCATCATGGGCCGTGTGCGACTCGAAGCGATCACCTGGGACCGGCTCGGCGACCTGCTCGCCGAGCGCCTGCTCGATCTGGAAACCGCCGACGGCGGTCCCTGGCCGCGCATCGCCTTCGACGGCGCCCCGGCCGCCCGCCCGGGCGATCTCGCCCAGCGGGTCTGCGAGGCGCTGCGCGTACGCGGCCGCTCCGCGCTGGTGGTGGGAACGGAGGGCTTTCTGCGCCCGGCCTCCGTACGGCTGGAGTACGGGCACCGGGACGTGGAGGCCTACTACAGCGGCTGGTACGACACCGGCGCCCTGTGGCGCGAGGTGTTCGGCCCCCTCGAAGCCGACGGCGACGGCCGCGTCCTGCCGGACCTGTGGGACCCGGCCGCCGATCGCGCCACCCGCAGCCCCTACGTCCGACTCCCGCCCGGAGGCGTGCTGTTGATGCATGGTCCCTTCCTCCTTCGGCACTGGTTCCCCTTCGATCTGAGCGTCCACGTCCTCCTCTCCCCGGGCGCCCTGCGCCGCCGCACGCCCGACGCGGAGCGCTGGACCCTGGCCGCCTTCGAGCGCTACGCGCAGGAGACCGATCCGGCGGGTACGGCCGACGTCCTGGTGCGGGCCGACGATCCGCGTCATCCGGCGTGGGGCGGCTGAGCGGCGAGGGCGGGGGCTGCGTGTGAAGGCCGCGTGGGCGGGGCTCCGAGTGCGGGCGACCCGCGGCCCGGCGAGAATGAAGGGCGCCGGGACTCGCGGTGCGTCCGGCGCCGCGCCGGCCGTCCGGCACCGGGAGGTACTTCATGACCACCGCCGGAGACATCATGCACCGCGGCGCCCAGTGGATCCCCGCCCACGAAACCCTCGACCGCGCCGCCCAGCTCATGCGCGAGCTGAACGTCGGCGCCCTGCCCATCAGCGACGAGAACGAGCGGCTCTGCGGCATCCTCACCGACCGCGACATCGTCGTCGGCTGCGTCGCCATGGGGCACGACCCCGCGCGGGTCACCGCCGGAGAGATGGCCAAGGGCACTCCCCGCTGGATCGACGCGGACGCCGACGTCAGCGAGGTGCTCCACGAGATGCAGGAGCACCAGATCCGCCGGCTGCCCGTGATCCAGGACAAGCGCCTGGTCGGCATGATCAGCGAAGCCGATCTGGCACGGCATCTGGCGAACGACCAGATCGCCTCCTGGGCGGAGAGCGTCTACGCCAGGACCACCACGGCCTGATCCCGCACGTCACCCCAGCAGGACACGGCCCGCGTCAGAGCCAGCCGCTGCGCCGGAACATCCGGTACAGCGCCAGACACGCGACGGATATCACGCCGATGACCATGCCGTAGCCGTACCGCCAGTGCAGCTCCGGCATGTGGTCGAAGTTCATGCCGTACACCCCGCAGACCATCGTCGGCACGGCGATGATCGCGGCCCACGCCGTGATCTTCCGCATGTCCTCGTTCTGCGCGACCGTGACCTGCGCGAGGTGCGCCTGCAGGATGGAGTTGAGCAGTTCGTCGAAGGCGGCGATCTGCTCCTTCGCCCGCAGCAGGTGGTCCGAGACATCGCGGAAGTACGCCTGTATCTCCGGGTCGACCGCCCGGATCGGCCGGGTGGCGAGGTCCTCGAGCGGCCGGCTCAGCGGCACCACCGCCCGCTTCAGCTCCAGCAGTTCACGCTTGAGCTGGTAGATGCGCCCCGGGTCGGCCCGCGCGCCGTCCTGCGCGAACACGTCCGTCTCGGCCTGGTCGATGTCCAGCTGCACCGCGTCCGTGACGGTCAGGTAGTCGTCCACCACATGGTCGGCGACCGCGTGCAGCACCGCCGACGGGCCCTTGGCCAGCTGCTGGGGGTCGGACTCCAGCTCCTCGCGCAGCGGGCCAAGCGAGCCGTGCCGGCCGTGCCGCACCGTGACCACGAAGTCCTTGCCGACGAACACCATGATCTCGCCGGTGTTCACCACCTCGCTGGTGGCCGTGAGTTCCTCGTGCTCGACGTAGCAGACCGTCTTGAACACCGCGAAGAGCGTGTCACCGTACCGCTCCAGCTTGGGGCGCTGGTGGGCCTCGACGGCGTCCTCCACGGCCAGCGGGTGCAAGTCGAAGAGCTCGGCGATGCCCGCGAACTCCTGGTCCGTCGGCTCGTGCAGACCGAGCCAGACGAAGCCCTCCCGGCTCTTGCGAACCCGCTCCACGGCGTCCACCAGATCGCCGTCGGCGGGGGTGCGGACGCCGTCCCGGTACGTCACGCAGTTCACCACCGAGGAGCCCAGCGGGGACCGGGCCGGGTGGCTCAGGTCGACGCGTGGGCGCCGCCGGGCCAGCCGGGCCACCTTGCGCAGACCGCCGACCCCGCCGAGGCTCGTCACCCTCCGCAAATTCCCTGCCATGGACATCCGGATCTCCTTGCGTGGAACTCCTCGCGCCGTTCCTGCGCCTTGGAGCTGCAGTCTGCCAGGCCTGTGTGAGCTGCGGGGAAGCCTGTGGAAACGGCACATTCCGCTTGGTTCCCGGCTGTGGACGGGCAGCTCGCCGGATCGGCGGCTCTGACACATCGACGCATGCCCGCGGCGGGAGGTTCTCCGTCCCCGAGCGGTGACGTGGGCCTCCGGTCCGGAGCGTCGACCGGTACGACAAGTCGGTCAAATGGGATGATCGCGGCATGATGCGAACCGATGGGCACCTCCTCGACAACCGGCAGACCGGGGCCGCAGAGTACTTCAGCGCCTTCGCCGCCCTCTTCGACCCCACGACGTTCCGGCATCTGGAAACGCTCGGCGTCGGGTCCGGCTGGCGGTGCTGGGAGGTCGGGGCCGGCACCACCGTGGTGTCCTGGCTGGCCAAGAAGGTCGGCCCGACCGGACGCGTTGTCGCGACCGACACCGACACGGCACGGCTCGCCGCCGCCGCGCGGCCACCCGTCGAGGTGCGTGTCCACGACCTCGGTGCGCAGGAACCGCCGGGGGAGGGCTTCGACCTGGTGCACGCCCGCCTCGCCCTGGTGCATGTCACCGACCGGGAACAGGCGTTGCGGTCCATGGTCAGGGCCCTGCGCCCGGGCGGGCGCCTTCTCGTCGAGGACGCCGACCCCTCCCTGCAGCCCCTGCTCTGCCCCGACGAGCACGGTCCGGAGCAGCAGCTCGCGAACCGGCTGCGGCACGGCTTCCGCACGCTGGTCGCCGACCGCGGGACCGACCTCCCCTCCGGCCGCACCCTCCCGCGCCTGCTCCGGGCGGCGGGCCTGACCCGCGTGCACGCCGACGCCTACTTCCCTCTCACCTCACCGGCCTGCGCCGCCCTGGAGTCCGTGACGATCCGCCAGATCCGCGATCAACTGGTCACGGCAGGCCTGGCCACGAACGAGGACATCGACCGGCACCTCGTCAACGTCGGTTCCGGGGCGCTCGACCTGACGACGGCTCCGATGATCTCGGCGTGGGGGCGCAAGCAGTAGTCGGCCGGTCCAGGACGCGGGGCACCTTCCGGCCGAGCCCGTCAGCCTGACAGGGACGGCGGTCAGCGGGCCAGGGCCCGTCAACCGGATGGGGCCCGTCAGCGGGATTGAGCCCGTCAAGGGCAGGGCCCGTCAACAGGATTGAGCCCGTCAAGGGCAGGGCCCGTCAGCGGGATTGAGCCCGTCAACGGGCAGCCCCGTCAACCGGACGAGGCCTGCCAGAGGCCCGCCAACCGGACAGGATCCGTCAGCCGGGCAGGGGCGGTCTGCCTCCCACCCGCTCCACCGCCCTCGCACCCGCCCGGCACCCCTCGGCCGCGGCCGCCTCCGGCTCAGCACCCGTGAGCAGCGCGGCGAGGAACGCGCCGGTGAAGGCGTCACCGGCGCCCGTGGTGTCTCGTGGCGTCGCCGGTACGGCGGGGACACGGGCGGTCACCCTTCCCGAGCGGGCGACGAGCGCCCCCTCGTGGCCCTGCTTGGCGACGACCAGCGGCACGCGCAGGCTCAGCCCGGCAGCCGCCTCGGCCGCGTCGGCCAGCCCCGTCAGCAGGTACGCCTCGTCCCGGCTGGGCAGCAGGACGTCCACGCCCTCCACGAGCGCCAGGAACCGCTCCGCGCCCAGCTCCGCGAGAAAGCCGGACGAGGCCGGATCCAGGCTCACCGGCACGCCACGCGCACGTGCGGCTCGCAGAGCCACCGCCACCAGGCCCCGGCTCGACTCCGAGAACAGGAGATAGCCCGACAGATGCAGCCGGGCCACCCCGTCGAGCAGTGCGTCCGACCAGTCGGCGGCTTCGAGCCGCAACGACGCGCCACTGTCGGTGAGGAACGTCCGCTCCGCCGCAGCGCCCCCGTCCACCAGGCAGATCACCGTGCCGGTCGGCGCCGCCGGATCGACGACGAGCCGCGGTCGCACGCCGTGGGCCACCAGCTCACGCTCGTGCCAGGCGGCCGCCTCCGCTCCCACACACCCGAGCAGCCGCACCTCCGCCGGACCCCGGTGGGCCGCCCAGCACGCCACGTTGGCGCCCGCCCCGCCGGGTACCGTCCGGATCGAGGCAGCCGTGTCCGTGCCGGGCGCGAGCGGCCCCCGGTGCCGCGCGACGACATCGGTGATGACGTCCCCGACGACCAGCAGCGCCCGGCCCTCCCGCGCGCCGGCGCCGCCTTCCGCCGGACCGGCCCCGCCGCCGGTCATCCCCGGGCCCAGGCCGCCGCGATCCGCGCCGCCAGGCGTACGTTGCCGCGGACCGCCGCGAGATTGGCGCTCAGGGAGGCGCCGTCGGTGTGCCGCACCAGGTAGTCGAGCAGGAACGGCGTGACCGCCTGGCCGGTGATCCCCTCCGCCTCGCACGCGTGCAGCGCGTCAGCGAGCACACGCGCGTGCAGCTCCGGATCGAGCTGCTCCCCCTCGGGGACGGGGTTGGCGACGATCAGCGCCGACTCCGGCCCGGCGAGCGCGTCCTGGGACCGCATGACGCCCGCCACCTCCTCCGGCGTCCCCAGCGTCCAGTCCACCGGATGCCCCGAGTCGGACAGGTAGAAGCCGGGGAACCGCCCGGTGCCGTAACCGGCCACCGCCACCCCCAGCGTCTCCAGCCGCTGCAGCGTCGCCGGCACGTCCAGGATCGACTTCACCCCGGCACACACCACGGTGATCCGCGTGCGCGCCAGCAGCCCCAGGTCGGCCGACTCGTCCTGCGTGACCGTCCACTCCCGGTGCACCCCGCCGAGCCCGCCCGTCGCGAACACCCGCACGCCCGCCAGCGCCGCGAGCAGCGCGGTCGCCGACACCGTGGTGGCCCCGCTCGCACCGGAGGCCATGGCGAGCGGCAGGTCACGGTGGCCCAGCTTGCGGATGCCGTCCTGGTTCGCGACCCGCTCCAGCTGCTCCTTGTCCAGACCGACATGGGGCCGTCCGTCCAGCACGGCGATCGTCGCGGGCACCGCGCCCTTCTGCCGCACGGCCCTCTCCAGCTCCAGCGCCACCTGGAGGTTGCGCGGCCGCGGCAGGCCGTGGGCGATGATCGTGGACTCCAGGGCCACCACGGGCCGGCGCGCGTCGATCGCCTCCCGTACCTCTTCGGACGTCACCAGCACCACGCGCCTGCCTCCTGTCACCCGGTCAATCGGTCTTCCCTCATCCCTGGCGGGCGGCGCGCCGGGCCAAACCCTTGCGGGCCGTCGGAGACGTCACGAGCCTGGGGTGCATGACCGACCACACACCACGCCTCGACCACATCGTCCTCTGGGTGCGCGACCCGGTCGCCGCCGCCGGCTTCTACGAGGAAGCCGTCGGCCTGGAGCCGGTCAGGCTCGCCGAATTCACCGCCGGGGAGGTGCCGTTCCCGTCCGTACGCGTCAACGACGAGACCATCCTCGACCTCATGCCGCTGACCTTCGCGGAGCGTATGACGATGCTGCCCGGCTCCGCCGACAGCGCGGGGCACCCCGTCAATCACGTCTGCCTGTCCCTGTCCCGCGGCGACTTCGACGCCCTGCTCAGCCGCCTCCAGGAACACTCCGTACCCATGTCGAAGCTCTCCCACGACTCCTTCGGAGCCCGGGGCAAGGCCACGCGCAGCTTCTACTTCCGGGACCCGGACGGCAACGTCTTCGAGGCACGGCACTACGACTGAGCGAACGCGCGCCTCAGAACAGCGGCTCGGGAAGCACCCCTTCCAGGGCGAGCAGCTTCCGCTTGGTCTCCAGCCCGCCGCCGAAGCCGCCGATGCCGCCGCCGCTCTCGACGACCCGGTGACAGGGCACCACCACCGGCAGCGGGTTGGCGCCCATCGCCATGCCCACCGCCTGGGCGGCGCCCGGCTGGCCGACGCGCCCGGCCAGATCGCCGTACCCCACGACTGTGCCGTACGGCACACCGGAGGCCAGTTCGCGCAGGACCTCCCGGTTGAATCCGGAGATCAGCGACCAGTCCAGCGGCAGGTCGAAGGTGTGGCGCTCGCCCGCGAAATACGCCTGGACCTGGCGTATCGCCTCGGCCAGCAGCGGGGAGCCGGGCGCCTCGACGGGCTCGGTGCCCAGCCGCGACGCCAGCCGCTCGACCGCACGGTCGCGCACCGCGTCCGTGGCGTGGAACACCACGTTGACCAGGCCGTCCCGGCTCGCGGCGAGCAGCAGCGGCCCGATCCCGCTCTCGACGACCGCCCACACGACCCGCGGTCCGGCCTGCCCCTGACTGTCCATGCGCCCACGGTACGACCCACCACTGACAGCGCCGCCCCGGCCGGGACGCAGCATCACCCGCCCACGGCGTTGCGCACCACATCCGGCTTGTTGGTGATGATCCCGTCGACGCCGTACCCGGCGACCCGCTGGGCCGTCGCCGCGTCGTCGACCGTCCAGGTGAAGACCTCCATCGGCCTGCCGTGCGGCCCGGTGAACGCCTGGACCGAGGCCACGTAGGCCGGGGAGAGCGAGCCGTGCGAGGGGTTGATCTGGTCCGCGAACTCGGCGTAGCCCGGCACGTCCGCCACGGACGGCGTGCCCAGGAGGCCGGTCTTCACGCCCGGCTTCAGCTCGTGCACCGTCCGCACGCTGTCCGCGCTGAAGCTCTGCACGATCAGCCGGCCCGCCAGATGCGACCGGTCGAGCCAGCCCTCGTTGCTGAGGACCTTCAGCGTCTGCCGCTCGATGCCCGGGTACAGCTCCGGGTTCTTGATTTCCAGGAGGAGTTTCTGGTGCCGGCGCTCCACACGGTCCACGAACTGCTCCAGCGTCGGCACACGCGCGCCCGCGTACGCGGGGCCGAACCAGCTGCCCGCGTCCAGGCGGGCGATCTCGGCGGCCGTGAAGTCCTTCACCTTCCACGGAGCCCGGTCCGGGAAGACCTCCTCGACATCGGTGGTGCGCCGCAGGTTGTCGTCGTGGAGGACGACCAGCTCACCGTCCCTGGTCCGCTGGACGTCGTTCTCCACCCAGCGGATGCCCAGCTCGGCCGCCTTGTCGACGGCGGCCAGGGTGTTCTCGGGCGCGTACGCGGAGGCCCCCCGGTGAGCGATGACGAGCGGCCCCGCACCCCCGCTCGCGGCCCGCGCGGGGGAGAGGGGGAAGAGGAGAGCGGCGGCCCCCAGGAGTGCGGTGGTCGAGGCGACAACAGCGCGCGCGTGCATGCGTACTCCTCGTGTCGAGCGCTAGGCAACATCACAGACAGCACAACTGTGACAGCGGAGGGTCAACGCGAGAGGAGTGCAGGATGGCCACAGGTTGAACGGAGATGACCCAACTCCGCTCACTGGTACCGCACAACTGGGGCAAGGCGGTGTTTGTTTGCCGGAAAGTCGTTCGACCATTCCGGTGGGAGTCATACTCTCTGCGTCAACCCTGACCGCTCCTGCGGTCCTGGGAGGGGGCGCACATCAGATATTCCGGGACGCAAAGGGCGGGAAGGGCAGCCGCGCATGCAGGGCACGGTCGACGGATTCAGCTACGGCCTGGTCACACCCCTGGTGGCCTACCTCATGGCCTGCCTCGGCGGCGCCCTGGGCCTGCGCTGCACCACCAGATCCATGCTGGTCGCCCAGTCGTGGCGCCCCGGCTGGCTCGCCCTCGGCTCGGCCGCCATCGGCTCCGGTATATGGACCATGCACTTCATCGCGATGATGGGGTTCACGGTCCGGGGGGTTCCGATCCACTACGACAAGGCGATGACCTTCGCGAGCCTGGCCGTCGCGATCGTGATGGTGGGCGTCGGGATCTTCATCGTCGGCTTCAAGGGGGCCCGCGGGACGGCCCTGTTCACCGGGGGCACCATCACCGGCCTGGGTATCGCGTCGATGCACTACCTCGGCATGGCCAGCATGAGCCTGGACGGCAAGCTGGAGTACAACACGCTGACCGTCGGTGCCTCCGTCGTGATCGCCATGGGCGCCGCCACCGCCGCCCTGTGGGCGGCTGGCCAGGTCCGGGGCTTCCTGTGGAGCGTGGGCGCCGGCCTCGTCATGGGACTCGCCGTGACCGGCATGCACTACACCGGGATGGCCGCCCTCGAAATCCACCTCCACGGCACGGCCGAACCCACCACGGGGGAGACGCCCGCCGCCCTGCTCGCGCCCATGCTGATCGGCCCGCTCGCCTTCCTCCTGCTCGCCGGCGCCGTGGTGATGTTCGACCCGCTGATGGTCATGGGGAAGCCCGCCGTGGTCCCCACCGAGCGGAGACCGGGCGTCCCCGCCCACACCCACACCACCGTCCAGCACCACTCCGCCCACCGCATGCGGTTCCGCCCCCGCCGCCCCGTGGAGCACCGGACCTCCCGAACACCGCAGAACCGCTGATCGGAGCCCGTTGTCAGTGCGGAGTCGTACGGTGGATCCCATGCGGCCCGTATCCCAGATCGAACGCACGGTGGCGCCCTTCGAGGTCGTCAGCCCCTACCAGCCCAACGGCGATCAGCCGGCGGCCATCGCCGAGCTCGCCCGGCGCGTCCAGGCAGGCGAGAAGGACGTCGTCCTGCTCGGCGCGACCGGCACCGGCAAGTCCGCCACCACCGCGTGGATGATCGAGAAGCTCCAGCGCCCCACGCTCGTGATGGCGCCGAACAAGACGCTGGCCGCCCAGCTGGCGAACGAGTTCCGCGAGCTGCTGCCGAACAACGCCGTCGAGTACTTCGTCTCGTACTACGACTACTACCAGCCCGAGGCGTACGTCCCGCAGTCGGACACCTACATCGAGAAGGACTCCTCGATCAACGAGGAGGTCGAGCGCCTGCGCCACTCCGCGACGAACTCGCTGCTCACCCGCCGCGACGTCGTCGTGGTCGCCTCGGTCTCCTGCATCTACGGCCTCGGCACCCCGCAGGAGTACGTCGACCGCATGGTTCCCCTCAGGGTCGGCGAGGAGATCGACCGTGACGAGCTGCTGCGCCGCTTCGTGGACATCCAGTACACGCGCAACGACATGGCGTTCTCCCGCGGCACCTTCCGCGTCCGCGGCGACACCATCGAGATCTTCCCGGTCTACGAGGAGCTGGCCGTCCGCATCGAGATGTTCGGCGACGAGATCGAGGCGCTGTCCACGCTGCACCCGCTCACCGGCGAGATCATCAGCGACGACCAGCAGCTGTACGTCTTCCCGGCCTCCCACTACGTCGCGGGGCCCGAGCGCCTTGAGCGGGCCGTCAACGACATCGAGAAGGAACTGACCGAGCGACTCGGGGAGCTGGAGAAGCAGGGCAAGCTCCTGGAGGCCCAGCGCCTGCGCATGCGCACGACGTACGACATCGAGATGCTCCGCCAGATCGGCTCCTGCTCCGGCGTCGAGAACTACTCGATGCACTTCGACGGCCGTCTGCCCGGCTCCCCGCCGAACACCCTGCTCGACTACTTCCCGGACGACTTCCTGCTCGTCATCGACGAGTCGCACGTCACCGTCCCGCAGATCGGCGCCATGTACGAGGGCGACGCCTCCCGCAAGCGCACCCTTGTCGACCACGGCTTCCGGCTGCCCTCCGCCCTGGACAACCGCCCCCTGAAGTGGGAGGAGTTCCAGGAGCGCATCGGCCAGTCGGTCTACCTGTCGGCCACCCCGGGCACCTACGAGATGTCCCGCTCGGACGGTTTCGTCGAGCAGATCATCCGCCCCACCGGCCTCGTCGACCCGGAAGTCGTCGTCAAGCCCACCGAGGGCCAGATCGACGACCTGGTGCACGAGATCCGGCAGCGCACGGAGAAGGACGAGCGCGTCCTGGTCACCACGCTCACCAAGAAGATGGCCGAGGACCTCACGGACTACTTCCTCGAGCTCGGCATCCAGGTGCGCTACCTGCACAGCGACGTAGACACCCTGCGCCGGGTCGAGCTGCTGCGTGAGCTGCGCGCCGGCGAGTACGACGTACTGGTCGGCATCAACCTCCTGCGCGAGGGCCTCGACCTGCCCGAGGTGTCCCTGGTGGCGATCCTGGACGCCGACAAGGAGGGCTTCCTGCGCTCCGGCACCTCCCTGATCCAGACCATCGGCCGCGCCGCGCGGAACGTTTCCGGCCAGGTCCACATGTACGCCGACAAGATCACTCCGGCGATGGAGAAGGCCATCGACGAGACCAACCGGCGCCGGGAGAAGCAGATCGCGTACAACACGGAGCACGGCATCGACCCCCAGCCCCTCCGCAAGAAGATCAACGACATCGTCGCCCAGATCGCCCGCGAGGACATCGACACCGAGCAGTTGCTCGGCTCGGGCTACCGCAAGTCGAGGAAGGACGGCGGCGGCGCCAAGGCGCCCGTGCCCTCCCTCGGCAAGGCGGCCGAGACCGCCAAGTCCGCCAGGTCCGCCAAGGGCAAGAGCAAGGCCGAGGAGACGGTGCCGACCGACCGCCCAGCGGCCGAACTCGCCGAGCAGATCGAGGAGCTCACCACGCGCATGCGGGCCGCCGCAGCGGACCTGCAGTTCGAGATCGCGGCCCGGCTGCGCGACGAGGTCTCCGAGATGAAGAAGGAACTGCGCCAGATGAAGGAGGCCGGCCTGGCCTGACACGGACCGCGTACGCACTGTGTTGCAAGACCGACACAACATGCGGACCGGGGTGCGTCACTGTCAGTGCTCCTGCGTAGGGTTCTGGTCAACCCGCGACTTCGCGGCAACAGGGGACGTTCGAGAGGGGAATCAGCGCGTGACCGTCAACATGACCAAGGGTCAGGCCATCAGTCTGCAGAAGAGCGACGGCGGCAGCCTGACCGCGGTGCGTATGGGTCTCGGCTGGCAGGCGGCTCCCCGGCGCGGCCTGTTCGGCTCGCGCACGCGAGAGATCGACCTCGACGCCTCCGCTGTCCTCTTCGCGGACAAGCAGCCGGTCGACGTCGTCTTCTTCCGCCACCTGGTGAGCGACGACGGCTCGGTGCGCCACACCGGTGACAACCTCGTCGGCGGTGTCGGCCAGGGCGGCGACGACGAGGCGATCCTCGTCGACCTCGCGCGCATCCCGGTCCACATCGACCAGATCGTCTTCACGGTGAACTCGTTCACGGGCCAGACCTTCCAGGAGGTGCAGAACGCGTTCTGCCGCCTGGTCGACGAGACCAACGGCCAGGAACTCGCCCGCTACACGCTCGCCGGCGGCGGCCAGTACACGGCCCAGATCATGGCGAAGGTGCACCGTTCGGGTCCGGGCTGGACGATGACGGCTCTGGGCAACCCGGCCAACGGCCGCACCTTCCAGGACCTGATGCCGGCGATCCTGCCGCTCCTCTGAGAGCACCCGGGCCCCGGACCGGGCGGGCCGGCGAGCAGCACACGACACCACACAACGACACAGGGGGACGAAGGCGATGACGGCCGAGCTGGTGCGGGGGCAGAACCACCCGCTCTCCCAGTCCCGTCTCGAGATCCGGATCTCGGCCGGCACGCCGATCGTGGCCGTGGCCTCGCTCAGCGACGAGAACGGCCGGATCCACGGCGTGGAGTGGGTGGCCCACCCGGGCGCACCCACCCAGCCGGGTCTCGAGGTCTCCCGGCAAGCGGCCGCCGACCACCGCCTCGCGGTGGATCTGGACGCCGTGCCGCAGGCCGTCCACCGTGTCAGCGTGCTGCTCGCCCTGCCCACCGGCGGAACCGGCCCGGTCCGTTTCGGGGCCGTGGCCGCCCCCTTCGTCGCCGTCACCGGCCTCGATGGCGCCGGGATCGTCGGCTACACCATCACCGGCCTGGACGCCGAGTCGGCCGTCGTCGCCCTGGAGCTCTACCGCAGGCAGGGCGCCTGGAAGGTGCGCGCCGTCGGCCAGGGCTACGCCGGCGGCCTCGCCGAGCTCCTCACCGACCAGGGCCTGCAACAGGCCCGGCAGCTCGCCGGCAGCATCCACGACGCGGTGGCCCAGGGCCTGGCCCGCTCGGTCCAGGCGCCCCCGCCGCGCACGGCGGACGGCGACCGTTCCCGGCAGGCCGCGGCCCCGGCCCTCGGCCCGGACCAGGGCGGCACCGCGCCCCAGCCCGGCCCGGTACCCCCGGTGTCCCCGTACGGCGGCCAGACGACGGGCGGACCAGGGCAGACCGCCCCGCAGACACCGTCATACCCCGGGGCCGCGCCGGACCTCAACGCCGTGACGCCGCCGTCCGCGTCCCCCGCCGGCGCACCGATCGACTACAGCCACCCGCGCCGCCAGAACGCGGCTCCGCCCTCGCCCCCGCCGGCCGCACCCCCTGCCGCGCCCGGACAGCCCGCACAACCCGTCGCGGGCGACGCGACCGGCTGGTCCATGGAGGAGCGGCTCTACAACCAGGTGTGGGGGATGTTCGAGGACCTCGCCCGCACCACCGCCGCCTACCGCAGCGCCGTGGACTTCGCCGAGTCCCGCATGGACAAGGAGCTCGAACAGGTCCTGTCCGACCCGCGCAGCCGCGTCGGCGGGCAGGGCGACGCCGCCCGTGAGGCGGCCCGCGCCCGGCACGCCCAGCTCGTCGACCAGGCCAGGGAGGCCCTCGACCGGGACCTCGCCCAGCTCACGGCCGAGGCCGACGTCGTCGAACCGGCCCTGCCGCCGGCGTACGCCCGCTGGGACAACCCCGTGTGGCAGTCGTACCGGGTGCCGATGGAGATCCCCATGGCCCTGCGCCTGGGCGACCTCCATCTTTCCGAGGCCGACCGGATCCGCATCCCGATGCTGGTGAGGCTGCCGCTGGAGCGCGGCCTGTGGATCGACAGCGGACGGACCGAGTCGTCCGACGGGCTGTTCACCGACGCGCACGCCCTGGGACGTCTCGCGATGGAGACGGCGGTCGCGCACGCGGCCCGGCTGCTCGCCGTCTACCCGGCGGGCGAGTTCACCGTCCATGTCATCGACCCGGCCGGCTCGGGAGCGCAGCCCCTGGCCCCGCTCGTGCGGACGAGCGTGCTCGCGGGCCCGCCCGCGCTCGGCGCCGCCGGGGTGGCGGATGTGCTGGGCCGGCTGACCCAGCGGGTCGACCTGGTGCAGATGGCGGTCCGAGGCGGTGCCGCCGACGCCCTCCCGCCCGGCTTCGACACCTCCCAGCAGTTGCTGATCGTCAACGACTTCCCGCACGGCTTCGACGACCGGGCCGTGAACCAGTTGCGTTACCTCGCCGACGAGGGCCCCGCCTTCGGCGTCCATCTGATGCTGGTGGCCGATCGCGAGGAGACCTCCGGATACGGTCCTTTGCTCGACCCGTTGTGGCGTTCGCTGCTGCGGCTGACCCCGCTGGCCGACGACCATCTCGCCGACCCCTGGGTCGGTCACGCCTGGACGTACGAGCCGTCGCTCGTGCCGCCCGGCAGCCAGGTCCTCCAGCAGGTCCTCACCCAGGTGGCGGCAGCCCGTACCAAGTACACGTAAAGCGCGCTGACCAGGAATTTTGGCCCTTCTTTTACCGAGGGCTTTACCGGTTCTTGGTGATTGGGTACTGTTACCGGCACGGAGGGGAGTACTCCCTGTCTGCTGCGACGTGCCCGTCAATACGGATCAAGCCAGATCCCGGGGCGTCGGCCCATCCCTGGGTGGAAGAGACCTCCGGCAGCGACGACGCTGACATCTGCCGTTACGACTGCCGGAGGCGCAGTGGATGTTTCCATGACCCTATGGGTCCTGACGATCGTGGGCCTCGCCGCCCTGATCGCGGTCGACTTCTTCATCGGCCGCAAGCCGCACGACGTGTCGATCAAGGAAGCCGGGATCTGGACGGTCGTCTGGATCGTCCTGGCCGTGATCTTCGGGCTCGGTCTGCTCGTGTTCGGTGGCGGCCAGCCCGCCGGCGAGTTCTTCGCGGGCTTCATCACCGAGAAGTCGCTGAGCGTCGACAACCTCTTCGTGTTCGTCCTGATCATGGCGAAGTTCGCGGTGCCCTCGCAGTACCAGCAGCGCGTCCTCCTGATCGGTGTCCTCATAGCCCTGGTCCTGCGGGCTATCTTCATCGCCGCGGGCGCGGCGATCCTCGCCAGCTTCTCGTGGGTCTTCTACCTCTTCGGCGCCTTCCTGATCTGGACCGCCTGGAAGCTCATCCAGGAGGCCCGGGCCGACGAGGAGGACGAGGAGTTCGAGGAGAACAGGCTGCTCAAGGCCGCCGAGCGCCGCTTCGGTGTGGCCGACCGCTACCACGGCACCAAGTTGTGGATCGAGGAGAACGGCAAGCGGGTCATGACCCCGATGCTGGTCGTAATGCTCGCGATCGGCACCACGGACGTGCTGTTCGCGCTCGACTCCATCCCCGCGATCTTCGGCCTGACGCAGGACCCGTACATCGTCTTCACGGCCAACGCGTTCGCCCTGATGGGTCTGCGCCAGCTGTACTTCCTCATCGGCGGCCTGCTGAGGAAGCTGGTCCACCTCAGCTACGGCCTGTCGATCATCCTCGGCTTCATCGGAGTGAAGCTCGTGCTGCACGCGCTGCACGAGTCCGGGGTGCACGTCCCCGAGATCAGCATTCCGGTCTCGCTCGGCGTGATCTGCTCCGTCCTTATCGTCACCACGATCACCAGTCTGCGGGCTTCCAAGAAGCAGGCGGTGGCCGAGGAGGCGCAGGGCAAGAGCGGAAGCGCTCCGAAGGACAGCATCGACGTCTGACCAAGTCGGACGTAAGAACAACCATCACCGGGAGCGGTGCTCGTCAATGCGCCGAGCACCGCTCGAGGTGCTTGCTTGTTCCTGTGCGCGATCCCCGGCCCCGCCCCTGGCCCCCGGCCCGTAGTGCCACCGGCCACCCTCGAGGTCACCCAGAAGCGACCTTCGTAGCCGTCCCCGCCGGCCGCGTCTCCGGCAGCTTCGCGAAGCACACCAGGCTGAACAGTGCGATCGCCGTCAGATACGCGGCCACGCTCCACGGCACTCGACCGCCCTGCTCGCCAGTGCCGTCGCCACGATCGGTGTGAGGGCGCCCCCGATGACGCCACCGAGGTTGTAGCCGACGGCGGCGCCCGTGCACCGCACCCGCGGCTCGTACAACTCCGGCAGATACGCGGCGATCACGGCGAACATGCCTTCCCGGGGCTGCTGGGCAGGCCGAGGGACCAGGACTTCGGGCGGCCCATCAGCAGGGCCGGAAAGCGCCGGAGCAGCCCGCGCTCGCCCATGTTCCGCAGGGTGCGGTAGACCTCCGTGGCGCTCGGCATGTCCTCCGAGGTCTCCAGAAGCAGTCTTTAGGAGCAGCGCACCGCCGTCGTACCGGGAGAGGTCGCGGGCCGTCTCCCCGTCCAGATGCGCGAGCACGGTGATCCGGTCTTCCAGAGCCCTGGCAGACCGGAGGAGGGCGAGATGACGGCGACGCGGTCACCGGGAGACGGCTTGGGCGGGTAGGCCAGGCTCGTCATGCCGGGGAGGCTACGGCCCGCGGGCTGTCGGCGCACCGTGATAGACCGGCTGTGAGCAGCGGTCCTGACGGGCCGCCCGACCCTGACCGGACCGGAGGAACCGTGCCCCGCACCCTGGCCCACGCCCCGATCATGATCCTCAACGGCCCCAATCTCAACCTGCTCGGCCAGCGCCAGCCGGATATCTACGGCTCCGACACCCTCGCCGACGTCGAGGCCTTGTGCGCCAAGGCGGCGGCCGCGCACGGCGGTACGGTCGACTTCCGCCAGTCCAACCACGAGGGCGAGCTGGTCGACTGGATCCACGATGCGCGGCTGAACCACTGCGGCATCGTGATCAACCCGGGCGCCTACTCCCACACCTCCGTCGCCATCCTGGACGCCCTCAACACCTGTGACGGCATGCCGGTGTTGGAGGTCCACATCTCCAACATCCACCAGCGCGAGTCGTTCCGGCACCACTCGTACGTCTCGCTGCGTGCCGACGGGGTCATCGCGGGCTGCGGGGTGCAGGGGTACGTGTTCGGCGTGGAGCGGGTCGCGGCCCTGGCAGGGGCGGGAAAGGCGGACGCCTGAGGCGGGGGCGCAAGCCCTGAACTCAGGTAGTCGCCGGGGCCGCCGGCCGAGGGCGGGGATCGACAGACCGGCGGCCCATCCGCTCAGGAGCTGTCTTCCTGCGCGGGGCTGGCACCAGTTGACCGCGCAACCAGCGGAGAGGGGAGCGCACGTACGACACCGGCGTGTGCGAAGGATTCACACGGGGCGCGTGCGCGGCTCACCACTCAACGCGCGTGCGCCCCTACGTAGCCCTTCACCACCCGCGCGCGTGCCACTCCGGCAGATGCGGGCGCTCCGCGCCCAGGGACGTGTCGTTGCCGTGCCCCGGGTAGACCCACGTCTCGTCCGGGAGTACGTCGAAGATCTTGGTCTCGACGTCGTGGAGGAGACTGGAGAACGCCTTCGGGTCCTTGTGGGTGTTCCCCACACCGCCGGGGAAGAGGCAGTCCCCGGTGAACACATGGGGATGGCCGTGCGGGTCGTCGTAGACCAGGGCGATCGAGCCGGGTGTGTGTCCGACCAGGTGGCGCGCGGTGAGTTCCACGCGCCCCACCCGGATGGTGTCGCCGTCGTCGACCAGCACATCGGTCCGTACGGGGATGCCCTCGGCGTCCTCCCTGCCCGCGTAGGTGCGGGCGCCGGTGGCCGCCACGACCTCGGCGAGCGCCTGCCAGTGGTCGCCGTGCCGGTGGGTCGTGACGACCGACGCGATGCCGTCGTCGCCGATCATTCCGAGCAGTGTCTCCGCCTCGTTCGCCGCGTCGATCAGCAGCTGCTCGTCCGTGGCCCGGCAGCGCAGCAGATAGGCGTTGTTGTTCATCGGACCCACCGCGATCTTGGTGATCATCAGGTCCTTGAGCTCGTGCACGTCCGCGGGCCCGCCGACCGTCACCTGTCCGCTGTACATCATGTCAGCCAGCCTATAGCGGGGGAGCGGTCCGGGTCCTAGAGCGGCGGGAGCGCCGGGAGCGGGCCGCCGTCCACGGTGAGTGCGGCGCCGGTGCGGCGGCCGGCCAGCCAGCCGAGGAGGTCGGCCGGGGCGCCGGTGACGGTCATCTCGGGTCCGTCACCCGGCCGGCGTCCCGTGCTCCACGCGCGCGTGCCGTCCGTGACGCGCGTGGACGGTACGTCGGGATGCCCGGCGAACCGGTCGGCGAGGAAGCCGATCTCCCGCTCGGCGAACTCCGCCGGCAGATCCTCCAGCTCGTACCCGATCCCCAGGTCCACGTGATGCAGCTCCACCTCGACCCACCGCCGGAACGGCACCCGGGAGGCGGAGTCCGTGACCCCGTTGCGGAGTTCCACCACGCGCGACCAGTCCGCCGGAGCGTCCCCGGCCTCCTGGAAGCGGGCCGCGCTCTCGCGCAGGTCGGCGAGCTGGACGTCGAGGGCGCGCGGGGCGTCCCGCTCGATGTCGGCGTCGCGGGCCTCGCCGGAGACGTACATGGGACGCCCTTCGAGGACGTTCGCGAGGGCGTCCGCGTTGCGGGCGAGGTGTGCCAGGACGTGGCCGCGGCTCCAGCCGGGCAGCCGTGACGGCTGCGTCACAGAGGCGTTGTCCAGTGCGCCGACTGCGGTCAGCAGCCGTTGCGTCGCGTCACGTACAGACGCCAGGTCATGAGCGTGATCAATCATGGTGCTGACCCTAGCTCCGCCACTCCTTCGGGTGAAGGTGGTGAGCCCGTGCCGTAAATCGAAAGCACGTGCTATAAGGTCGGTCGTGGCGTCGGGCATGCTGGAAAGCCGGGGTTTGTTGGCACAGGCGAATGCGACCGGCGTTGTCAGTGGCTCCCCCTAGTCTGAGAAAGACGGGGGCCCCGCCCCTGTCACTTCTCTCAAGAAAGGTGCGGACCGGCGTGGCCGACCGTCTCATCGTTCGTGGAGCGCGCGAGCACAACCTCAAGAACGTCTCGCTCGACCTCCCGCGCGACTCGCTCATCGTCTTCACGGGCCTGTCGGGGTCGGGCAAGTCCTCGCTGGCCTTCGACACCATCTTCGCCGAGGGCCAGCGGCGCTATGTGGAGTCGCTGTCCTCGTACGCCCGGCAGTTCCTCGGACAGATGGACAAGCCGGACGTCGACTTCATCGAGGGTCTCTCCCCGGCGGTCTCCATCGACCAGAAGTCGACCTCGCGCAACCCCCGCTCGACGGTCGGCACGATCACCGAGGTCTACGACTACCTGCGGTTGCTTTTCGCGCGCATCGGCAAGCCGCACTGCCCCGAGTGCGGGCGCCCGATCTCCCGCCAGTCGCCGCAGGCCATCGTCGACAAGGTCCTGGAGCTGCCCGAGGGCAGCCGCTTCCAGGTGCTGTCACCGCTGGTGCGCGAGCGCAAGGGCGAGTTCGTCGACCTCTTCGCCGACCTCCAGACCAAGGGCTACTCCCGCGCGCGGGTGGACGGCGAGACGATCCAGCTGTCGAACCCGCCCACGCTGAAGAAGCAGGAGAAGCACACCATCGAGGTGGTCGTCGACCGTCTCACGGTGAAGGACTCCGCGAAGCGCCGCCTCACCGACTCCGTCGAGACCGCCCTCGGCCTGTCCGGCGGCATGGTCGTACTCGACTTCGTCGACCTCCCCGAGGACGACCCCGAGCGCGAGCGCATGTACTCGGAGCACCTGTACTGCGCGTACGACGACCTGTCCTTCGAGGAACTGGAGCCCCGCTCCTTCTCCTTCAACTCGCCCTTCGGCGCCTGCCCGGACTGCACCGGCATCGGCACGCGCATGGAGGTCGATCCGGAGCTGATCGTCCCCGACCCGGACAAGAGCCTCGACGAGGGCGCCATCCACCCGTGGTCGCACGGCCACACCAAGGACTACTTCGGCCGCCTGATCGGCGCCCTCGGCGACGCGCTGGGCTTCCGTACGGACATCCCCTTCGCGGGCCTGCCGCAGCGCGCCAAGAAGGCCCTGCTCCACGGCCACAAGACCCAGGTCGAGGTCCGCTACCGCAACCGCTATGGGCGCGAGCGCCGCTACACCACCGCCTTCGAGGGCGCCGTCCCCTTCGTCAAGCGCCGGCACAGCGAGGCCGAGAGCGACGCGAGCCGCGAGCGCTTCGAGGGCTACATGCGAGAGGTGCCCTGCCCGACCTGTGAGGGCACGCGCCTGAAGCCGGTCGTCCTCGCGGTCACGATCATGGGCAGGTCCATCGCCGAGGTCGCTGCGATGTCCATCAGCGACTGCGCGGACTTCCTGGGCGAGCTGAAGCTCACCGCCCGCGACAAGAAGATCGCCGAGCGCGTCCTGAAGGAGGTCAACGAGCGGCTGCGGTTCCTGGTCGACGTCGGCCTGGACTACCTCTCGCTCAACCGAGCGGCCGGGACCCTCTCCGGCGGCGAGGCCCAGCGCATCCGCTTGGCCACCCAGATCGGCTCCGGCCTCGTCGGCGTGCTGTACGTCCTCGACGAGCCCTCCATCGGCCTGCACCAGCGCGACAACCACCGGCTGATCGAGACCTTGGTCCGGCTGCGTGACATGGGCAACACGCTCATCGTCGTCGAGCACGACGAGGACACGATCAAGACCGCCGACTGGATCGTCGACATCGGCCCCGGTGCCGGTGAGCACGGCGGCAAGGTCGTGCACAGCGGCTCCTTGAAGGAACTCCTCGCCAACGACGAGTCGCAGACCGGTCAGTACCTGTCCGGCAAGAAGGCCATCCCGCTGCCCGGTATCCGGCGCCCGCTGGACCCGTCCCGGCAGCTCACGGTGCACGGCGCCCGGGAGAACAACCTCCAGGACATCGACGTCTCGTTCCCGCTGGGCGTCTTCACCGCCGTCACCGGCGTCTCCGGCTCCGGCAAGTCGACCCTGGTCAACGACATCCTGTACACGCACCTGGCCCGCGAGCTGAACGGCGCGAGAAACGTGCCCGGGCGGCACACGCGCGTGGACGGCGACGACCTCGTCGACAAGGTCGTGCACGTCGACCAGTCGCCCATCGGCCGTACCCCGCGCTCCAACCCGGCCACGTACACCGGCGTCTTCGACCACATCCGCAAGCTTTTCGCCGAGACCACCGAGGCGAAGGTCCGCGGCTACATGCCCGGCCGCTTCTCCTTCAACGTCAAGGGCGGCCGCTGCGAGAACTGCGCGGGCGACGGCACCATCAAGATCGAGATGAACTTCCTCCCGGACGTCTACGTCCCGTGCGAGGTCTGCCACGGCGCCCGGTACAACCGGGAGACCCTGGAGGTCCACTACAAGGGCAAGTCCATTGCCGACGTCCTGAACATGCCGATCGAGGAGGCCACCGAGTTCTTCGAGGCGGTCCCCGCGATCTCCCGCCACATGAAGACCCTGAAGGACGTCGGCCTCGGCTACGTCCGGCTCGGCCAGTCCGCGACCACCCTGTCCGGCGGTGAGGCCCAGCGCGTCAAGCTCGCCAGCGAGCTCCAGCGCCGCTCCACCGGCCGCACGGTCTACGTCCTGGACGAGCCGACCACCGGTCTGCACTTCGAGGACATCAGCAAGCTGCTGACGGTCCTGTCCGGACTGGTCGACAAGGGCAACACGGTCATCGTCATCGAGCACAACCTCGATGTGATCAAGACCGCGGACTGGATCGTCGACATGGGCCCCGAAGGGGGCGCCGGTGGTGGCCTGGTCGTCGCCGAGGGCACGCCCGAGCAGGTCGCCGGGGTCCCGGCCAGTCACACCGGCAAGTTCCTGCGGGAGGTTCTCGGCGCCGACCGCGTCAGCGACGCGTCCTCGGTGAAGGCACCGCGCCGGGCGGCCAAGAAGACCGTCCCGGCGCAGGCCACGGCGACCAGGACCGTCACCAGGACGGCAAACAGCACCGCGGCCAAGAAGACAGCCGCCAAGTCCACGAAGGCCGCGGCGAAGAAGACGACGCGGACCACCAAGGGCTGACGCCTCCTGCCGACGTGCGTGCCCCACAGGGACTCCCTGTGGGGCACGCACGCGTCGTTCTGCTGCCGGTCAGGCGTTCTTCGGCTCCACGAACTGCGTGTCGAGCTGGATCTTCATCACGTCCCCGAGAGCAGACCGGGCGCGAAGCGGAGCCCGTAAATCGCTGCGCCGGATCTCACCCGGTCCCAGTCCAACCCGGCGGGTTCGACTGGGACCGGGTGGCCGACGACCTCGTCGTCCGGCTCCGGCACGGCGTTCCGCTCCGGGATCCGTACCTCGCCGACCCGGCCGACGAGCTGACGGTGACGGCCGGGGCGGGACTTCGCCGACCTGGCCATGACACCGCGGCCGACGGGCGCCCGGCACCTCGAACCCCCGGAGGCCGGGTCCCTGCGACTGCTGCACGAGACGCTCGCGCACCTGGACGAGGGACAGCGCGTCATCGTCCACCCCCCCCGCGGACGACGCCACGGCCGCGGCCCTGGACCGTCTCAACGGTCGCCGCCCCGGCGCGCTGCGAGCGGTGGCGGAGACGGACTGAGCCCCATGAACGGGCCCGGGGCCGACAAGGCCGGCCCACCGCCCCAGGGCCGACGGACGGCGGACCGGGTGTCAGGCCTCCAGTTCCCGCGCGTACGGCGGCTCGGCCCCGGCGCGCGAGCAGGTGATCGCCGCCGCCCGGGCCGCGAAGCCCAGCAGCTCCGACCAGCCGTCGGGTCCCAGCGCGGCCAGTGCCCGCGTGCTGAGCGCGTCGCGGGCCGCGAGCCCGTGCAGCAGCGCCGCGTTCACCGTGTCGCCCGCTCCGATCGTGTCCACGACCCGCACCCGTTCACCCGGCACCGCGTACTCGCCGCCGTCGGCGGTGAAGGCGGTCAGTCCGTCGCCGCCCCGGGTGATCACCACCGCCGCCGGGCCGGCCGCCAGCCACTCCTGGGGAGTGCCGCCGAGCCACTCGGCGTCCTCCGCGGACAGCTTCAGCAGCGACACCGACGGGAGCCAGCTCTTGAACCGCGACCGGTAGGTGTCCGCGTCCGGGATCAGCCCGGCCCTGATGTTCGGGTCCAGTGCGGTGAACACCCCCTGCGCGGACGCCGCACGCATCAGCTCCTCGTACGCGCTCGCCCCCGGCTCCAGCACCAGCGAGCAGGTGCCGAAGGAGAGCGCGCGGGTGTTCGGCGGCAGCGTTGAGGGCGCCGAGAACAGCCGGTCCGCCGTCCCGTCGACGTAGAAGGAGTACGCCGCCGAGCCGTCCGTACCGACCGTGGCGACGGCCAGGGTCGTCGGCTCGGAGCCCCGCTGCACCGACGACACGTCCACCCCGGTCTCCCGCAGCCGGTCCAGCAGGGCCTCCCCGAAGGCGTCGTACGACACCCGGGAGCAGAAGGCGGTGGGGGAGCCGAGGCGGCCGAGCGCCACGGCCGTGTTGTACGGGCCGCCGCCGAGCGCCGGCTGCAGCGCCGCCAGGGCGCCCGCGCCCCGTGGTACCAGGTCGATCAGTGCCTCACCGGCGACGACGATCACAACGGGATTCCCTTCTCGGACGGGTCGGAACAGCCGCACGAGGTGCGGTGGACGAAGGTGCAGGGGAGCCGCACGGTCCGGGCGGGCCGGCCCGGCTCGTCGAGACGCTCCAGGAGCACACGCACGGCCCGGGCGCCGATGTCCTTGCTGGGCTGGGCGATCACGGTGAGCCGGGGCGAGAACAGATCGGCCCAGGCGAAGTCGTCGAAGCAGCACAGCGCGATGTCGCCCGGCACGGACAGGCCGTGCGCGCGCAGAGCCCGCAGTACCCCGATGGTCATGGCGTTGTTGCCGGTGACCAGCGCGGTGGGCGGCCCGCCGAGGGACAGCAGGGCAGCCGTGGCCTGCTCGGCACCCGCCGACTCCGAGTCGCCGTGCACCAGCAGCCGCTCGTCGTACGGCAGCCCCGCGAACGCGAGACCGCTGCGGTAGCCCATGATCCGCTCGCTCGTGGTGCTGAGCCCCGGCCGCCCGGCCACCAGCCCGATCCGCCGGTGGCCCAGCCCGGCGAGATGGGTGACCAGCCGGGACGTCGGCTCGGCGTTGTCGGCGCAGACCTGGTCGAAACGTGGCCTGCCGTCCGCCCCCGGCGCGTCCACCAGCCGGTCCAGGAGCACGGCCGGTACGTCGTGCCGCCCCAGGTAGGCCAGCAGTCCGCGCGGAGCCGCGGAGGGAGCGACGATCATGCCGTCCACCCGGCGCTCGTGCAGTAGCTGGACGACCTTGCGCTCGTGGTCCGGGTCGTCGTGCGGATCGGCGATGAGCAGGCTGTAGCCGGCCTCCAGCGCGGCGGCCTCGACACCCTGGAGGATCTCCGTGAAATACGGGTTGCTGATCGCGGACACGGCCAGCCCGATGGATCGCGTCCGGGCCGTCACCAGGGAACGGGCCAGTGTGTTCGTGGTGTAGCCGAGCTCCTCCACGGCGTCCAGTACCGCCTGGCGGGTGTGCGGCAGCACCGGCCGGGTGCCGTTCAGCACGTGCGAGACGGTCGCCACGGAGACACCGGCGCTTCGCGCGACGTCGGCCATGGTCGCCATGCCGCTCCCTCCTCCTCTTGGCGCTCAGGTGGGGAACGTATCGCATCCGGCGGCACACGTAAACGCTTGCGCAATCGTTTACGCAAGCGTTCGACCTCCAGCGCTCGGCCTTCAGTGTGCGTCCTACGGTGGTGGCCCTCAGCGCCCGAGACAGCTTCCGCCGTCTCGTCCGCCGGCGCGTGCTAGTCCCAGTCCCAGCCGATCCCCAGGAACCCGGCCCGCACCCGCGGCTCGACGAGATGCACCGACCGATGCCGCCCGCTCAGCCCCAGCTCCTGGCATCCGTTCCGGGGCGCGGCAACCGAGTGCTGGGCGAACCGGTGGCAGCGCAGCGGGAGGGCCGCGGCGTCGAAGCAGACCTGGAGCGCGTACTGGCCGCCGGGCGAGTCGAAGCCGCGGACGTACTCGCGCGAGACGCCCGCCGTCCCGTCCTCGACGCCGTAGCGGAACAGGAAGGTGTCCCCGGCGCGCAGCCGGGTGTCGAAGAGCAGCTCGGCCGCGAGCACCCCCGTGTCGTTGTGCCAACGCACGCGTCCCGTGCGGCAGTTCTCCAGGGCGTGCACCCGCATGCGCTCCGGCACGGCTCCCCGGTCGCCGTGGTGGACGGCCACGAAGCGGTCGACGCCGTCCCGGTGGGCGCGCACGATGTGGTGCGACTCCCGCTCGACCAGCTCGCGCCCGGCCCCGATCCGCAGCCGCTCGTGGTGTCCGAGGGCGTGCAGGCCCCCGTCCGGTGGGCACTCCAGCTCGGCCAGCAGCTGGTCCAGGACCCCGGAGGCCTCGACGAGGGAACGGTAGGACCGGGCGGCGGCGCGCTGCCCGGACGGGCCGTCGCCGGACTCGGCGAGCAGCCGGATCAGCGACTCCTCGGGCAGCTCCAGGATCTCCTCCAGCGCGCGCACGGCCCGCAGCGACTCCGGGCGCTGCGGACGCCTGGCGCCCTGCTGCCAGTAACTCAGGCTGGTGACGCCGACTTTCACGCCGTGGCGGGAGAGGTGGTGCTGCACGCGTTGCAGCGGCAGCCCGCGGGCGGCTATCGCGGCACGCAGGGCGACGTGGAAGGGGCCGCCTCGCAGAACGGAGTCCAGTTCCGCGGTGGCGACGTCCGCGTGCTGTGTGGCGTGCGGCATGCAGGGGCCTCTCTGTGAGTCGGCAACGGCTGGTCAGACCGTTCGCACGGTGCGCCCGGGGGCCCGTCTCGCCGGCGCGGGGAGGTCTTCACATCCGTATGCCGTCGTTCAAGGTCCCGAGTTCCCCCGCATTGAAGCGTGTTGACCTGGTCCCGACAACACCTGATGCCGGACAGTGACGTACTCCCGGCCGGGCCTGTCCGGACATGCGAACGCCCGGGGCGGGCGCCCCGGGCGTTCGCGACAGAGGGAGAGGGAGAGGGAGAGGGAGAGGGGCTTCTAGGAGCGTTCGCTTCCGCCCCGCTCCTCGAGGGCCAGCTGCTTGGCCCGCACTATGTCGGGGTCGCGGGGGTCCAGCGCGTCGCGCAGTGCGAACGGCTCGTCCGCGTACCGGCGGGCACGGGCCGCCCGCCGGCTCTTCTCGATCCGCATCCGCTTCATGTGCGCAGCCCTCCGACCCGTGGCCCGTTCCGCTCCGCGCCGGGAGCGGCCGGTCCGCCTGACAACGTGTGCCTGCACCGACATGGCCTCCGTCCGCCGGACATCGCCGTGTCTCCGTGGGAAGCCTGCATTCCCGCTACCGGACCGCCGTAACCCCGGGACGGGACATGCCATGGGAAATCGCCCTCCCGCCGGGCCCGTGATCGTGCCCCGCTGCCCCTCGGACTGTCGGTGCCCGCCAGTAGGGTGTGAGACATGGCCGACCCCTCCAGCTACCGCCCCAAACCGGGTGAGATCCCCGACTCGCCGGGGGTCTACAGGTTCCGTGACGAGCACCGCCGGGTGATCTACGTCGGAAAGGCGAAAAGCCTGCGCCAGCGCCTGGCGAACTACTTCCAGGACCTGGCGGGCCTGCACCCGCGCACCCGCTCCATGGTCACCACGGCCGCGTCCGTGGAGTGGACGGTGGTGTCCACGGAGGTCGAGGCGCTCCAGCTGGAGTACTCGTGGATCAAGGAGTACGACCCCCGGTTCAACGTCAAGTACCGCGACGACAAGAGCTACCCGTACCTCGCGGTGACGATGAACGAGGAGTACCCGCGCGTGCAGGTGATGCGCGGTCACAAGAAGAAGGGCGTCCGCTACTTCGGGCCGTACGCGCACGCGTGGGCGATCCGTGACACGGTCGACCTGCTGCTGCGCGTCTTCCCCGTGCGCACGTGCTCGGCCGGTGTCTTCAAGAACGCCGCCCGTACCGGCCGCCCCTGCCTCCTCGGCTACATCGGCAAGTGCTCGGCGCCCTGTGTCGACCGGGTCTCCGCCGAGGAGCACCGCGAACTGGCCGACGAGTTCTGCGACTTCATGACCGGCCGGACGAGCACGTACATCCGCCGCCTGGAGAAGCAGATGGGCGAGGCGGCGGAAGACATGGAGTACGAGCGGGCAGCCAGGCTGCGCGACGACATCGAGGCCCTGAAGAAGGCCATGGAGAAGAACGCGGTCGTGCTCGCCGACGCGACCGACGCCGACCTGATCGCGGTCGCCGAGGACGAACTGGAGGCGGCCGTCCAGATCTTCCACGTGCGCGGCGGACGCGTCCGAGGCCAGCGCGGCTGGGTCACCGACAAGGTGGAGGAAATCACCACCGCGGCTCTCGTGGAACACGCCCTGCAGCAGCTGTACGGCGAGGAGAAGGGCGACGCCGTCCCCAAGGAGGTCCTCGTCCCGGCCCTGCCCGAACCCGTCGAGCCCGTCCAGGAGTGGCTCGCCGGGCGGCGCGGCTCCGGGGTCTCCCTGCGCGTCCCGCAGCGCGGCGACAAGAAGGCCCTCATGGAGACCGTGCAGCGCAACGCCCAGCAAGCGCTCGTGCTGCACAAGACCAAGCGCGCCTCCGACCTGACCACGCGCTCGCGCGCCCTGGAGGAGATCGCCGACGCCCTCGACCTGGACAGCGCCCCGCTCCGGATCGAGTGCTACGACATCTCCCACCTCCAGGGTGACGACGTCGTGGCCTCCATGGTCGTCTTCGAGGACGGCCTCGCGCGCAAGAGCGAGTACCGGCGGTTCCAGATCAAGGGCTTCGCCGGGCAGGACGACGTCCGCTCCATGCACGAGGTGATCACCCGCCGCTTCCGGCGCTACCTCGCCGAGAAGGAGAAGACGGGCGAGTGGACGGACGGCGAGACCGCCGGGACCGCCGGGACCGCCGGGACCGCCGGGACCGCCGAGGCCGACGAGAGCCCCATCACCGGTACGAGCACCCTCACCGAGGACGACGGCCGCCCCAAGAAGTTCGCCTACCCGCCCCAGCTCGTCGTCGTCGACGGCGGCGCGCCGCAGGTCGCGGCCGCCCGGCGGGCCCTGGACGAGCTCGGCATCGACGACATCGCCGTGTGCGGCCTCGCCAAGCGCCTGGAGGAGGTCTGGCTGCCCGGCGACGACGACCCGGTCGTCCTGCCCCGCACCAGCGAGGGCCTCTACCTGCTCCAGCGGGTCCGTGACGAGGCCCACCGCTTCGCGATCACCTACCAGCGCGTGAAGCGGTCCAAGCGCTTCCGCTCCAGCCCCCTGGACGACGTCCCCGGGCTCGGGGACACGCGCAGGCAGGCACTCCTGAAGCACTTCGGTTCGTTGAAGAAACTGCGATCCGCCACCATCGACCAGATCTGCGAGGTCCCCGGCATAGGCCGCAAGACCGCCGAGACGATCGCCGCGGCCCTGGCCCGCTCGGCCCCGGCCGCACCCGCCGTCAACACGGCGACTGGAGAGATCATGGAAGAGGAACCAGGCACCATGGGTTCCAGTGGGGAACCCGTGACGGCGGGTGCCCCGAACGAACGACGGGGGCAGGAGACATGAATGTGAACGAGCACGACAGCCACACAGAGCAAGCCGGAGACGGAGCACAGGTGAGTACGGGCACGCCCAACGACAAGGCCCCGGTTCCGGAGGCGGCCATCCCCGAGCTGGTGATCATCTCCGGCATGTCCGGGGCGGGCCGCTCGACGGCCGCGAAGTGCCTGGAGGACCTCGGCTGGTTCGTCGTCGACAACCTGCCGCCCGCGCTGATCCCCACCATGGTGGAACTCGGCGCCCGCTCCCAGGGCAACGTGGCGCGGATCGCCGTCGTCGTCGACGTCCGCGGCCGTCGCTTCTTCGACAACCTCCGCGAGTCCCTCGCCGACCTGGAGGCGAAGAACGTCACCCGGAGGATCGTCTTCCTGGAGTCCTCCGACGAGGCTCTGGTGCGCCGCTTCGAGTCGGTGCGCCGCCCGCACCCCCTCCAGGGCGACGGGCGCATCGTCGACGGCATCGACGCCGAGCGCGAGCTGCTGCGCGAGCTGCGCGGCGACGCCGACCTGGTGATCGACACCTCCAGCCTGAACGTGCACGAGCTGCGCGCCAAGATGGACGCCCAGTTCGCCGGCGAGGAGGAGCCGGAGCTGCGGGCCACGGTCATGTCGTTCGGCTACAAGTACGGCCTGCCGGTCGACGCCGACCTGGTCGTCGACTGCCGCTTCCTGCCGAACCCGCACTGGGTCCCGGAGCTGCGCCCGTACACGGGCCTCAACGACGAGGTGTCCGGGTACGTCTTCAACCAGCCCGGCGCCAAGGAGTTCCTCGACCGCTACACGGAGCTCCTCCAGCTCGTCGCCACCGGCTACCGCCGTGAGGGCAAGCGCTATGTGACCATCGCCGTGGGCTGCACCGGCGGCAAGCACCGCTCGGTCGCCATGTCGGAGAAGCTCGCCGCCCGGCTCGCCGCCGAGGGTGTGGAGACGGTGGTCGTACACCGGGACATGGGACGCGAATGACACGACGTACTCCGCGGCTGAGCCGGCTGCGCCGGGTGGTGCCCGAGGGCAACTCCGGCGGGAAGGGCGGCCGGCCCGCCGAAGCCCGGGGCGGCAGACCGCGCCGCCGCGGCACACAGCCCAAGGTCGTCGCCCTGGGCGGCGGCATGGGCCTGTCCGCCTCGCTCGCCGCGCTACGCCGGATCACCGGCGACCTCACCGCCGTCGTCACCGTGGCCGACGACGGCGGCTCCAGCGGGCGCCTGCGCGACGAGCTGGGCGTGCTGCCTCCCGGCGACCTGCGCAAGGCGCTGGCCGCGCTGTGCGGGGACGACGACTGGGGCCAGACCTGGGCCCGGGTCATCCAGCACCGCTTCCAGTCCCAGGGCGACCTGCACGAGCACGCGGTCGGCAACCTGCTGATCGTCGCCCTGTGGGAGCAGCTCGGCGACCACGTCCAGGCCCTCGACCTGGTCGGGCGGCTGCTGGGCGCACAGGGCCGCGTGCTGCCCATGTCCGCCGTGCCGCTGGAGCTCCAGGCCCTGGTCAGGGGCCATGATCCGGCGCGCCCGGACGAGGTCGACACCGTCCGCGGCCAGGCCACCGTCGCCCTCACCCCGGGCGAGGTGCAGTCCGTGCACCTGGTGCCGAACGACCCGCCGGCCGTCCCCGAGGCGGTCGAGGCCGTCCTCGACGCGGACTGGGTGGTGCTCGGCCCCGGCTCCTGGTTCTCCTCGGTCATCCCGCACCTGCTGGTGCCCGAGCTGCTGGACGCGCTCACCCAGACGAAGGCCCGCCGGGTACTCTCGCTGAACCTCGCCCCGCAGCCCGGAGAAACCGAGGGCTTCTCCCCGCAGCGTCATTTGGAGGTTTTGGGACGACACGCCCCTAAACTCGCCCTGGACGTGGTGCTGGCCGACGAGGCCGCCGTGCCCGACCGTGACTCCCTGACCGACGCCGCCAAGCGGTTCGGGGCCGCGGTCGAGCTGGCGCCGGTGGCCAGGCCCGACGGAACCCCGAGGCACGACCCGGAGCTGTTGGCCGCCGCGTACGACCGTATTTTTCGGATGCATGGAAGGATCGGCCCATGGCGATGACGGCAGCGGTGAAGGACGAGATCTCCCGGCTCCCCGTCACCCGGACCTGCTGCAGAAAGGCGGAGGTCTCCGCCGTCCTGCGGTTCGCCGGCGGCCTCCACCTGGTGAGCGGTCGGATTGTGATCGAGGCGGAGCTGGACACGGCGATGGCGGCCCGCCGCCTCAAGCGGGACATCCTGGAGATCTTCGGCCACAGCTCCGAACTGATCGTGATGGCACCCGGCGGCCTGCGCCGCGGTTCGCGCTACGTGGTGCGTGTGGTCGCGGGCGGTGACCAGCTGGCCCGCCAGACCGGCCTGGTCGACGGGCGGGGCCGCCCGATCCGCGGCCTGCCGCCGCAGGTGGTCTCGGGGGCCACCTGCGACGCCGAGGCCGCCTGGCGTGGCGCCTTCCTGGCGCACGGCTCGCTCACCGAGCCCGGCCGCTCCTCCTCCCTGGAGGTGACCTGCCCGGGCCCCGAGGCGGCGCTCGCCCTGGTCGGCGCCGCCCGGCGCCTCCGGATCCCCGCGAAGGCCCGCGAGGTGCGCGGCGTGGACCGGGTCGTCGTCCGTGACGGTGACGCGATCGGCGCCCTGCTGACGCGTCTCGGCGCCCACGAGTCGGTGCTGGCCTGGGAGGAGCGCCGGATGCGCCGCGAGGTGCGCGCCACGGCGAACCGGCTCGCCAACTTCGACGACGCCAACCTGCGCCGCTCGGCCCGCGCGGCCGTCGCCGCCGGTGCCCGGGTTCAGCGCGCCCTGGAGATCCTCGGCGACGACGTGCCCGAACACCTCGCCGCGGCCGGCCGGCTGCGCATGGAGCACAAGCAGGCCTCCCTGGAGGAGCTGGGCGCGCTCGCCGACCCGCCGCTGACCAAGGACGCTGTCGCCGGCCGGATCCGCCGCCTGCTGGCCATGGCCGACAAGCGCGCCTCCGACCTCGGCATTCCGGGCACGGAGGCCAACCTCGCCGACGAGCTGGCCGACAACCTCGTGGGCTGATCCAACACAGCGTCAGAAAGCCGGTGCCGGAGCCCACTTGGGTGACCGGCACCGGCTTTCGCGTGTCGCTGAGGCACCCTTGACTCGATCATGGTCTGTCATGAGCCTGGCATCTGTTCGCTGCTGTGGCGGACCCACGCTAGGGGGGTTCATGAGACGAAGAGCGAGATCGATCCTCGCTGTCGGCGCGCTCCTGTTCGGCGGAGCGGGCATCGCACCCATCGCCCAGGCACAACCCGGGAATCAGGCCCCGTCCGACCCGGACGAGGTCAAGGTCTTCCGTGCCGATGTCACCCAGAAGCAGGTACCCCTGCTGCTGGCGGCCGGCCAGGACGGCCACGAACTCGGCGAGCAGGTCCCCGAGAAGGGCACCGCCACCGTCGAGGTCTACCTGACCAACCAGCAGGCGAAGAAGCTCGAGAAGCAGGGCATCGACCTCACCGAGCACGACCTCTCCACCAGGGCCGAGGCTCGCGTCGAGGCCGCCGCCGAGGGCGTGTTCCGTCCGTACAGCGGCAAGGGCGGCCTGCGGGAGGAGATCCTCCGGACCGCGCAGGAGCACCCCGGTCTCACCAAGGTCGTCTCCATCGGCAAGACCATCAAGGGCCAGGACATCCTCGCGCTCAAGCTCACCAAGCGCGCGAAGAAGACCAAGGACGGCTCCAAGCCCGCCGTCCTCTACATGTCCGCCCAGCACGCACGCGAGTGGATCACGCCGGAGATGACCCGGCGCCTGATGCACCACTACCTGGACAACTACAAGAAGGACCGGCGCGTCAAGAAGATCGTCGACTCCACCGAACTGTGGTTCCTGCTGTCGGCCAACCCCGACGGCTACGACTTCACCTTCGCCGACGACGACAACCGGCAGTGGCGCAAGAACCTCCGGGACGTCAACGGCGACGGCACCATCAGCACCGGCGACGGCGTCGACCTCAACCGCAACTTCGCCTACAAGTGGGGCTACGACGACGAGGGCTCGTCCCCTCACCCCACCAGCCAGACCTACCGTGGTGCCGGGCCCAACTCCGAGCCCGAGACCCAGGCCCTGGACGCCTTCCAGAAGCGGATCGGCTTCACGTACGGCATCAACTACCACTCGGCGGCCGAACTGATCCTTTACGGAGTCGGCTGGCAGGTCGCCACGTCCACCCCCGACGACGTCGCGTACGAGGCGCTCGCCGGTACGCCCGGCAACTCGGCGATCCCCGGCTACCACCCGCAGCTCTCCTCCGAGCTGTACACCACCAACGGCGAGGCGGACGGCCACGCGGCCAACGTCAACGGCCTGGCGATGTTCACCCCTGAGATGTCGACCTGCCAGAGTGCCTCGGACGTCGACCCCAACGACGAGTGGAAGCCGGCCGACTGCGAGTCGATCTTCACCTTCCCGGACGACGAGAAGCTGATCCGGCAGGAGTTCACCAAGAACGTCCCGTTCGCGCTCTCCGTCGCCGAGTCCGCCGCCCACCCCGACCGGCCGTCCTCGTCCGTCGGCCTGAAGGCCGCCGCCTTCACCCCGGCCGCGTTCACCACGTCCCACTCCCGCGGCGCCGACCAGGAGGTATCCGTCGTCGTACGGAAGTCGGTGCGCGACAAGGAACTCAAGTACCGCGTCAACGGCGGCCGCACCGAGGACATGGCGCTCAAGCCCTGGAAGGGCGGCGAGACCTACGGCGGTGAGGACAACCTCTACTTCGACGAGTACCGGGCCAAGGTCAAGGACGGCGACCCGGGCGACAAGGTCGAGGTGTGGTTCACCGGGGAGACCAGGAACGGCAAGAAGGTCTCCAGCGAGCACTTCACCTACGCCGTCGCCAAGAGGCCCCGGGCGGACACCCTCGTCGTCGCCGAAGAGGGCGCGACCGCCACGCACGCGCAGAAGTACGTGGACGCGCTCAAGGCCAACGGCCGCAAGGCGATCGTCTGGGACGTCGCACAGCGGGGCGCGCCGGACGCGCTCGGCGTGCTGAGCCACTTCGACACCGTCGTCCATTACACGGGTGCGGCCGTTCCCGGCAACGCCACCCAGCTCCAGCTGCGCGCCTTCCTCAACGAGGGCGGCCGGCTGATCGAGGCCGGCGAGCAGGCCGGTGGCGCCGTGGACCTCGGCGGCGCCCTGTCGAACGACTTCAGCCAGTACTACCTGGGCGCCCACACCCGCACCTCGACCCCCGGGGCCACCGGCTTCACCGGTTCCGGCGAGCTGGGCGGCGTCACGAGCCCGCTGAGCGCCGCGCCCGGCAACCCGCTGGACCAGGCGGGCACCTACAGCGTCACCTCCGACGAACTGCCGGCCGACGAGTTCCCGCAGTTCGCGAGCAAGGGCGCCGGACAGTTCGCCGGCACGGCCAACCCGTACGGCCCGTACGCGGGCTCCTGGATGGCAGCCGCCGTCCACACCGACGACGCCTACAAGCGCCTCACCCGCACCGTGGACCTCACCGGCGTCACGGCCTCCGAGAAGCCGACGCTGCGCACCCAGCTCCTGTGGGACACCGAGCCCGGCTACGACCATGTCCTTGTGGAGGCGCACACCACGGGTGCCGACGACTGGACGACCCTCCCGGAGGCGGGCGGCGCGACCGGGAACGCCGTGCCGACGGAGTGCCAGGGCGGCTTCTACATCAATGAGCACCCCTGGCTGAAGCACTACCTGACCCAGGCGGCCGACGGCTGCACCGCCTCCGGCACGACCGGCGCGTGGAACAGCCTCACCGGTGCCTCCAGCGGATGGCAGCAGGTGAACTTCGACCTGAGCGCCTACGCCGGCAAGACGGTGGAGATCTCCCTCGGCTACGTCACCGACCCGGGTACCGGCGGGCACGGCGTCCTCGCCGACGACGCCTCGCTCGTCGTCGGGGGCACGGCCCGGGAGACCGAGGACTTCGAGACCTCGCTCGGCGCCTGGAAGGTCGCCGGACCGCCGGAGGGCAGCCCGGCCGTCCTCAAGGACTGGGCGCGCACCGGCGCCCTGTTCCAGACGTACGGCGCGGTCACCACGGACGACACGGTGCTGCTGGGCTTCGGCCTGGAGCACATCGCCGCCGCGGCCGACCGGGCGGCACTGATGAGGAAGGCACTCGCGTCCCTGGACGTGTGACATCCCTGGTCAACAGGGAACCCGTCCGGTAGCGAAATCGAGTGATCTCGCTTTCGGCGGTGGGCGGTCCGTACCCCTACTGGCCGGTACGGACCGCCCTGCCGTGTATGAGGCATCTGGATGTCACCACCGGGGCCTCAGGGAGGTAGGGTCGTAGGCGGTCGGGGACATCCCAAACAGAGCTCGCCGGCTCTTCATGGCCGGCGTACCAACGAGGAGATCGGTTCGTGACGATCCGCGTAGGCATCAACGGCTTCGGCCGCATCGGTCGTAACTACTTCCGCGCGCTGCTGGAGCAGGGTGCAGACATCGAGATCGTGGCTGTCAACGACCTGGGTGACACCGCGACCACCGCTCACCTGCTGAAGTACGACACCGTCCTCGGCCGCCTCAAGCAGGAGGTCTCGCACACCGAGGACACCATCACCGTCGGCGACAAGACCGTCAAGGTCCTCGCCGAGCGCAACCCCGCCGACATCCCGTGGGGCGAGCTGGGCGTCGACATCGTCATCGAGTCGACCGGCATCTTCACCAAGAAGGCCGACGCCGAGAAGCACATCACCGGCGGCGCCAAGAAGGTCCTCATCTCGGCTCCGGCCAAGGATGAGGACGTCACCATCGTGATGGGCGTCAACCAGGACACCTACGACCCGGCGAACCACCACGTCATCTCCAATGCCTCCTGCACCACCAACTGTGTGGCGCCGATGGCCAAGGTTCTCGACGAGAACTTCGGCATCGTCAAGGGCCTGATGACGACGGTGCACGCGTACACGAACGACCAGCGCATCCTGGACTTCCCGCACAAGGACCTGCGCCGCGCCCGTGCCGCCGCCGAGAACATCATCCCGACCACCACGGGTGCAGCCAAGGCCACCGCGCTGGTCCTCCCGCAGCTCAAGGGCAAGCTGGACGGCATGGCCATGCGCGTCCCGGTCCCGACCGGTTCGGTCACCGACCTGGTCCTCGAGCTCGGCCGCGAGGTCACCAAGGAAGAGGTCAACGCGGCCTTCCAGAAGGCGGCCGAGGGCGAGCTGAAGGGCATCCTCGAGTACACGGAGGACCCGATCGTCTCGTCCGACATCGTCAACGCGCCGGCGTCCTGCACCTTCGACTCCTCCCTGACCATGGTCCAGGAGGGCAAGAACGTGAAGGTCATCGGCTGGTACGACAACGAGTGGGGCTACTCGAACCGCCTCGTGGACCTTACGGTCTTCGTCGGTAACCAGCTCTGATCAACCGAGTAGGCACGTCCATGTGAGAGCAGGGCTCGGGCGGCGCGAGGACGCGCCGTCCGAGCCCTGACTCACGTACAGATCAGAGCTGTTCGATCACGAGCGCTTACGAGCGATCACGAGCTCTTTCAGGAGTCCCTTCATGCAGACGATCGACGAACTCCTCACCGAAGGGGTCGCGGGCAAGCGGGCCTTCGTCCGCGCCGATCTGAACGTTCCGCTGGACGGCACGCGCATCACCGACGACGGCCGCATCCGCGCCGTGCTGCCCACCGTCAAGGCACTCGCCGACGCGGGCGCCCGGGTGATCGTCGCCTCCCACCTGGGCCGCCCCAAGGGCGCCCCGGACCCGGCCTTCTCCCTCGCCCCGGCCGCCGCACGCCTCGGTGAACTCCTCGGGGCGGACGTGGCCTTCGCGGCCGACACGGTCGGCGAGTCCGCCCGGGCCGTCGTCGCCGGCCTCGCCGACGGTCAGGTCGCCGTCATCGAGAACCTGCGCTTCAACGCCGGCGAGACCAGCAAGGACGACGCCGAGCGCGCCGCCTTCGCCGACCGGCTCGCCGCGCTCGCCGACGTCTACGTCGGCGACGGCTTCGGCGCGGTGCACCGGGGGCATGCCTCGGTCTTCGACCTCCCGGCCCGCCTGCCGCACTACGCCGGCCACCTCATCGCCACCGAGGTCGGCGTCCTGAGGAAGCTCACCGACGACGTCAAGCGGCCCTACGCCGTCGTCCTGGGCGGTGCCAAGGTGTCCGACAAGCTCGCCGTCATCGACCAGCTGCTCGGCAAGGCCGACCGCCTGCTCATCGGCGGCGGCATGGTCTTCACCTTCCTCAAGGCCAAGGGCCACGAGATCGGCACGTCCCTGGTCCAGGAGGACCAGCTCCCGGCCGTCCAGGAGTACATCGCGCGCGCCGAGAAGAACGGTGTCGAGCTGGTTCTGCCCGTGGACGTCGTGGTCGCGCCCGAGTTCCCGGACCTCAAGACCAAGGCTCCGGCCCGGCCCAGCACCGTCGCAGCGGACGCCATGCCGTCCGGCCAGATGGGCCTGGACATCGGTCCCGAGTCCCGCAAGCTGTACACCTCGAAGATCGCCGACGCCGCCACCGTCTTCTGGAACGGCCCCATGGGCGTCTTCGAGCACCCCGATTTCGCCGAGGGCACCAAGGCGGTCGCCCAGGCTCTCCTCGACTCCCAGGCCTTCACGGTGGTCGGCGGTGGCGACTCCGCCGCAGCCGTCCGCATCCTGGGCTTCGACGAGAACGCATTCGGCCACATCTCGACCGGTGGCGGCGCCTCCCTCGAATACCTCGAGGGCAAGACGCTCCCCGGCCTCGCCGCACTGGAGGACTGACCTCAATGAGCACGCGCACGCCGCTGATGGCGGGCAACTGGAAGATGAACCTCAACCACCTCGAGGCCATCGCGCACGTCCAGAAACTCGCCTTCGCCCTGGCCGACAAGGATTACGAGGCCGTCGAGGTCGCCGTCCTGCCGCCCTTCACCGACCTGCGCTCCGTGCAGACCCTGGTCGACGGCGACAAACTCAAGATCAAGTACGGCGCCCAGGACATCTCGGCGCACGACGGCGGTGCCTTCACCGGCGAGATCTCCGGCCCTATGCTGGCCAAGCTCAAGTGCACCTACGTCGCCATCGGCCACAGCGAGCGCCGCCAGTACCACAACGAGACCGACGAGCTGGTGAACGCCAAGGTCAAGGCCGCCTACAAGCACGGCCTGACCCCGATCCTGTGCGTCGGCGAGGAACTGGAGGTCCGCGAGGCGGGCAACCACGTCTCCCACACCCTCGCGCAGGTCGAGGGCGGTCTGAAGGACCTCCCCGCCGAGCAGGCCGAGACCGTCGTGATCGCCTACGAGCCCGTCTGGGCCATCGGCACCGGCAAGGTCTGCGGCGCCGAGGACGCCCAGGAGGTCTGCGCGGCGATCCGCGGCAAGATCGCCGAGCTGTACTCGCAGGAGCTGGCCGACAAGGTCCGCATCCAGTACGGCGGCTCGGTGAAGTCGGGCAACGTCGCCGAGATCATGGCCCAGGCCGACATCGACGGCGCCCTGGTCGGTGGCGCCTCGCTCGACGCCGACGAGTTCGTCAAGATCGTGCGCTTCCGTGACCAGTGAGTAGGCCGTAGCGGCGATCCGTCGTACCCTTGCGGGGTCCAGCGCTGTGCTGGGCCCCGCGTCGTCCATCCGCATCCGAGGAAGTTGGTCCAGCCGTGGTTCTGGGGTTCTCCATCGCCCTGATCGTCTTCAGCCTGCTGCTGATGCTGCTGGTGCTGATGCACAAGGGGAAGGGCGGCGGCCTCTCCGACATGTTCGGTGGCGGCATGCAGTCCTCCGTCGGCGGCTCCTCGGTCGCCGAGCGCAACCTCGACCGGATCACAGTCGTGGTCGGTCTGTTGTGGTTCGCGTGCATTATCGCGCTCGGCATCATGATGAAGGTGAACAACTGACCGAGCCGCAATCCGCACGGACTCGTACGTAAGGCCCCATGTTCGGTACGCGCAGCTGAGCGCGGCCTATCATGGGGCTTGCGTCTAGGTGTGAGGGTTGTAACTCCAATCACTGGACGCGCGTTGGGCCTTACGTAGACTGAGGCGCTCGCAGCGAAGCGGAACGCCGAATCGCTTCGCGGCACCATCACGCAGGGAGTTACGACCGTGGCAAGTGGCAACGCGATCCGGGGAAGCCGGGTCGGGGCGGGGCCGATGGGCGAGGCCGAGCGCGGCGAGTCCGCGCCGCGGCTGCGCATCTCCTTCTGGTGCTCCAACGGACACGAGACCCAGCCGAGCTTCGCCAGCGACGCGCAGGTGCCGGACACCTGGGACTGCCCGCGCTGTGGCTTTCCGGCCGGCCAGGACCGGGACAACCCGCCGGACCCGCCGCGCACCGAGCCCTACAAGACGCACCTGGCGTACGTGCGGGAGCGGCGCAGCGACGCGGACGGCGAGGCGATCCTCGCCGAGGCGCTCGCCAAACTGCGGGGCGAGATCTAGAAGTCGAGACCGGCCGGACACCCACAGGTGCCCGGCCGAGCTGCTTTCCCGGCCCTCGCCGCCGACCGATTGTCAGTGGTGCCCTCTACGGTTTGCGCATCGGACGAACCATGAGGGGGAGCGGTGGCGACGGTCGAGGCGGGGAGCGTGCGCGTGCCCGCGTGGCGCGGGGGTTTCGGGCGGCTGTGGAGTGCCGCGGTGCTGTCCAGCTTCGGTGACGCGCTGCGCACGGCAGCGCTGCCCCTGCTGGCCGTCACGCTGACCGACGAGCCGCTGCTCATCGCCTCCGTCACGGCCTGCGGCTATCTGCCCTGGATCGTCTTCGGCCTGCTCGGCGGGGCCGTCGCCGACCGCGTGGACCAGCGGCGCGCCATGTGGACGGTCGACGCCTTACGGGGGCTGCTGGTCGCCGCCTTCGCGGTCGCCGTCGGGCTCGGACACGCCTCGATCGGCCTGCTCATCGTGCTGGCCGTCGCCCTCACCACCCTCCAGACCCTCTTCGACAACGCCGCCACGGCGCTACTGCCCGCCTTGGTCGAGCGGGACGCGCTCGGCAGCGCCAACGCGCGGCTGATGACCGGCCAGCGCATCGCCGGCGGACTGCTCGGCGGGCCCGTCGTGCCGCTGCTGCTGGCGGCCGGGGCGGCCGTGCCGTTCGCGGCCGACGCCGTGACCTTCCTGGTGGCCGCCGCACTGATCGCCTCGCTGCCGGCCGCCGAGTCCGACCGGAAGCCCAGACCGGCGGGCAGCACCCTGCGCCGCGAGATCGCGGAGGGGCTGCGCACCCTGTGGCGGGACCGCGCGCTGCGCGGCCTGTGCGCCGCCACGGCCCTGTGCAACATCGGCATGGGAACCCAGCTCGCCCTGCTGGTGGTCCTCGTCACCGACTGGCTGGAGGCGGGCCCCGCGGGCTACGCGGCGGCGGGCACCGCCTTCACCCTGGGCAGCCTGGCCGGGGGCGTGGTGAACGGCCGGCTGGTGGCCCGGCTCGGCCGGCTGCCGTCGGTGCTGCTCGCCGGCTCGGTGCAGACCGGGCTCCTCGTCGTCATGGGCACCGTACGCAGCCTGACCGTGCTGGTGGGAGCGCTGGCCGTCTTCGGTCTCATGGGCATGGTGTGGAACGTCAACACGACGACCCTCATGCAGGAGCGCACCCCCGCAGCGCTCCTCGGCCGGGTCAGCTCGGCCTTCCGGACCCTGGCCTTCGCCGGAGTGCCCCTCGGCGCCCTGCTCGGCGGGGCCGTCGCCACCGCCTGGGGGCCGCACACCCCGCCCCTGCTCACGGCCGTCTTCTTCGCCCTCGCCGTCCTCGCACTGATACCCGTGCTCAAGGTGAACGTATCCGTTGCCGAGCCGGAAGAGGGCGCGACGGCAGCCGACGCCACGCACTGATCAACTAGGTTGGGACCGGCAGCGGGGCAAGGTACGCAGGCAGGACAGGAAAGAAGGCTGAAGCCCGAGATGAACGCAGACGGCCGCACCAGGCTCAACCAGACGTCCGAGTGGACGGCACTGGCCAAGCACCGCGACGAGCTGGGCGATGCCCGGCTGCGCGAGCTGTTCGCCGCCGACCCCGGCCGCGGCACCGCGTACACCCTCCGGGTCGGCGACCTGTACGTCGACTACTCCAAGCACCTGATCACCGACGACACCCTGCGGCTGCTGCGCGAACTGGCCGCCGCCACCGACGTCTTCGGACTCCGGGACGCCATGTTCCGCGGCGAGAAGATCAACACCACCGAGAACCGGGCCGTGCTGCACACCGCGCTGCGGGCGGCGCGGGACGCGGTGATCGAGGTCGACGGTGAGAACGTGGTGCCGGACGTGCACGCCGTGCTCGACAAGATGGCGGACTTCGCCGACCGGGTGCGCTCCGGTGAGTGGACCGGCCACACCGGCAAGCGGATCCGCAACGTCGTCAACGTCGGCATCGGGGGCTCCGACCTCGGCCCCGCGATGGCCTACGAGGTGCTGCGCGCCTTCACGGACCGCTCGCTGACGGTGCGTTTCGTGTCGAACGTGGACGGTGCCGACCTGCACGAGGCGGTGCGCGATCTGGACCCGGCTCAGACGCTGTTCGTCATCGCCTCCAAGACCTTCACCACCATCGAGACGGTCACCAACGCCACGTCCGCGCGCTCGTGGCTGCTGGCCGCGCTCGGCGACGAGGCCGCGGTCGCCCAGCACTTCGTGGCCCTGTCGACGAACGCCGAGAAGGTCGCGGAGTTCGGTATCGACACGGCCAACATGTTCGAGTTCTGGGACTGGGTCGGCGGCCGCTACTCGTACGACTCCGCGATCGGCCTGGCCCTGATGATCGCCATCGGCCCGGACAACTTCCGGGAGATGCTCGACGGCTTCCGGATCGTCGACGAGCACTTCCGCACCTCGCCCGCCGAGTCCAACGTGCCGCTCCTGCTGGGCCTGCTGGGCATCTGGTACGGCAACTTCCACGACGCCCAGTCGCACGTGGTGCTGCCCTACAGCCACTACCTGTCGAAGTTCACCGCCTACCTCCAGCAGCTCGACATGGAGTCCAACGGCAAGTGCGTCGGCCGCGACGGGCGTGAGGTGGAGTGGCAGACCGGGCCGGTGGTGTGGGGCACGCCGGGCACCAACGGGCAGCACGCCTACTACCAGCTCATCCACCAGGGCACGAAGCTCATCCCGGCGGACTTCATCGGCTTCGCCCGGCCGGTCGCCGAACTGAGCGACGAACTGAAGGCGCAGCACGACCTGCTGATGGCCAACTTCTTCGCCCAGACGCAGGCGCTCGCCTTCGGCAAGACCCCGGACGAGGTGCGGGCCGAGGGTGTGCCGGAGGAGCTGGTGCCGCACAAGACGTTCAAGGGCGACCACCCGACGACCACCATCCTCGCGCCCGAGCTGACGCCGTCCGTCCTCGGCCAGTTGGTCGCCCTCTACGAGCACAAGGTGTTCGTGCAGGGCGCGGTGTGGAACATCGACTCCTTCGACCAGTGGGGCGTGGAACTGGGCAAGGTGCTCGCCAAGCGCGTCGAGCCCGCGTTGACCGAGGGCGCCGAGGTCGAGGGCCTGGACGCCTCCACGAAGGCGCTGGTCGCCTCGTACCGGGAGCTGCGCGGCCGGCAGTGACGAGCGGCCGGGCGGGTGGCGGACAGGGCGCCGCTGTCCGCCCACCGCCCGGCGGCGCGCCCTCCGCTTCCCGTGGACTCCCGGAGATCATCACGGCGAGTGCTCGGGGGGAGCGCGGAGCGGCCGCACACGCGGAAGCCGGACGGGCGGCACACTGACGGTCCGGTCCGTCCTGAGGCGCGCACCGCTGTCTGCCACCGCTGCTCGCCCTGGTGACCGGCCGGCTGGTGGCCGTCCCGGACCTCGTCACCGGTGATCCGCACGGGCTGAGCCTCACCCCGGATCGGCTCAGGGACGTCAGGCCACCGCGCTCAGCGTGTCCGCCAGCCGCCGCCGCGCCGCCCGGGCCGCGGGTACGGCGGCCAGCGCGGCCGCGCAGAGTACCGCCGCCGTCCCGAGCAGCAGGATGAGCAGGGCGGACGGCCCCTGGGCGATCCCGGCGCCGATGCCGCTCGATCTTCCCTGGGCGTCGATCAGCCAGTGGGCGAGCGGCAGGCCCAAGGCGATGGCGGCGAGTACGGCCGCGAGCGCCGTGAGGCCGGTGGCCGTGACCGTGATCGCCGTGATTTGCCGGGGGGACAGGCCGATGGCCTTCAGGGCCAGCAGGTCCCGTTCGCCCTCGCGGACCGTGCCGCCGATCGCGGTCAGCAGCTCGATGAGCCCGATGAGGGCGAGCACGGCGATCAGCCCGGCGACGACGGCGCGCAGCGGCGAGAGGTCGTCGGCAGGGTTGGTCACGGTGTGCACGTCCAGGTGCCCGCGTCCGGCCGAGGTGAGCCGTCCGGCCACCTCCCGCGGGTCGGCACCGGGGTCGAGGCGCAGCTCGTACAGGGTCGGGCGCAGCCCGGGGTCGTTCGCGCGGAGGGTGTCGAGGGACGTGGAGATGACCCGGCCGGCGTTCTCGGGTTCGATGCTGCGGCCCACGATGTGCAGGATCTGCGGCTGGTCGCCGACGGTCATCCGCACCCAGTCGCCGACGCGCACGTCCAGCAGGTCGAGCAGCCCCTGCCCGGCCACGGCCTCGTCGGCACCCCGGGCGGGGCGGCCCTCGGCGAGGGTGTACGGGTAGGGGGCCCGGTCGGTGCCGAGGCCGCGCAGGGCGATGGTCGCCGTCTGGCCCGGGACCAGGGCGGCAGTCTCGACGCCCGGGTAGGCGGCGGCCACCTCCGGGTCGCGTTCCAGGAGGGTGCGGGTCTGCCGCTCATCCAGGCCGGCGTCGGCGCGGACACTGAGGGTGGTGGGCAGACCGATCTGCTCGGGCTCGCTGTGGAACCGGTCGATGGTGGTCCAGGCGCTCATCGCCACGACGATCAGCAGCAGCGGCAGGGTGAGGCGGGCGACGACGGCCAGGGACCGGCGGCGGCCGGTGAACGCCTTGTGCCAGCCCAGCACCAGAGCGGGCGGGATCCGCGCCCCCAGGGCGCGGCGCGCCAGGTCGGAGAGCTGCCCGGTCCGGGGAGCCGCGGGCCGCAGCCCGAGGACGCGGCGCAGGCCGCCGGCCGGCCGGCCACCGGGCGCAGCCGCCGCGGGCCGCGGTCCGAGGGCCCGGCCCGTCGCCCCGGACAACCGCCCGCCGAGCGCCGCCGCGGGCCTCTGCACCGGCACCGGCGGCACGCGTCCCGCCCGCCATGCGGCCAGCCCGGTGGTCGCGCCGATGAACAGCACCGCGCCCGCCGGCACCACGACCAGCGCCACCGCGTGCCCGGGCAGGCCCTGCCACACCCCGACCGCGTCCCCGAGCCGCCCCGGGATCCGGCTGCCCAGGGCCTCGGCGAGCACGGCGGCGGCCACAGCGCCCAGCAGGGCGTAGGCGAGGTGCTGCAGGAGGAAGACGCGGACCACCTGGCCGGGCGTGAAGCCGATGGCCTTCAGCACGGAGAGGTCCCGCAGGTGGCCCCGGATGCGGGTGCCGATCGCCCCGTGCACCGCGAGCCCGGCGGCGACCAGCGCGCCCAGCCCGAACAGCCCCAGCACCTGACCGAGGAGCCGGTTGTCGCCCTGCGCCTCGGCCCGGGCCTGCTGCCAGGTGGACACCTCGTCGATCGACCCGGCCCCCAGCAGGGTCACGGCACGCTGGACGACGTAGGAGGTGTCGCCCGGGTCGGTCAGCCGCAGTCCGATCGCCTGGCCGCCGGGCTCCGGCACGGCCCGCGGCAGGGCCCACACCAGGCCAGGCTGCTCGCCCGGCCGGTAGCGCGGCTCGGCACTGTCGGCGAGGCCGACGACGGTCAGCTCACGGGCGGTGCCGGGCACGGAGAGGGTGTCGCCGGGCTCGGCCAGCAGCGCGCGGGCGAGGCGGCTCTCCAGCACCACGCCGTTCGGGGTCGCGGGGTCCAGCCAGCGGCCGGAGACGATCGGCGGGCGGCCTACGGCCGGCCGTTCCGGGGTGCCGCGCAGCTCGACGGAGGCGCGGCTGCCGCGCGAGGAGACGGTGGTGGAGGCGGTCGGGTAGGGGCCGGCGACGGAGTCGACGCCGTCGAGCGCGGCCAGCCTGCCGGTGTCGGCGGAGGCGTCGGTGTGCAGCCACACGTGCGCGCCGTGCGACTGCGTGAAGACCCGCTGCCAGGGGTTGGTCGCGTACCCGAACAGGGCCGTGGCCAGCAGCAGGGAGGCGACGATGCCGGCGGTGGCCAGCACCAGGAACAGCGCTTCGCCGCGGTGGGTGCGCAGATCGGAGTGCGCCCAGCGCAGGGTGGCTCGCACGGGCCTCAGCCCCTCGGCCCGGAGAGCGGGCGGTGGTCGTGGGCCCGCATGTCAGTCCCTGAGCTCCAGGACACCGGATATCCCGGCCCGGCGCGGTGGGGCGCCGCCGTCGAGTTCCGCGTCGTCGGCGATCCGGCCGTCGAAGAAGCTGATCACCCGGTCCGCGGCGCTCGCCAGCCGGGCGTCATGGGTGACCAGCAGGATCGTCTGGCCGCGCTGGTGGAAGCGGGACAGCAGCCGCATCACCTCGCGGGTGCCCTTGCTGTCGAGGCTGCCCGCGGGCTCGTCGGCCAGCAGCAGCGGGGGGTGGTTGACCAGCGCCCGGGCCAGGGCGACCCGCTGCTGCTCGCCGCCGGACAGCTCGCCCGGCATGCTGCGCTCCTTGCCCGTCAGGCCCAGCTCGGCCAGCAGCTGCTCCCGCTCGGCCCTGGCCTGCTTCGGCGAGGTCCCCGCGAGCAGGGCGGGCAGCTCCACGTTGTCGGCGACGGACAGGTTGGACACGAGGTTGAAGAACTGGAAGACGATCCCGATCCGCTTCCTGCGCTCCACCGCCCAGCGGGCCTCGCTGTAGGTGTCGGTGGACTCGCCGTCGAGCCAGATGCTCCCGGCGTCCGGCCGCTGGAGGCCGCCGAGCAGATGCAGCAGCGTCGACTTTCCGGCGCCGGACGGGCCGGTGATCGCCACGAACTCGCCGGGCCGGACGCACAGGTCGACCCCGCGCACGGCATGGGCGGGCGCGCCCTCGCCGTGGTGGGTCTTCACCAGCCCCTCGGCGCGCAGCACGGGAGCGGGACGGTCGTCGCTCACTCCAGCTCCTCCAGCTCTTCCTGGCACCGTTCCAGCCAGTCGAGGTCGGCCTGCAGGTGCAGCATCGCGCCCTCGATCAGCAGGTGCGCGATGCGGTTGTCCCGGTCTTCGGCGGCGGCCAGCTTCGACAGCTGCCGCATGGTGTTCAGGTACTGGCGCCGCTGCTGGTTGATCAGGGAGATCTGGTCGGCGAGACCGCTCTGCGGAGCGAGCGCCAGCTTCATGAAGAACTCGTCCCGCACCCGCGGCTCGTCCTCGGGCTCCTCGAACCAGGCGCGCAGCGCCTCCCGCCCGGCGTCGGTGAGGTGGTAGACCTTTTTGTTGGGCCGGCTGGACTGCGCCACGTCCTCGCCCTCGATCAGTCCCGACTTCTCGAGGCGGCCGAGGGTCACATAGATCTGGCCGACGTTCGGCTGAGGGTACGCGGAGCCCAGCAGTTGCTCAAGGTCCTGCTTGAGCTCGTAGCCGTGGGCGGGGCCGCGGGCGAGGAGGGCCAGGAGGGGCAGGCGCACGCGTGCAGTCCTCCTGTCCGGTCCAATGTGCTCCAGGCCCTAGTATCGCCCATACCTAACAGGTATACATGGCCTCTGTTCCGGGCAAAGGTGCCCGTCGCCGGTGTACAGGGAGGAACCTATGCGGTGGATGCATGCCGCGGGTAGGGGCCTTCTCGTTCTCGCCGTGGTCCTGACAGGCTACGTCGCCGCCGGAGCCCAGGCGGGCGAGCCGTCGCAGGACGGTCGCGGACCGCTCACCCTGGCCACCGCCGGGGACCTCACCGGCTATCTCGGGCCCCTGCTGGAGGGGTGGAATCGTACCCATCCCGGTGAGAGGGTCACCCTGGTCGAGCTGCCCGACTCGGCCGACGAGACCCAGGCCCAGATGGTCACCGACCTGCGCGACGGCGACCGCAGCCGGTTCGACGTGCTCAACATCGACGTCAACTGGACCTCGGAGTTCGCCGCGGCGGGCTGGATCCGGCCTCTGCCCCGCGACCGCGTCCCCCTGAAGACCTTCCTCCAGCCGGTCGTGGACACGGCGACCTATGACGGGCAGCTGTACGCCGTCCCGTACGTCACCAACGCCGGTCTGCTCCTCTACCGCAAGGACGTCCTCGCCAAGGAGGGCGTGCAGCCGCCGCGCACCTGGGCGGAGCTGGAACGGTACGCGAAGACCATCGCCCCGAAGTACGGCCTCGACGGTTACGCCGGACAGTTCCTGCCCTACGAGGGCCTCACCGTCAACGTGGCCGAGGCCGTCTACTCGGCGGGCGGTTCGATCCTCGGCGACGAGGGCGAGCGCGTCACCGTCGACTCGGCGGCGGCCCGTGAGGGCATCGGCTTCCTGGCGCGCGGAGTGCGCGAGGGCTGGATCCCGAAGGAGGCGCTGACGTACAAGGAGGAGGAGTCCAAGCAGGCCTTCCAGGACGGCCGGCTGCTCTTCCTGCGGAACTGGCCGTACGCCTACGTCGGTGCCTCCGCCCCGGGCTCCCGGATCTCCGGGGAGGTCGGCGCCGTACCCCTGCCGGGACCGGACGGCCCGGGGACGAGCGTCCTCGGCGGCTCCAACCTGGCCGTCAGCTCACATGCCCGGCACCCCGACTCGGCGGCCCGCCTGATCGCGTACCTCACCAGTGAGCGCGTCCAGCGCCTGGTGCTCACGCGCGGCGCTCTGCCGCCCGTCCGGGCCGATCTCTACGACGACCCCGCGCTCATCCGCAGGTTCCCCTATCTGCCGACCCTGCGCGAGAGCGTGCTCGCGGCCGAGCCGCGTCCCAAGAGCCCGCGGTACGACCAGGTCAGTCTGGTGGTGCAGGCGGTCGTGCACGACGCGCTGGCCGGGCACCAGACGCCCGCGGCGGCGGTGCGCCGGCTGGCGCGGGAGCTCGCCGTCATCTCGCGCCGATAGCGCGGTCGGCGGCTCGCATCCGGCGAGCCTCCTACTTACTCGTTAGGTAACGCGGACGTCTCATCTATCTTAGATATGTCCGATAGGTGCCGAATTCCACCACCACAACCCGTCGGTAGCTTCTGCCATTTCATTGACACCCTCTCGACGCGCCTACTTAACATGCATGCATAACCGCTGCCCTCCTCAGAGACAGGTCGATGGGTTGAACAGGCACCACTGGTGGCGTGACGCAGTGATCTATCAGGTGTACGTCCGCAGCTTCCTCGACAGCACCGGCGACGGCATCGGTGATCTCGCCGGGGTCCGGGCGGGACTGCCCTACCTCAAGAAGCTCGGCGTCGACGGGATCTGGCTGAGCCCCTTCTATCCCTCGCCGCAGCACGACCATGGCTACGACGTGGCCGACTACTGCGACGTCGACCCGCTCTTCGGCGACCTCGACGAGTTCGACCTGCTGGTGGGGGCCGCGCGGCGGCTCGGCGTCAAGGTGCTGCTCGACATCGTCCCGAACCACTGCTCCAGCGAGCACCCCTGGTTCCGTGAAGCGCTCGATGCGCCGCCCGGCAGCCCGGCCCGCGCCCGCTTCCACTTCGCCGACGGCCGCGGCCCGGACGGCACCGAGCCGCCCAACAACTGGCACTCCATGTTCGGCGGCCCCTCCTGGAGCCGGGTGACCGAGCCCGACGGACGGCCCGGCCAGTGGTACCTGCACATGTTCGCGCCCGAGCAGCCCGACTGGAACTGGCGCAACCCCGAGATCACCGCCGAGTTCGACCGGATCCTCCGCTTCTGGCTGGACCGGGGCATCGACGGCTTCCGCATCGACGTCGCCGCCGGCCTCTTCAAGCACCCCGAGCTGCCCGACTCCGACGACCCGGAGGCCGACGCCCGCACCCGCGACTCGGTCAACCCGCTCGCCTGGAACCAGCCCGAGGTGCACGACGTGTGGCGCCGCTGGCGCTCCATATGCGAGGAGTACACCGAACGCGACGGCTGCGAACGCCTCCTCGTCGGCGAGGTCTCCGTCCCGACCGCACGCGAGCACGCCCAGTACGTCCGCCCGGACGAACTGCACCAGGCCTTCTTCTTCGACCTGCTCAGCGCCCCCTGGGACCCGGACGCCTTCCAGAAGGTCATCTCCGAGGCCATGCAGGACATCGCCGGCACCGGCTCGACGGTCACCTGGGTCCTCAACAACCACGACCAGGTCCGCACCGTCACCCGCTACGGCGAGCCAGCCTCCGAGGGCGCCGGTATCGGGGCCGCCCGCGCCCGGGCCGCCGCGCTGCTGATGCTGGCCCTGCCCGGCGCCGCCTACATCTACCAGGGCGAGGAGCTCGGCCTGCCCGAGGTCGTGGACCTGCCCGACGACGTGCTCACCGACCCGATCTTCCGCCGCACCGGCAGCCGTGCCCGCATCCGCGACGGCTGCCGGGTGCCGCTGCCCTGGTCGGGGCAGGCCTCACCGTTCGGCTTCACCTCCGGCGAGGAGAGCGCCAAGCCGTGGCTGCCGCAGCCGGAGTACTTCGCCGAGTACGCCACCGACCGGGCCCTCGCCGACACCCGCTCCTTCTGGCACCTGTACCGCGACGGCCTCCAACTGCGCGCCGCACTGCCGCAGTTGGGTGAAGGAACGCTGCGCTGGCTGGACGCCCCGCCCGGCGTCCTGACCTTCACCCGGGGCGACGACCTCGTGTGCGCCGTCAACTTCGGTACCGCCCCCACACCCGCGCCGGTCTCCGGCGCCCCGCTGCTCACCAGCGGCCCCTGTCCGCCCGGAGTGCTGTCCGGGTCGACGGCCGCCTGGTGGATCCGTTCCTGAACACCCCGCAAGTCAACTCCCCGAAGGGACATCAACGATGATGCGACGACGTACCACCCTGCTCACCGGCTGCACCGCCCTCGTCCTGGCGCTCGGCGCGACCGCCTGCGGCGGCGGCCCCGTCTCGGCCGGCGGCGGCGACAAGGCGCTCGACGGCCAGACCATCACCGTGGCCGGCGTCTGGTCCGGCACCGAGCAGAAGAACTTCCAGAAGGTGCTGGACGCCTTCACCGAGAAGACCGGCGCCAAGACGCGGTTCGTGTCCACCGGCGACAACGTCTCCACCGTCGTCGGCAGCAAGATCGAGGGCGGCAACGCCCCCGACGTCGTGATGGTCCCGCAGGTCGGCGTGCTCAAGCAGTTCGCGCGGCAGGGCTGGCTCAAGCCGCTGTCGAAGAAGACCGAGCAGTCCGTGGACGCGGGCTACGCCCCCGTGTGGAAGGAGTACGGCAGCGTCGACGGCACCCTCTACGGCCTCTACTTCAAGGCCGCCCACAAGTCGACCGTCTGGTACAGCCCCGACGCCCTCGCCCAGGCCGGCGTGAAGCCCCCGAAGACCTACGACGAGATGATCGAGGCCGGGCGGACCGTGTCCGACTCCGGTCTGGCCGCCTTCTCCGTCGCCGGGCAGGACGGCTGGACCCTCACCGACTGGTTCGAGAACGTCTACCTCTCCCAGGCCGGACCCGAGAAGTACGACGCCCTCGCCGCTCACAAGCTGAAGTGGACCGACGCGTCCGTCGTCGACGCGCTCACCACGCTCGGCAAGCTCTTCAAGGACAAGCAGCTCATCGCGGGCGGCCAGAAGGGCGCCCTGAACACCGACTTCCCCGGCTCGGTGGAGCAGGTGTTCGGGCCGGAGCCCGAGGCCGGCATGGTCTACGAGGGCGACTTCGTCGCCGGTGTCGCCAAGGACCAGTTCGGCAGGAAGATCGGCGAGGACGCGAACTTCTTCCCGTTCCCGGCGGTCGGCGGCGGTGAGGCGCCCGTGGTCAGCGGCGGTGACGCGGCCGTCGTCCTGAAGGACGGCAAGAACCAGAAGGCCGCCCAGGCCCTCCTGGAGTTCCTGGCGACTCCCGAGGCCTCCGCGGTGTGGGCCGAGGCGGGCGGCTTCCTCTCCCCGAACAAGAAGCTCGACCTGGCCTCCTACGGTGACGACGTCACCCGCGCCACCGCCAAATCCCTCGTCGAGGCCGGGGACTCGGTCCGCTTCGACATGTCCGACCAGGCCCCGGCGGCCTTCGGCGGCACGAAGGGCACCGGCGAGTGGAAGCTGCTCCAGGACTTCCTGCGCGACCCGTCCGACCCGAAGGGCACCGCGGCGAAGCTGGAGGCCGCGGCGGCCAAGGCGTACCGGGACTGATACGCCATGACCGCGACCCTCGTCAAAGAGACGAACCCCCCACCGCCCGTCACCGTCGCCGACCGCAACCGGCGGCTGCGGCGGCGCGGGAAGATCGTCGCCCTGCTGTTCGTACTGCCCGCGCTGCTGCTGCTCGGCGCGCTCGTCGTCTACCCGGTGCTGTTCAGCGTCGGCCGCAGCTTCTTCGACGCCTCCGGGACGACCTTCGTCGGCGGCGAGAACTACGCCGAGATGTTCCGCGACCCGGCGACCCTCAAGGCCGTCCGCAACACGGCCATCTGGGTCGTCGTGGCCCCGGCCCTGCTCACCGGCCTCGGCCTGATCCTGGCCGTCCTGGTGGAGAAGGTCCGCTGGGCCACTGCCTTCAAGCTGCTCCTCTTCATGCCGATGGCGGTCTCCTTCCTCGCCGCCGGCATCATCTTCCGGCTCGCCTACGACGAGGACCCGGACAAGGGCGTGCTGAACGCCGCGGTCGTCTCGGTCCACGACGCCTTCAAGGGGGAGTCGTCGTACCCGACGGCCCGGGCGCGTGACGGGCAGGGCCTGACGAAGGAGAAGGACGGCTCGTACCGCACGACGGTGAGTGTGTCCCCGGGCGACGCGGTGACGTTGGGCCTGGTCGGAGTGCGGCCCGGCGACCTGCCCGGCGACGCCCGGCCCGCCTCCTCGGCGGCGGGGCAGAAGGCCGCCGCCGACGAACTGCGCGGTGTCGTCTACCTGGACTTCACACCCGGCGGGGGAGGGGAGCAGGGCAAGGTCGACGCGCGGGAGAGCGGACTGCCCCAGATGAAGGTCGAGGCGGTACGCGACGGCAGGACGGCCGCCACGGCGACCACCGCCGCCGACGGCTCCTTCCGCTTCGAGGGCCTCGAACCCGGCTCCTACGAGGTGAGGCTGCCGTCGTCGAACTTCGCCCAGCCCTACGGGGGTGTCTCCTGGCTGGGACCGGCGCTGGTCACCCCGGCGATCATCGGCGCCTACCTGTGGATCTGGACCGGCTTCGCCATGGTGCTGATCGGGGCCGGTCTGTCGACGCTGCCGCGGGACGCGCTGGAGGCGGCGCGGATGGACGGCGCCAACGAGTGGCAGATCTTCCGGCGGATCACCGTGCCGCTGCTGGCCCCGGTCCTGACGGTCGTCTTCGTGACGCTGGTGATCAACGTGATGAAGGTCTTCGACCTCGTCTACATCATCGCGCCCGGGCCGGTGCAGGAGGACGCGACCGTGCTCGCGACGCAGATGTGGCTGGTGTCGTTCGGTGGCGGCAACAACCAGGGGCTCGGCAGCGCGCTCGGGGTGCTGCTCCTGCTGCTGGTCGTCCCGGCCATGGTGTTCAACGTCCGACGTTTCCGAAGGAGTCAGCGGTGAACGCGGTTCGGCGCGGATTGGGCAACGGGGTCGTCCAGGCCTTCCTCGTCATCGTGGGCCTCGTGTGGATGACGCCGCTGGCAGGGCTGTTCCTGTCCTCGCTGCGATCCGCCGAGGACACGGCGAAGGGCGGCTGGTGGACGGTGTTCGCCGCCCCCGGCCAGCTCTCCTTCGACAACTACTCGGCGCTGCTGCAGAACGCGGGCATCACGCAGGCCTTCTGGAACACGGTGCTGATATCGGTGCCCACGACGGTGCTGGTCGTGGTGATCGCGGCGCTCGCCGGGTACGCCTTCGCGTGGCTGGACTTCCCCGGACGGGAGGCGATCTTCCTGCTCGTGGTCGCGCTGCTGGTGGTGCCCGTGCAGATCGGCCTGCTGCCGGTCGCCAAACTCTTCGGGCAGCTGGGGTTGTTCGGCACGATCCCCGGCGTCGTGCTCTTCCACGTGGCCTACGGCCTGCCGTTCGCGGTGTTCCTGCTCCGCAACTACTTCTCCGAGATGCCGAAGGAGATGCTGGAGGCGGCCCGGATGGACGGCGGCAGCGAATGGAGGATCTTCACGCGCCTCGTCCTGCCCGTGGGGCGGCCGGCGATCGCCTCCCTGGCCATCTTCCAGTTCCTGTGGGTGTGGAACGACATGCTGGTGGCGTTGCTGTTCGCGGACAGTTCCTCACAGCCGCTGACGGTACAACTGCAGTCACAGATACGGCAGTTCGGAAGCAACATCGATGTCCTGGCGCCCGGGGCGTTCGTGTCCCTGGTCGTGCCCGTCGTCGTGTTCTTCGCGTTCCAGAAGCACTTTGTGCAGGGCGTGATGGCGGGGTCGGTCAAGTAGCCGCTGCACCAGGGGGCTCCGCCCCTGGACCCCCGCCTGTGCGCCTCCCACCACCCGAAACCGCCCTTGAACGGGCGACGGTGGGGGGCGAAGGACCCGGGTCCAGGGGGCGGAGCCCCCTGGACGCACCTCAGGCGGAAGCCGGCGGATACAGCGACCGCGGCAGTTGCGAAGCCGCCGCCGCGTCCAGCAGCCACAGGGTCCGGCTGCGGCCGTACGCCCCCGCCGCCGGCGCCTGGATCTCGCCCGCGCCCGAGAGCGCGATCGCCGCGGCCCGGGCCTTGTCCTCGCCCGCGGCCAGCAGCCACACCTCACGGGCCGCACGAATCGCCGGCAGCGTCAGCGTCACCCGGGTCGGTGGCGGCTTCGGCGCGCCGTGGACGCCGACCACCGTGCGGTCGGTCTCCCGGACCGCCGGCAGCTCCGGGAACAGCGACGCCACGTGCGTGTCCGGGCCGACGCCCAGCATCAGCACGTCGAACGTCGGCACGGGGCCGTGGTTCTCCGGGCCCGCCGCCGCTGCCAGTTCCTCCGCGTACGCGGCCGCCGCCGCGTCCACGTCGTCGCCGTGGGGGCCGTCCGACGCGGGCATCGCGTGCACCCGCTTCGGGTCCAGCGGTACCGAGCCGAGCAGTGCCTGACGCGCCTGCGTGATGTTGCGGTCCGGGTCGCCCTCGGGCAGGAACCGTTCGTCGCCCCACCAGAGGTCGAGCCGGCTCCAGTCCACGGCGTCCCGGGCGGGCGCCGCGGCCAGGGCGGCCAGCAGGCCGTTGCCGTTGCGGCCGCCGGTCAGGACCACGGACGCCGAGCCCCGGGAGGCCTGCGCGTCCACGATCCTGGTGATCAGCCGGGCCGCCGCGGCCTGCGCCATCAGCTCCTTGTCGCGGTGGACGACGAGCTGCGGTGCCGTACTCACTTCGTCGTCGCCTTCCGTACCGGTTCCAACTTGGGCGGTTCCTGCTTCACCGGTGCCTCCGCCGTCGCTTGCGAAGCGGGTGCTTTCGCAGCCGTTTCGACGGGTGCGGGGAGGGCGAGCCGTGCCCGTCCGTCACTTTTGGGCTCTCCCCGGTCTCCCTGCTGTCCCCGCTCTCCCGGCTCTCCTTTGGCCACCGGCCCCTCCGCCGTAGCGGACTGGGGCGCCGGAGCCGACCGGGAGGACTTCAGCCGGTCCACCCCGTACCGCAGGGCGGACGCGTAGGTGTCGTCCGGGTCCAGCCGCCGCAGTTCCTCCGCGATCAGCTCGGCCGTGTCACGGCGCTTGAGCGCCACCGCGCGGTCCGGCTGGCCCTCGATGGAGAGCGTCGCCAGGGACCCGTCGGCACGGCCCAGGTTGATCGGGCCGCAGTTGGTGTCCATACGGACCGCCGTCAGACCCGGGCCGCCGGACAGCGAGCGCTTCACGGGGACGTCCAGCCGGTCCGCGAGCCACATCGCCAGCAGCTCGCAACTCGGGTTGAACTCCTCGCCCTCCACCTCGACGGCCCTGACCTCGCAGGCCACCTGGTCGAGGGCCGCCGCCAGCATCGAGCGCCAGGGCGTGATGCGGGTCCAGGACAGATCCGTGTCGCCGGGGGTGTAGGTCCCGGAGCGGGTGGCCAGGTCCCGCACCGGCTGCTCGGAGGCGTAGGTGTCGGTGACGCGGCGCTGGCCGAGGGCACCCAGGGGGTCCTTCGCCGGGTCGAGCGGCGCGTTCACCGGCCACCAGACCACCACCGGGGCGTCCGGCAGCAGCAGCGGCAGCACCACCGACTGGGCGTGGTCGGCGACCTCGCCGTACAGCCGGAGCACCACCGTCTCGCCGGTGCCGGCGTCCGCGCCGACCCGGACCTCCGCGTCCAGCCGGGACTGCGTACGGTCGCGGGGCGAGCGGGAGACGCGCCTGATGACGACGAGCGTGCGCGAGGGATGCTCGCGCGAGGCGTCGCTCGCGGCCTTCAGCGCGTCGTAGGCGTTCTCCTCGTCCGTCACGATGACCAGCGTGAGCACCATGCCGACCGCCGGGGTGCCGATCGCCCGGCGGCCCTGCACCAGCGCCTTGTTGACCTTGCTGGCCGTGGTGTCCGTCAGGTCTATCTTCATGGCCGGCGCCAGCTCCGTCCGTGTCGCTCGAGCATTTCGTCCGCCTCGGCGGGCCCCCAGGTACCGGCCTGGTACTGGGCGGGCTTGCCGTTCTTCTCCCAGTGCTCCTCGATCGGGTCGAGGATCTTCCAGGACAGCTCGACCTCCTCGGTGCGCGGGAAGAGGTTCGAGTCACCGAGGAGAACGTCCAGGATGAGACGCTCGTACGCCTCCGGGCTGGACTCCGTGAAGGACTCGCCGTACGCGAAGTCCATCGACACGTCCCGGATCTCCATGGACGTGCCGGGGACCTTCGAGCCGAAGCGGACCGTGACGCCCTCGTCCGGCTGGACGCGGATGACGATCGCGTTGGAGCCCAGCTCCTCGGTGGCCGTGGTGTCGAAGGGGGAGTGCGGGGCCCGCTGGAAGACGACCGCGATCTCCGTCACCCGGCGGCCCAGCCGCTTGCCGGTGCGCAGGTAGAAGGGGACGCCCGCCCAGCGGCGGTTGTCGATCTCCAGCTTGATCGCGGCGTAGGTGTCGGTCTTCGAGGAGGCGTTGATGCCGTCCTCCTCCAGATAGCCGCGCACCTTCGTGCCGCCCTGCCACCCGGCCGCGTACTGGCCGCGCACGGTGTCCCGGCTCATGTCCTTGGGCAGCTTCACCGCGCCGAGCACTTTGGTCTTCTCGGCGGCCAGCGCGTCCGCGTCGAAGGAGGCCGGCTCCTCCATGGCGGTGAGCGCCAGGAGCTGGAGGAGGTGATTCTGGATCACGTCACGGGCGGCGCCGATGCCGTCGTAGTACCCGGCCCGGCCGCCGATGCCGATGTCCTCGGCCATGGTGATCTGCACGTGGTCCACGAGGGACCGGTTCCAGATCGGCTCGAACATCGTGTTCGCGAAGCGCAGCGCCAGGATGTTCTGGACGGTCTCCTTGCCCAGGTAGTGGTCGATGCGGAAGACCTGGTCCGGGGCGAAGACCTCGTGGACGACCTTGTTGAGCTCCTCGGCCGACTTCAGGTCGTGCCCGAACGGCTTCTCGATGACCGCGCGCCGCCAGGATCCGCCCGTCTGGTCGGCCAGCTGGTGCTTCTTCAGCTGCTGGATGACCACCGGGAAGGACTTCGGCGGCACGGACAGGTAGAAGGCGAAGTTGCCGCCCGTGCCCTGTGCCTTGTCCAGCTCGTCGATCGTGGAGCGCAGCCGCTCGAAGGCGTCGTCGTCGTCGAAGGTGCCCTGCACGAAGCGCATGCCCTGGATGAGCTGCTGCCAGACCTCCTCGCGGAAGGGCGTGCGGGCGTGCTCCTTGACCGCGTCGTGGACCTCCTGGGCGAAGTCCTCGTGCGCCCACTCGCGGCGGGCGAAGCCCACCAGCGAGAAGCCCGGCGGCAGCAGACCCCGGTTGGCGAGGTCGTACACGGCGGGCATGAGCTTCTTCCGGGACAGGTCGCCCGTGACGCCGAAGATGACCAGGCCCGACGGCCCCGCGATACGCGGGAGCCGTCGGTCCGCGGGGTCACGCAGCGGGTTGCTGCTCGACACCTGTTCAGCCCTCCGAGGGGGCGAGGCGCTGAAGCTCGGCCTCGGTCGACTTCAGCAGGTCGGTCCAGGACGCCTCGAACTTCTCGACGCCCTCCTCCTCCAGCAGCCGGACCACGTCGTCGTACTTGATCCCGAGCTTCTCGACCGCGTCGAGGTCGGCGCGGGCCTGCTCGTACGTGCCGGCGACGGTGTCGCCGGTGATCTCGCCGTGCTCCTCGGTGGCGTACAGGGTCGCCTCCGGCATGGTGTTCACCGTGTTCGGCGCGACCAGCTCGGTGACGTACATGGTGTCCTTGTACGCCTTGTCCTTCACGCCGGTGGACGCCCACAGCGGACGCTGCTTGTTGGCGCCCGCCTTCTCCAGCGCGTTCCAGCGGTCCGAGGAGAAGACCTCCTCGTACGCCTGGTAGGCCAGACGGGCGTTGGCGATGGCGGCCTTGCCGCGCAGTGCCTTGGCCTCGTCGGTGCCCAGCGCGTCGATCCGCTTGTCGATCTCGGTGTCCACGCGGGAGACGAAGAACGACGCCACCGAGTGGATCTGCGACAGGTCCAGGCCGCGCTCCTTGGCCTTCTCCAGGCCGGTCAGGAACGCGTCCATGACCAGGCGGTAGCGCTCCAGCGAGAAGATCAGCGTGACGTTGACGCTGATGCCCAGGCCGATGGTCTCGGCGATGGCCGGGATGCCCGCCTCGGTCGCCGGGATCTTGATCAGGGTGTTGGGCCGGTCCACCAGCCAGGCGAGCTGCTTGGCCTCGGCGACCGTGGCCCGCGTGTTGTGCGCCAGGCGCGGGTCGACCTCGATCGACACCCGGCCGTCCTTGCCGCCGGTGGCGTCGAAGACGGGGCGCAGGACATCGGCGGCGTCACGGACGTCCGCCGTGGTGATCATGCGGATGGCCTCTTCGACGGTGACCTTGCGGGCGGCGAGGTCGGTCAGCTGCGTGTCGTAGCCGTCGCCCTGCGAGATCGCCTTCTGGAAGATCGACGGGTTGGTGGTGACGCCCACGACGTGCTGCTGGTCGAGCAGTTCGGCGAGGTTGCCGGACGTGATCCGCTTGCGCGACAGGTCGTCCAGCCAGATCGCCACGCCTTCCTCGGAGAGGCGCTTGAGTGCGTCTGTCATGGAAATTCCATCTCCTACGTGTCGTATATAAGCGTCAGCGCTGAGTTGCGGCGATCGATTCCCGCGCGGCGGCGGCCACGTTCTCGGCGGTGAAGCCGAACTCGCGGAAGAGGACCTTGCCGTCGGCCGAAGCACCGAAGTGCTCCAGGGAAACGATGCGGCCGGCGTCTCCCACGTACTTGTGCCAGGTGAGTCCCACCCCGGCCTCCACCGCGACGCGCGCCCTCACGCTGGGCGGAAGGACGCTGTCCCGGTACCCCTGGTCCTGCTGCTCGAACCACTCCACGGACGGCATGGACACCACGCGGGTGGGCACGCCGGCGCCCTGGAGCTGCTCGCGCGCCTCGACGGCGACGTGCACCTCGGAGCCGGTGGCGATGAGGATGACCTCGGGCTCTCCGCCGTCGGCCTCGAACAGGACGTAACCGCCCTTGGCCGCGTCGTCGTTCGGCTCGTAGGTCGGCACACCCTGACGGGTCAGCGCCAGGCCGTGCGGCTGGCCCTTGCCGAACTCCTTCGTCCAGCGCCTCAGGATCTCGCGCCAGGCGATGGCGGTCTCGTTGGCGTCGGCGGGCCGGACGATGTTCAGGCCCGGGATGGCGCGCAGCGAGGCCAGGTGCTCGATCGGCTGGTGGGTCGGGCCGTCCTCGCCGAGGCCGATGGAGTCGTGCGTCCACACGTAGGTGACCGGCAGGTGCATCAGCGCCGACAGGCGTACGGCGTTGCGCATGTAGTCGGAGAAGACCAGGAAGGTGCCGCCGTAGATCCGGGTGTTGCCGTGCAGCGCGATGCCGTTCATCTCGGCGGCCATCGCGTGCTCGCGGATACCGAAGTGGATCGTGCGGCCGTACGGGTCCGCCTCCGGCAGCGGGTTGTCCGCCGGGAGGAAGGAGCTCGTCTTGTCGATCGTGGTGTTGTTGGAACCGGCCAGGTCGGCCGAGCCGCCCCACAGCTCGGGGATGACCCCGCCGAGGGCCTGGAGGACCTTGCCGGAGGCGGCACGTGTGGCAACGCCCTTGCCCACCTCGAAGACCGGGATCTTCTCCTCCCAGCCGGTGGGCAGCTCACCCTTGGCGATCCGGTCGTACTCGGCGGCGCGCTCGGGGTTGTTGTCCCGCCACTGCTGGTACGCCTTCTCCCACACCGCGCGGGCCGCCTGGCCCCGCTCCAGCGCCTTGCGGGTGTGCGTGATGACCTCGTCGGAGACCTCGAAGCTCTGCTCCGTGTCGAAGCCCAGGACCCGCTTGGTGGCCGCGACCTCGTCCTCGCCCAGCGCCGAGCCGTGCGCGGCCTCGGTGTTCTGCGCGTTCGGGGCCGGCCAGGCGATGATCGACCGCATCGCGATGAACGACGGCTTGTCCGTGACGGCCTTGGCCTGCTGGATCGCCTCGTAGATCGCGGCCGGGTCCAGGTCGCCGTCGGCCTTCGGCTCCACGCGCTGCACGTGCCAGCCGTAGGCCTCGTAGCGCAGTGCGGTGTCCTCGGAGACGGCCGTCTCGGTGTCGCCCTCGATCGAGATGTGGTTGTCGTCCCACAGCAGGATCAGGTTGCCGAGCTTCTGGTGGCCCGCCATCGAGGACGCCTCGGCGGAGATGCCCTCCTGCAGGCAGCCGTCACCGGCGACGCAGTAGACGAAGTGGTCGAAGGGCGACTCGCCCTCGGCGGCCTCCGGGTCGAACAGGCCGCGCTCGTAGCGGGCGGCCATCGCCATGCCGACCGCGTTCGCGACACCCTGCCCGAGCGGGCCGGTCGTCGTCTCCACACCGGTCGTGTGCCCGTACTCGGGGTGACCGGGGGTCTTCGAACCCCAGGTGCGGAAGGACTTCAGGTCGTCCAGCTCCAGGCCGAAGCCGGCCAGGTACAGCTGGGTGTAGAGGGTCAGGGACGAGTGGCCGGCGGACAGCACGAAGCGGTCCCGCCCGACCCAGTCGGCGTCCGCCGGGTCGTGCCGCATCACCTTCTGGAAGAGGGTGTAGGCGGCAGGCGCCAGGCTCATCGCCGTACCCGGATGGCCGTTACCGACCTTCTGTACGGCATCGGCGGCCAGGACACGCGCGGTGTCGACGGCCCGCTGGTCCAACTCGGTCCACTCGAGGTCTGTGGTGGTCGGCTTGGTGCTCACCCTGGGTCAGGGCTCCTCTCCACATGTCGGATGCCGGTGTATCGGGGCGTCCACCGGCCGCAGCCGAGCCTACCCCCGTGGGACGTGCGTTCTTTCGAGTCACTCCAGAGTGCCGGGACACGTTTCGATCCGCTTCCTGCCTGGGGCGTATCCCATTCGACAGGTGAATACGGAGCCGCTCATCCGGGTGCTCAATCGAGCTTCCGCGCGCCCGTCGGAAGGTGCCGCCCAACACGAGCCGACCCCCGCGAATGTCCGAGTCTGGGCAACGTCTAAAGTGGCGTGGTACGCGCGAGCCTTTACCGGGACTTCACACGGGTGAGGCTTGCTGGGATGTCTCTGTAGGGGTGTGCGTGACGGCCGTAGAATCCCGTCCAGCGGGGATGCTTGGGGCGGACCAGAGCCCGGTCCACCGGCCGTTCGGGGCCCGTGTCAAGGCGTTCGTGGCTCTCACCAAGCCGCGGATCATCGAACTGCTGCTGATCACCACGGTGCCGGTGATGTTCCTGGCGCAGCAGGGCGTGCCCGACCTGACGCTGGTGCTGCTGACCTGCGTCGGCGGATACATGTCCGCGGGCGGCGCCAACGCGCTCAACATGTACATCGACCGCGACATCGACGCCCTGATGGACCGCACCTCGCAGCGTCCGCTGGTCACCGGCATGGTCAGCCCGCGCGAGTGCCTGGTCTTCGGCATCACGCTGGCGGTCGCCTCGACGCTGCTGTTCGGCCTCACCGTGAACTGGCTGAGCGCCTGGCTCTCCCTCGGCGCGCTCCTCTTCTACGTCGTCGTCTACACGATGATCCTCAAGCGCCGTACCTCGCAGAACATCGTGTGGGGCGGCATCGCCGGCTGTCTGCCCGTGCTGATCGGCTGGTCCTCGGTCACGAACTCGATGTCGTGGGCGCCGGTCATCCTCTTCCTCGTCATGTTCTTCTGGACGCCGCCGCACTACTGGCCGCTGTCCATGAAGGTGCGGGAGGACTACGCGCGCGTGGGCGTGCCGATGCTGCCGGTGGTCGCCTCCAACAAGGTCGTCGCCAAGCAGATCGTGATCTACAGCTGGGTCATGGTCGCCGTCTCGCTCCTGCTGACCCCGCTCGGCTACACCGGCTGGTTCTACACGTCGGTCGCCCTGCTGGCGGGCGGCTTCTGGCTCTGGGAGGCGCACGGCCTGCAGAACCGCGCGAGGGCGGAGGTGACGGGCGCGAAGCTGAAGGAGATGCGCCTGTTCCACTGGTCGATCACCTACGTCTCGCTGCTGTTCGTGGCGGTCGCGGTCGATCCCTTCCTGCGCTGACGTACGTCACAGGGCCCTGCCCTCGCCAGTCGGTCTACCCGTGAGTAGCATCCTGGTCATGGCAGAGACGCAGCAGGTTGACCCGAAGGCCGAGCGCAAGGTGGCCCGGCTGGCCCAGCAGATCAGCTCCTTCTCCAAGGCCCACGGCGGCGCCGAGGGCCAGGTGGCCCACCTCGGCGAACGCGGCGCCCGCATCGTCCTGGTCGGCGAGGACGGCAACTGGGGCGACCTGGTCGCCCCGTCCTTCGAGATCGCCGAGAAGGCCGTGGAGAAGTCCGGCATCACGGCCCACGAGTCCTTCGACGGCGAGTTCGCGGCCAAGGTGAAGACGGGCCCCTACGAGTGGACGCGCATGGCGGGCATCCAGGTGGGCGGCCCGAAGAACGACTGACCCTGTTCTCAGGGGCGCGGGGCTGCATCGATGTGCGGCTCCGCCGCGTGGCGCGAACGACCACGCCCGACCCGCACCCGCCGAACAGACCCCGCCCCCGCCACTCCGGGACCGCGACCTCGAACCCCGCTCACCCGTTAGGCCCCTTGAGAACAGGGTCCACACCGGGGAGCCCGGATGATCGAAACGCCGTCCCTAGTGGACCAGTACTGCCACGGAGTGCTGCGTACAGAGCTGGGCCTCGGCACCTTCGAGGCCCACCTCTCCCGCACCGAGGGCCCACCCGCCCCCGGCACCACCCTCTTCGACACCCAGACCGGCTTCGCCGTGAGGCGCTGGTGCCCGCCCCTGCTCGGCCTGGAACCCCACTGCGCACCGGCCCGCTACCTGGCCCGCCGCCGCGAACTGGGTGTCCAGGAGTCCGCCCGCCGGCTCCTGCGCGGCAGCGGCATCACGACCTACCTGGTCGACACCGGCCTCCCCGGCGATCTGACGGAACCCGGCGAGCTGGCCTCCGCCGGAGCCGCCGAGGCCCACGAGATCGTCCGCCTGGAACTGCTCGCCGAGCAGGTCGCCGACACCTCCGGAACCGTCGAGTCCTTCCTCGCCAACCTCGCCGAGTCCGTGCACGCCGCCGCCGCGCACGCCGTCGCCTTCACCTCGGTCGCGGGTGTACGGCACGGCCTCGCGCTCGCGCCCGAGCCGCCCGGGCCGGGGGAGGTGCGGGGGGCCGTCGGCCGCTGGCTCGCCGGGCGCGGGGTCGGCGGGGAGCTGAGCGACCCGGTGCTGCTGCGGCACCTGCTGTGGAGCGCGGTCGCCTCGGGGCTGCCGCTCCAGCTGCACGCGGGACTGGGGGCGCCGGGTCTGCGGACCGACCGTACGGACCCGGTGCTGCTGACGGACTTCGTGCGGGCCACGGCCGGGCTCGGCACGGACCTGGTCCTGCTGGACGCGTACCCGTACCACCGGCACGCCGCCCACCTCGCCGCCGTCTTCCCGCACGTCTACGCCGACTCCGGCGCCGCCCTGGTCCGCACCGGCGCCCGGGCCGCCACCGTCCTCGCCGAGATCCTGGAGCTGGCTCCCTTCGGCAAGATCCTCTTCTCCACCGGGGCCCAGGGGCTGCCCGAGCTGCACGTGGTGGGCGCCCGCCTGTTCCGCGAGGCCCTCGGCCGGGTGCTCGGCACCTGGGTCGCCGAGGGCGCGTGGTCCCTGGCCGACGCGCAGCGGGTGGCGGGCATGCTGGCGTCGGCGAACGCGCGCCGGGTGTACGGGCTGGGCTAGGCCTTGGTCAGGGTGGTCTCGGCGACGGGGCCGGGCGCGTCCGCCACGAAGTCGGGCCGTTCGCGCAGCGACAGCACCACCCGCAGCACCCAGATCCACATCACGGCCGAGCCGAGCATGTGCAGGCCCACCAGGACCTCGGGCAGGTCGGTGAAGTACTGGACGTAGCCGATGACGCCCTGCGCGAGCAGGATCAGGAACAGTTCGCGGGTGCGGTTCAGCGGGTTCCTGGGGGCGCCGACCGCCTTGAGGACGAACCACAGGGCGAACGTCAGTGTCACCACGATCCACGCCAGCACGGCGTGCAGCTTGCTCACCGTCTCCCAGTCGACCGGCATCCGCTCGACCTCGCTGGAGTCGCCCGCGTGCGGGCCCGCGCCGGTGACCACCGTGCCGACCAGGATGAGCAGCACGGCCGCCGCGACCAGGAACCACACCAGCTGCTGCACGGCCTTGCCGACCAGCGGGCGCGGGGCCGCGTCACCCTCGCGGGTGCGCTGCCACATCACCGTGGCCACCGCGATGAGCGCGGAAGTGGCCACGAAGTGCGCCGCGACCGTGTACGGGTTGAGACCGACCAGCACCACGATGCCGCCGAGCACGGCGTTGATCATCACGATCCAGAACTGCGCCCAGCCCAGCCGGGTCAGGCTGCGCCGGTACGGCTTCTGCGAGCGTGCGGCGATGATCGCCCAGCCGACGGCGGCGCACAGCACGTACGTCAGCATGCGGTTGCCGAACTCGATGGCGCCGTGGAGGCCCATCTCGCTGGTGGAGGTGAGCGAGTCGGCGGTGCACTTGGGCCAGGTCGGGCAGCCCAGGCCCGAGCCGGTGAGCCGTACGGCCCCGCCGGTCGCGACGATGATCACCGACATCAGGATCGCGGAGAGGGCCGCGCGCTGGACCGTCCGGGGTTCCGGGGTCCAGCGTTCGGCGATGAAGGCGAGCGGGTTGCGCAGGGCCGCCACGGCGTCGGCACGGGTCAGTTTTGGCACGCGTCCCATCGTAGGCCGCTGCTTGTGCACGCTTTCACGAGGGTCCGTCATGGGTCGTCTCCCGGCCGTCACGGGACTTCTCCCAGCCGTCCATGGGCCTGACTCCGCCAGGGCCTGACCCCGGTATGGACCTCACCTGGTCATGGGCCCTACTCCCAGCGGAAGAACTTCCCGGCCGCCGCCAGCCCCACGACCGCCCAGACGGCCAGGATCCCGAGGTTGCCCCAGGGCATCGAGGCCCCGTGCTGGAGCACGTCCCGCAGTCCGTCGGACAGCGCCGAGATCGGCAGCAGGCCGAGCACGTCCTGGGCGCCGGCGGGGAACTTGTCCAGCGGCACGACGACCCCGCCGCCGACGAGGAGCAGCAGGAACACCAGGTTGGCCGCGGCCAGCGTCGCCTCGGCCTTCAGCGTCCCGGCCATCAGCAGGCCGAGGCCGGAGAAGGCCGCCGTGCCGAGGACCAGGAGGAGCAGGACGGCGAACGGGTCGCCCTGCGGCGACCAGCCGAGCGCGAAGGCGATCACCGTCAGCAGCACCACCTGGAGCACCTCGGTGACCAGCACGGACAGCGTCTTCGCCGCCATCAGGCCCCAGCGGGGCAGGGGCGAGGCGGCGAGCCGCTTCAGGACGCCGTAGCGGCGCTCGAAGCCGGTCGCGATGGCCTGGCCGGTGAACGCGGTCGACATCACCGCGAGCGCGAGGATGCCGGGCGCGAGGAAGTCGACCGCCTCGCCGGCGCCGGTGTCGACGATGTCCACGGTGCTGAAGAGGACCAGGAGCAGGGTCGGGATGACGACGGTCAGCAGCAGCTGCTCGCCGTTGCGCAGCAGCATCTTCGTCTCGAGCGCGGCCTGGGCCGCGATCATGCGGGTGAGGGGCGCCGCGCCGGGCTTCGGCGTGTACATCCCGGTGCCGGTGGCGGTCACGAACGCAGCTCCTTGCCGGTCAGCTCCAAGAACACGTCTTCGAGGGTGTGCCGCTCCACCGAGATCTTCTCCGGCATCACTCCGTGCTGGGCGCACCAGGAGGTGACCGTCGCGAGGAGCTGCGGGTCGACCTTGCCGGCGACCCGGTACGCGCCCGGCGTCAGCTCCACGGCGGAGCAGTCGGCGGGCAGGGCCTTCAGCAGGGAGCCCACGTCCAGGCCGGGCCGGCCCGAGAAGCGGAGCGTGTTCTCGGCGCCGCCGCGGCACAGCTCCTCCGGCGAGCCCTGGGCGATGACCCGGCCCGCGTCGATGATCGCCACGTCGTCGGCGAGCTGCTCGGCCTCGTCCATGTAGTGCGTGGTGAGGATCACGGAGACGCCGTCGGCGCGCAGGTCCCTCACCAGGTCCCAGGTGGCGCGGCGGGCCTGTGGATCGAGCCCGGCGGTCGGCTCGTCGAGGAAGACCAGCTGCGGGCGCCCGACCACGGCCATCGCCAGCGCGAGCCGCTGCTGCTGCCCGCCCGACAGCCGCCGGTACGTCGTACGGCCGCACGAGCCGAGGCCGAGGCGCTCGATGAGCGCGTCCACGTCCAGGGGGTGCGCGTGCAGCCTGGCGATGTGGCGGAGCATCTCGTCGGCGCGGGAGCCCGAGTAGACGCCGCCGGACTGGAGCATCACGCCGATCCGTGGCCGCAGGTCACGCGACTGTCCGACCGGGTCGAGGCCCAGGACGCGTACCGTGCCGGAATCCGGCTTCCGGTATCCCTCGCAGGTCTCGATCGTGGTCGTCTTGCCCGCCCCGTTGGGGCCGAGCACGGCGGTCACACCCTCCCGGGCCACCAGGTCGAGCCCGTCCACCGCGGTCTTCGTGCCGTACCGCTTCACCAGGGCCTGGACCTGGACCACGGGCTCACTACGCATGGGTCCAGAGTCTAGGTAGGCGCGCGGGGGCGCGGACCGGGGGGTGCGGCTACTCCTCCTCGCGCGGCCGGTGCACCGCCAGCCACCGCTCGGCGTAGGCCACCGCGTCCCGCAGCGGGAACAGCCGCACCTCGGCCGCCCCGACCTTGCCGCGGACGACGGGCCGGTCCCGCTCGAAGTCGTAGCCCAGCTCGTCGAACCGGTCGGAGCTGATCGACACCTCGGTCACGGTCTCCCAGCCCCCGGGGCCCGGCCGGCCCACGGCGACGCGCGGGGACGGGATCCGGTACTCGGCGAGGTGGAAGCCGGTGCAGGAGGCGTAGCCGGCGCCGAGCAGCAGGACCCGGGCGCCCATCGCCTCCAGCGTCGCCAGCGGGCTGCGCTCACCGAGCCGGCAGTCGGAGGCGTGGCCCTCGGTCACCTCCGCCGCGCGCGGGCCGAGCGCCGCGAAGGAGGTCTGCGGATGCGCGCTGCGCAGCGCGCCGGGCCAGGTGCGCACGGTCTCCGGGACGACGCCGACTCCGCGGCTGGGCGTGATGCGCGGGTCGTAGGCGGGCATGGTGGCCCGGATGGCCGGCCACCACTGCGGTGACACGGGCGGGTTGCTCCACAGCGCCGGGTCGGAGAGGTCACCGGTCTGCGTGGGCACCACCAGCGTGCCCTCCGGGCCGAGCGCGTCGAGCAGCCCCCGCACCACCGCGACGGCACCGCCGTTGACCCAGCCGAGGGCGCTGAGCGAGGAGTGCACGAGGAGGGTCTCGCCGGGCCGCACGCCCAGCTCGCCCAACTGCGCCAGGAGTGTCGCCCGGGTGACAAGAGGGCCGGTCGGAGGGGGTGTGGGCATGGTTCCGGAGTGTCCCCGAAGCGGCCTCGGCATGCCACCGGTTTGCTCGACCGGAGATCGTTTCCGCAGGTCACGTTAGGTATACCTAAGTGACGCAGGGCACCGTGGGGTGCGCCGGACGCGGCTTGCCCGGCCCCGAGGAATTACGCAACAATGGCGTTGTGAAAAACGTCGGCGAGGCTCGGGAGGCCCCCATGGGGGCACCGCAGGAGGAGCTCGCGACCGGTGAGCGGTCCACCCGCAACCGGGTCGCGCGGTCCATCCTGGACCACGGCCCGTCGACCGTCGCGGAGCTCGCCGAGCGGCTGAGCCTCACCCAGGCGGCCGTACGCCGGCATCTCGACGCCCTCGCGGGCGACGGTGTCGTCGAGGCGCGCGAGCAGCGGGTCTACGGCACACGCACCCGCGGCCGCCCGGCCAAGGTGTTCGCCCTGACCGACTGCGGCCGGGACGCCTTCGACCAGTCCTACGACACGCTCGCGGCGGACGCGCTGCGCTGGATCGCCGACCGCGAGGGCGGCAGCGAGGCGATCGCCGCCTTCGCCCGCGCCAGGATCGCCGCGCAGGCGGGTGCCTACCGCCGGGCGGTCGAGACCGCCACGCCCGAAAAACGGACCGAAGCGCTGGCCAAGGCCCTGAGCGCCGACGGGTACGCTGCTACCGCGCGCAGCGCGCCTCACCCTCAGAAGGGTGAACAGCTCTGCCAGCACCACTGCCCGGTCGCCCACGTCGCAGAGCAGTTCCCGCAGCTGTGCGAGGCGGAGACGGAATTTTTCGCGGAGCTGCTCGGTACGCACGTACAGCGGCTCGCCACCATCGCGCACGGCGACGGCGTCTGCACGACGTTCATCCCCAAGATTTCCCACAACGCATCTGCAAGCACGGCCGGGAGGAACCCCGCATGACTCTCCCCACGGAGACTGCCCACCCTGAGCTCGAGGGCCTGGGCAAGTACGAATACGGCTGGGCCGACTCCGACACGGCCGGCGCCTCTGCCAAGCGCGGCATCAACGAGGACGTCGTCCGGGACATCTCCTCCAAGAAGAACGAGCCGGAGTGGATGACCAAGCTCCGTCTCAAGGGCCTGCGCCTGTTCGAGAAGAAGCCCATGCCGAACTGGGGCTCGGACCTGTCGGGCATCGACTTCGACAACATCAAGTACTTCGTGCGCTCCACGGAGAAGCAGGCGGAGTCCTGGGAGGACCTGCCCGAGGACATCAAGAACACGTACGACAAGCTCGGCATCCCCGAGGCGGAGAAGCAGCGCCTCGTCGCCGGTGTCGCCGCCCAGTACGAGTCGGAGGTCGTCTACCACCAGATCCGTGAGGACCTGGAGGAGCAGGGCGTCATCTTCCTCGACACCGACACCGCGCTGAAGGAGCACCCGGAGCTCTTCAAGGAGTACTTCGGGACGGTCATCCCCGTCGGCGACAACAAGTTCGCGTCGCTGAACTCCGCCGTGTGGTCGGGCGGCTCCTTCATCTACGTGCCGCCGGGCGTCCACGTGGAGATCCCGCTCCAGGCCTACTTCCGTATCAACACGGAGAACATGGGCCAGTTCGAGCGGACCCTGATCATCGTCGACGAGGGTGCCTACGTGCACTACGTCGAGGGCTGCACCGCCCCGATCTACAAGTCGGACTCGCTGCACTCCGCGGTCGTCGAGATCATCGTCAAGAAGAACGCTCGCTGCCGGTACACGACCATCCAGAACTGGTCGAACAACGTCTACAACCTGGTCACCAAGCGCGCCGTCGCCTACGAGGGCGCCACCATGGAGTGGATCGACGGCAACATCGGCTCCAAGGTGACGATGAAGTACCCGGCCGTCTACCTGATGGGCGAGCACGCCAAGGGTGAGACCCTGTCCATCGCCTTCGCCGGCGAGGGCCAGCACCAGGACGCCGGCTCCAAGATGGTCCACATGGCGCCGAACACGTCCTCCAACATCGTCTCGAAGTCCGTGGCGCGTGGTGGCGGCCGTACGTCCTACCGCGGCCTCGTCGAGATCGGCGAGGGTGCCCACGGCTCCAAGTCGAACGTGCTCTGCGACGCGCTGCTCGTCGACACCATCTCCCGCTCGGACACCTACCCCTACGTGGACGTCCGCGAGGACGACGTGTCCATGGGCCACGAGGCGACCGTCTCCAAGGTCTCCGAGGACCAGCTCTTCTACCTGATGAGCCGCGGCCTGAGCGAGTTCGAGGCCATGGCGATGATCGTGCGCGGCTTCGTCGAGCCCATCGCCAAGGAGCTCCCCATGGAGTACGCGCTGGAGCTCAACCGGCTGATCGAGCTGCAGATGGAGGGCGCGGTCGGCTGACCAGCCCCCTCGCCAGCAGACGCCCCACTCAGGAAAGAGAGCACTACGACAGCCATGGCTGAGGCCCAGAACTCCCCCACTCTCGGCTCCGCTCGAGCGGGGGGACCCACATCGGTGGGCTCCACCACCACCGGCTCGATCGCGGTGGCGGCCGAGTCGACCGTCGCCACCCGCATGAGCGCGCCCCCCTCCTTCGACGTCGCGGACTTCCCCGTCCCGCACGGCCGCGAGGAGGAGTGGCGGTTCACCCCGCTGGAGCGCCTGCGCGGCCTGCACGACGGCACCGCCGCCGCCACCGGCAACGGCGTGAAGGTCGACGTCCAGGCTCCCGAGGGCGTCACCGTCGAGGCCGTCGGCCGCGACGACGCGCGGCTCGGCAAGGCAGGCACCCCGGCGGACCGCGTCGCCGCCCAGGCCTACTCGGCATTCGAGAAGGCCTCGGTCGTGACCGTCCCGAAGGAGACCGTCCTCACCGAGCCCATCCGCATCGCGGTGCACGGCGAGGGCGGCACCGCCTTCGGCCACCAGGTGATCGAGCTGGGCGCCTTCGCCGAGGCCGTCGTGGTCATCGACCACACCGGTGACGCGGTGCTCGCCGCCAACGTCGACTACCTCCTGGGCGACGGCGCGAAGCTCACCGTCGTCTCCGTCCAGGACTGGGACGACAAGGCCGTCCACGTCGCGCAGCACAACGCGCTCGTCGGCCGCGACGCCTCCTTCAAGTCCGTCGTCGTCACCTTCGGCGGCGACGTGGTCCGGCTGCACCCGCGCGTGCAGTACGCCGGTCCCGGCGGCGAGGCCGAGCTGTTCGGCCTGTACTTCACCGACCAGGGCCAGCACCAGGAGCACCGCCTCCTGGTCGACCACAACGTCCCGCACTGCAAGTCGAACGTCGTCTACAAGGGCGCGCTCCAGGGCGAGGACGCGCACGCGGTGTGGATCGGCGACGTGCTCATCGAGGCCAAGGCCGAGGGCACGGACACGTACGAGATGAACCGCAACCTGGTCCTCACGGACGGGGCGCGCGTGGACTCCGTACCGAACCTCGAGATCGAGACCGGCGAGATCGTCGGCGCCGGCCATGCCTCGGCGACCGGCCGCTTCGACGACGAGCAGCTCTTCTACCTCATGGCCCGCGGCATCCCGGAGCACGAGGCCCGCCGTCTGGTGGTCCGCGGCTTCTTCGCCGAGCTGGTCCAGCAGATCGGTCTGCCGGACATCGAGGAGCGCCTGCTCGGCAAGATCGAGGAGGAGCTGGAGGCGGCGGTCGCATGACCTTCGTACGCGTCTGTGGACGGGGCGAGCTGGAGGAGGACACCCCCAAGCGGGTGGAACTCGACGGCACGCCCGTGTCCATTGTGCAGACCGAGGGCGAGGTGTTCGCGATCCACGACATCTGCTCGCACGCGAACGTCTCCCTGTCGGAGGGCGAGGTCGACGACTGCCACATCGAGTGCTGGCTGCACGGCTCGCGTTTCGACCTCCGTTCCGGCAAGCCCGACGCCCTTCCGGCGACGCGCCCCGTCCCCGTATACCCCGTAAAGATCGATGGGGACGACGTGCTCGTCTCCCTCACCCAGGAGTCCTGAGGCACCCATGGCAACGCTTGAAATCCGAGACCTGCACGTCACCGTCGAGGTCGAGAACGGTACGAAGGAAATCCTCAAGGGTGTCGACCTCACCGTGAAGCAGGGCGAGACGCACGCCATCATGGGCCCCAACGGCTCGGGCAAGTCGACGCTCGCCTACTCCCTCGCGGGGCACCCGAAGTACACGATCACCGGCGGCACCGTCACCCTCGACGGCGAGGACGTCCTGGAGATGTCCGTCGACGAGCGCGCCCGCGCCGGACTGTTCCTCGCCATGCAGTACCCGGTCGAGGTCCCGGGCGTCTCGGTGTCGAACTTCCTGCGCACCTCCGCCACCGCCATCCGCGGCGAGGCCCCCAAGCTGCGCACCTGGGTGAAGGAGGTCAAGGAGGCCATGCAGCGCCTCAACATCGACCCGGCCTTCGCCGAGCGCAACGTCAACGAGGGCTTCTCCGGCGGTGAGAAGAAGCGCCACGAGATCCTCCAGCTGGAGCTGCTCAAGCCCAAGGTCGCGGTGCTCGACGAGACCGACTCCGGCCTGGACGTCGACGCGCTGCGCGTCGTGTCGGAGGGCGTGAACCGGGTCCGCGAGACGGGCGAGGTCGGCACCCTGCTGATCACGCACTACACGCGCATCCTCCGCTACATCAAGCCCGACCACGTGCACGTCTTCTCCGGCGGCCGGATCGTCGAGTCCGGCGGCGCCGAGCTCGCCGACAAGCTGGAGGAAGAGGGCTACGAGGCATACGCGAAGCTCGACGGAGCCGACACGAAGGGTGGCGCATCCGCGTGACATTGCTGCCGGGCCTCCTCGACACCGAGGCGATCCGCAAGGACTTCCCGATCCTGGACCGCCAGGTCCACGACGGCCAGAAGCTCGTGTACCTGGACAACGCGGCGACCAGCCAGAAGCCGCGCCAGGTGCTGGACGCACTCAGTGAGTACTACGAGCGCTACAACGCCAACGTCCACCGCGGTGTGCATGTGCTCGCCGAGGAGGCCACGGCGCTGTACGAGGGCGCGCGCGACAAGGTCGCGGCGTTCGTCAACGCGCCCTCGCGCGACGAGGTGATCTTCACCAAGAACGCGTCGGAGTCGCTCAACCTCGTGGCGAACATGCTGGGCTGGGCCGACGAGCCCTACCGCGTGGACTCCGAGACCGAGATCGTCATCACGGAGATGGAGCACCACTCCAACATCGTGCCGTGGCAGCTGCTCGCGCAGCGCACGGGCGCGAAGCTGAAGTGGTTCGGCCTCACCGACGACGGCCGCCTGGACCTGTCGAACATCGACGAGGTCATCACCGAGAAGACGAAGATCGTCTCCTTCGTGCTGGTCTCCAACATCCTCGGCACCCAGAACCCCGTCGAGGCGATCGTGCGCCGCGCCCAGGAGGTCGGTGCGCTGGTGTGCATCGACGCCTCCCAGGCCGCGCCGCACATGCCGCTGGACGTGCAGGCCCTGCAGGCCGACTTCGTGGCGTTCACCGGCCACAAGATGTGCGGCCCGACCGGCATCGGCGTCCTCTGGGGCCGCCAGGAGCTGCTGGAGGACCTGCCTCCGTTCCTCGGCGGCGGCGAGATGATCGAGACGGTGTCGATGCACTCCTCGACGTACGCCCCGGCGCCCCACAAGTTCGAGGCGGGCACGCCCCCGATCGCCCAGGCGGTCGGTCTCGGCGCGGCGATCGACTACCTCGACGCGATCGGCATGGACAAGATCCTCGCCCACGAGCACGCGCTCACCGAGTACGCGGTGAAGCGGCTGCTGGAGGTCCCCGACCTGCGCATCATCGGCCCGACCACGGCCGAGGAGCGGGGCGCGGCGATCAGCTTCACCCTCGGGGACATCCACCCGCACGACGTGGGCCAGGTCCTCGACGAGCAGGGCATCGCGGTCCGGGTCGGCCACCACTGCGCCCGGCCGGTCTGCCTGCGCTACGGAATTCCTGCGACCACGCGAGCGTCGTTCTATCTGTACTCCACGCCGGCCGAGATCGACGCGCTGGTCGACGGCCTGGAGCACGTACGGAACTTCTTCGGCTGAGGGGCGTGCTAGACGGTGAAACTGGACTCCATGTACCAGGAAGTCATCCTGGACCACTACAAGAACCCGCACGGGCGGGGCTTGCGGGATGGCGACGCCGAGGTGCACCACGTCAACCCGACGTGCGGTGACGAGATCACGCTGCGCGTGAAGTACGACGGCACGACGATCAAGGACGTCTCGTACGAGGGCCAGGGCTGTTCCATCAGCCAGGCGAGCGCGTCCGTACTGAACGAACTCCTCGTCGGCAAGGAACTCTCCGACGCGCGCAGGATCCAGGAGACCTTCCTGGAGCTGATGCAGTCCAAGGGGAAGCTCGAACCCGACGACGCGATGGAGGACATCCTGGAGGACGCGGTCGCGTTCGCCGGTGTGTCCAAGTACCCGGCCCGGGTGAAGTGCGCCCTGCTGAGCTGGATGGCCTGGAAGGACGCGACGGCCCAGGTACTGGGCGGAGCCGACGCCGAGAAGGAGACGACGGCATGAGTGAGACCGTTGAGATGAAGCCGGCCTCGGAGGAAGAGGTCCGTGAGGCGCTGTACGACGTCGTCGACCCCGAGCTGGGCATCGACGTCGTCAACCTCGGACTGATCTACGGCATCCACATCGACGAAGCGAACATCGCGACGCTCGACATGACCCTGACCTCGGCGGCCTGTCCGCTGACCGACGTCATCGAGGACCAGGCCAAGTCCGCCACGGACGGCCTCGTCAACGAGTTGCGCATCAACTGGGTCTGGATGCCGCCGTGGGGCCCGGACAAGATCACGGACGACGGGCGCGAACAGCTCCGGGCGCTTGGGTTCAACGTCTGAGATCCACAGGCCTGACGTGAGGGCGGCATCCTTTCCGGGTGCCGCCCTCACGCATGCTCAGTCCAGACCGGCCACGAGCTGGAACGACGAGTCCGAGCGGTACTGGTGACTGTGCTCGTAGGGTTCCAGGCGGACCTGGAAGTTGCGGTGGCGCAGGAAGCGGCCCGGGTAGTTCGCCGACTCCAGCATGACCGCGCCCGAGGGGAACGAGGGGCGGGGGCAGAAGGTGGCGTCCTCGCGGAACAGGGCCGAGCCGTCGTCGGTGTCCTCGACCAGGACGAAGCTGCGGTGGCGGAGGTAGCGGCCGTCCGCCGTGGCGAAGGAGTGGCAGGAGGGGTCGGCGAGGCCGGAGACGCGCTGGAACGTGGCGTCCTCGCGCTGCTCGGGGCCGGAGCCGATCCGGTCCAGGCGGACGTAGCCCTCGCGGACCCGCCAGTAGCGGTCCGGGTAGTTGACCGAGCGTATGGACGTCCCGTGCGCGGCCGGGGGCTTCGGCGCCTTCGACGTGGTGGGGGACTCAGAGGGCTTGGGAGCCTTCTTCTGCGGCTTCGGACTCGGGTCGGCGTCGGCGGGTGCGCTCGTGGCGGGGGTGGGGGACGGGCGGTCGCGGTCCGCGCCCGGGGTTTCGCCGGGGCTCTTGGAGGGGGTCGCGAAGGAGATCAGGCCGCCGGGGGCCGAGCTGCCGAGGGTCGTCGGCTCCGCCGCCTCGCGGGCCCGCCCGCCGGACTCCTTCTCCATCACGGTGACGGCCGTGACGCACGCGGTGATCGTGGCCAGGGCGAGGACGCCCGCCAGCCACAGTCGTCGGGTTCCCGGTGCCCGGGTGGTGTCCGGGGCCCAGCCGCTCTCCCAGGGGCGGTCCTGTGGGGGCTGGGACTCGTCTTGTGACATGCGCTGTTCCTCCGGCGGGGCACCCTTGACGGCGGCGCAGTTGTGGTGTCCCGGTGTGTGATCGGTGACACCGTAGTGGACGGGTGGGACGCCTGTGGCGCGTTTTATGAGAGCGGTCTCGCGCCGGTATCCAGATGTGTCCTACCTCCGTTGTGTACGGTTGTACAGATGATGTGTACGCTCGTACACATGGGTTATCTGCTGCTGGCCGGCGCCATCGCCGCCGAAGTGGGCGCGACCACCGCCATGAAGTACAGCGACGGCTTCAGCAGGCTCGCGCCCTCGCTGCTCACGCTCGTCGGCTACCTCGTGTCCTTCGCGCTGCTCGCCCAGACGCTCAGGACGGTCTCCGTCGGCACGGCCTACGCCATCTGGGCCGGGGCCGGCACCGCCGCCATCGCCGCGATCGGCATCGTCTTCCTGGGCGAGGGCATGACCGTCGCCAAGGCCACCGGGATCGCGCTGATCATCGTCGGGGTCGTGGTGCTGAACCTGGGAGGTGCCCACTGATGCCCCGGCGCCACGACCCCGAGCGGCGGCAGCGGATCATCGACGCGGCGATCCGCGTCGTCGGGATGAAGGGCATCGCCGGGCTGAGCCACCGCAGCGTCGCCGCCGAGGCGGACGTGCCGCTCGGCTCGACGACGTACCACTTCACCACCCTCGACGAACTGCTGGTCGCCGCGCTCCGCCAGGCCAACGAGGGATTCGCCAAGGTGGTCGCCTCACGCGGCGGCCTGGAGGACCCCCGGACCGATCTGGCCGCCGAACTCGCCGCCTGGACGGGGGAGTGGCTCGCCGGTGAACGCACGGGCGTGGAGCTGGAGTACGAGCTGTACCTGGCCGCCCTGCGCCGGCCCGCCCTGCGGCCCGTCGCCGCCGAGTGGGCCGAGGGCGTCGCCGAGCTGCTGTCCCGGCGCACGGATCCCGTCACCGCGCGGGCACTGGTGGCGGTCCTGGACGGCATCTGCCTGCAGGTGCTGCTGACCGGCGTGCCGTACGACGAGGAGTACGCCCGGGAGGTGCTCGGGCGGGTTCTCGCGGGGGCCCGCGGCTGATGCCGGCGGGCGGGGTGTCCGCGCTGCTGGGGCACCTCCGAAAGGTGCGTACCGCCCGTCACGTGAGACGTCCCCGCACCGGTTCGCATCGACCGGTGTCAGCCGGTTAGGTTGCCCTCATGACCGACACGACTGCTCCTCGCACCACCGGCGCCGTGGCCGCCGGCCTCGCCACGATCGCCGCCGACGGCACCGTTCTCGACACCTGGTTCCCCGCGCCCGAGCTCGTCGCCGAGACTGCCGCAGGCGGCCCTGGCCCGTCCGGCACCGAGCGGCTGTCCGCCGAGCGGGCCGCGGAACTGCTCGGCGCCGGCGCGACCGCGGCGATCGGCCCGGACGCCCGCCGGGGCGTCGAAGTGGTCGCGGTCCGCACGGTCATCGCCTCGCTCGACGAGAAGCCGATCGACGCGCACGACGCCTACCTGCGCCTGCACCTGCTCTCCCACCGTCTGGTCAAGCCGCACGGCCAGAGCCTGGACGGCATCTTCGGCTTCCTCGCCAACGTCGCCTGGACCTCGCTCGGCCCGGTCGCCGTCGACGACCTCGAGAAGGTCCGGCTGAACGCCCGCGCCGAGGGCCTGCACCTGCAGGTGACCTCCGTCGACAAGTTCCCGCGGATGACCGACTACGTGGCCCCCAAGGGCGTCCGCATCGCCGACGCCGACCGGGTCCGCCTCGGCGCCCACCTCGCCGAGGGCACCACCGTCATGCACGAGGGCTTCGTCAACTTCAACGCCGGCACGCTCGGCACGTCGATGGTCGAGGGCCGCATCTCCGCCGGTGTCGTCATCGGCGACGGCTCGGACATCGGCGGCGGCGCCTCGACGATGGGCACCCTGTCCGGCGGCGGCAACGTCATCATCTCCATCGGCGAACGCTGCCTGATCGGCGCCGAGGCGGGCGTCGGCATCGCCCTCGGCGACGAGTGCGTCGTCGAGGCCGGCCTCTACGTCACCGCCGGCACCCGCGTCACCATGCCCGACGGCCAGATCATCAAGGCCCGCGAGCTGTCCGGCGCTTCCAACATCCTCTTCCGCCGCAACTCGGTCACCGGCACGGTCGAGGCCCGGCCGAACAACGCGGTGTGGGGCGGACTGAACGAGATCCTGCACAGCCACAACTGACGATCCCGTACGGATGACACGGCGTGACCTCGCGGTGGGTTTGGTGGATGAACGGGTGGACGCAGTGTCCGATCAGACGCCGAACCGACGAAATGAGGACCGGGGCATGAGGAACGAGCGGGGGCGGGCCGTGGCGCGCTTGCTGGCGGGGGTGGTCACGGCGGTGGCGGTGTGCTGGCTGCCGGCGGGCACCGCGCACGCCGACGAGACCAACACGGGCTCGCACAACGGCCACCGGGTCGGTCTGATCAACATCAACGTCGGCCAGATCGACGACCCGGCGGAGGACGTGCTGGAGCACACGCTGCTGTTCGGTGACGGGTACGCCTGGAACTGAACCGGAGACGGCACAACGACGGACGGCCCGTGGCGCAGTCACCTGCGCCACGGGCCGTCCGCTTTTTCTTCCTGGCGGGAGACATAGCACGAGGCCCCCGCACGCGTCACAGGGAGTACGGGGGGCGGACGCAGGGTCCGCCCCGGGGGAGAGCGAAGGTGACGATGGATGCCGAAGCGCAGGAGAGTTTCCGGGAGTTCGTGGCGAATCGGTCGTCCGCGCTGCTGAAGACCGCCGTCCTGCTGAGCGGCGGCGACCGGCACGCGGGCGAGGACCTGCTCCAGAACGCGCTGATCAAGGCCGCGGGCCGCTGGCACCGCATCGACGAACCCGAGGCGTACGTACGGCAGGTCCTCTACCGGCAGCAGGTCAGCCGCTGGCGGCTGAAGTGGCCGAGGCGCGAGCTGAGCGTCGCCGAACCGCCGGAGACCGGCACAGACCCGGACGCCTCCGGCGCGGCCGAGTTGCGCCTGCTGATGCGCGGCGCGCTGGCCCGGCTGACGGCCCGGCAGCGCACCGTGCTGGTGCTGCGCTACTTCGAGGACCTGCCCGAGAGCGAGGTGGCCCGCATCCTGGGCTGCTCCGTCGGCACCGTACGGTCCGCCACCCATCGTTCCCTCGCCCGGCTGCGCGCCCTCGCGCCCGAGCTGGCCGCTCTCGGTCCGGCCGCCGCCGAGCAGCGGCCCTCCCGTGACTACTCGCCCGTGGAGGTGCGTCAGTGAACGTCGACGAACTCGTGCGTGACGCACTGCGCGACCAGGCCGACGGGCAGCCCCCCGCCGCCCCCGGCTTCGCCGACCGGGTGCTGGCGGTCCGCCGGCGCCGCCGCGGCCGCCGGCTCGCGAGCGCCGCCGCGGCGGCCGCGGCCGTGATCGCCGTCGCCGTGGCCGTGCCCGTGCTGGACTCGGGCAAGCAGGACGTACGCCCCTCGGGCGGCGTGGAGCAGACCGGTATCACCGCCCACCCCGACCAGTCGCCGCCGCGCGACATGATCGCGGCCGGGCGTGTCGCGCTGGCCGCGTACTACACCCACGCGACCGTGGTGCAGTCGGCCGACCGAGCCGTCTCCGAGCGCACGTACTGGCTGCTGAACCCCACGACGAAGAAGTACACGAAGGACGACCGCTGGTCGTACGTCGCCGTCGCCCCCGGGATGACGACCGCCGCCGTCCTGGAGCGGGACCTGCCCGTGCCGCGGATCGGGCTGCTCGATCTGGCGAGCGGCCAGGTCAAGCGGTGGATCCCGGTCGACCGGCCGGTGGCGGGGGTGGAGTTCTCCACCGACGGCAGGAAGCTCGTCGCGACGACGTACAGCGAGAACCCCGACCGGCGGGTGAAGATCCAGGGCTCGGAGGGCTGGGACGCCCCGTTCACGGAGTCGCACCGGACCGGGTTCCACGTCATCGACGTGGCTTCCGGGAGCAGTTCCTGGGCCGGGGTGGAGATCGGTGGGGGGCCGCGCAACCTCGACATGTTCCTCAACTCCCGACAGGACTTCGCGTTCACTCGCGACGGCCGTTTCATCTGGTCCGGCATGCCCACCGAACCCGGTGAGAAGTTCTACGACTTCACCGGCAAGGAGATCCCCGCACCCGCGCTGGAAAGGCACCGGGAGTGGTCCGTCGAGGCGGGAGTGTCGCCGGACGGGCAGCTCGTCGCCGGTGGGTTCGCGGGCCGGAAGTGGAAGACGTCCTCCATGGTCGTCGACGCGCGCACCGGCGAGAAGCGCGAGGTGCGCGGGCAGCAGTTGCTCGCCTGGGCGGACGGGAAGTCGCTGGTCGCCTGGGACATCGGGCCGGATGGGAACGAGTACCACCAGCGGCTGGTGCTCGTGACGATCGGCGGCGAGAAGACGACCCCGCTCAGTGACTACCGGTCGCCCAAGGACAACACCAAGGGAAGGTGGGAGCCGGTGTTCGCGGAGCGGTGATCCGTTCTCCCGCCGGCTCTCGGATCAGCTTCTTGGGTCAGCTCTCGGAGAGGTCCGCGTGGAGCGACAGCAGGGTGGCGGTCGTGGCCGGGTCGGCTGCCCGCAGCGGGGCGCGGACGGGGCCCGCGGGGCGGGCCAGGGCGTTCAGGAGTGCCTTGGCCGTGACGGTGCCCGGCAGGCCCGCCCACATGATCGCCTCGATCATCGGGGTGGCCCGCTGCTGGAGGCGGGCCGCCCGGGCGGTGTCGCCCGCGTCGAACGCGTCCAGGACGGCTCGCAGATGGCGGGGGATCACGTTGGCGACCGTGCTGACGTACCCCGTGCCGCCCACGGCGTACAGCGCGAGGTTGTGTTCGTCGCAGCCCGCGTAGTACGCCAGGTCCGTCCGGGCCAGCACCTTCTGGGCGGCCAGGAAGTCGTTCGAGCAGTCCTTGACCGCGACGATCCCGGGGTGGTCGGCGAGGCGGAGGATCGTCTCCGGTTCGATGCGGGTGCCGGTGCGGGCCGGGATGTCGTAGACCATGAGGGGCACTTCGGTGGCGTCCGCGATCTCCCGGAAGTGGGCCTCGATCGCGTCCTGCGGGGGGCGGCTGTAGTACGGCGAAACCACCAACAGGCCGTCCGCGCCCGCCCTTTCGGCCTCTCGGGCCAGTTCGACGGTGTGGCGGGTGTCGGGTGTGCCGATGCCCGCGACGATCGACGCCCTGCCGGCCACGGCCTCCCGGACGGCTGCGACGAGGGCGGACTTCTCGGCGTCCGTGGTGGTGGGGGACTCGCCTGTCGTGCCGGAGAGGACGAGGCCGTCGCAGCCGTGGTCCACCAGGTGGGCCGCATGGTGCTGGGCGCCGTCGAGGTCGAGGGTTCCGGAGCCGGTGAAGGGAGTGATCATCGCGCAGAGGGCGCGGCCGAAGGGTGTCGTCATGGGGGTAGTGTCGGCCCCTTGATTGTGTAGCTCTACTTAATTCTGCTACCAGGTGTTGTTAAGTGTTGCTTCGACAGGGGCTGGGGGGCGGGGTCGGGCTGCAGGGGTAGCCGGGGGGGCGGGCGGGTACTCGGGGGTTCCTACTTCGAGAGGAGGCGGAACACCGTGACCGGGACCATGGATCAACGGGCCGTGCGCGAAGAGCGCCACTCCGTGGGCGAGCTCGTCGGACAGGCTGCTGAGCAGCTCTCCCGGCTCGTGCGGCAGGAAATGGCGCTCGCGAAGGAGGAGCTGGCCGAGAAGGGACGGCGGGCGGGGCGTGGTGGTGGGTTGGTCGGTGCGGCGGGTGCTGTCGCGTACGCCGGTTTCCTGGCGCTGGCCGGTACCGGTGTCGCCGCCCTTTCGCTGGTGCTGCCCGTGTGGGCCGCCGCGCTGATCGTGACCGGGGTGCTGTTCGTGATCGCCGCCGTGCTGGCCGCGGTCGGGCGGGGGCAGCTGCGGCGGGCCGCGCCTCCCACGCCTGAAGCGGCGCTCGGCAGCGTCAGGGCGGACGTGGAGGAGATCAAGGGAAGGGCGCATCGATGACGAAGCCGACGGGTGGGGCCAAGGGTCCCGATGAGCTGCGGCGGCAGATCGAGCAGACGCGTGGTGAACTGGGGAACACGGTGGAGGAGTTGGCCGGGAAGGCCGACGTGAAGGGGCGTGCGCGGGCCCGGGCTGCCGATCTACGGGACAAGGCCGGGGCGATGACGGTGCAGTTGCGGAGCAGCGCGGCGCAGGCGGGGCATGCCGTGCAGGACAGGGCGACGCATACGGGGCCCCGTCCGGTACGGACGGTCGTGCAGGCCGGGATGCGGCATCCGGGGCCAGTGCTGGTGGCCGGGGCGGCTGCGGGAGCGGTGGCTGTCGGGGTGTTGCGGTGGAGGCATGCGCACGGGCGTCACTGAGGGCGTGCGGACGGGCTGTGGGCGGTCGTGCCGCCGCGTCGGCGGCATCACCGGGCACTCATGGGTGCCGAGTTGCTGAACCCCACTTGACCTCAAGCTTGGTCGAGGTTGAAAGGTGAGGTGTGCACGCGACCGGCGCTACGACTGGAGTGTTCATGAGCCGTCGAACCGAGCAGCACCCCGACCTCACCGACCCCCGCATCGGTGTTCCCTTCTTCAGTACCTGGCGCGTGGGGACGCCCGAGCGGCAGCGGCGGACCGTGGAGGCGATCGGGCGGGCCTGGGAGCGGCGGCCCTGGCCGACCGCCGATCTGCTGGGGTATCACGTGTACACGGGGTACGACGGGTCCACGCTGATGCACTACTCGCAGTGGCGCGGCGAGCAGGCCTACGAGGCGTTCTTCAAGACGCACCGCCAGGAACGCGTCGACGAGATCGACACCGCCGTGCCCGGGATCGAGCGGGTCGGGATCGGGCGGTACCGGCGGTACCGCAGTCGGGAGCGGGTCGCGGGGGATGGGCGGGTGCCCGGGCTGATCGTCACCGTGCGGGCCGACTTCGAGGGCGAGGACCGCCGGGAGGAGTGGGTCGATCTCGTGCTGAAGGCTCTGGAGGACGACCCGGAGGGGCATGCCGGGTTGGTGTCCGCTCACTTTCACGTCAGTACGGACGGCGGGCATGTACTGAACTACGCCGAGTGGGAGAGCGCGGAGGCCTATGACCAGGGGCTGGCCGGGCCGTCGACCGATGCGTGGGAGCGGGTGCGGACGTATCCGCAGTTGAAGGGGACGACCGGCAGCAGGTATGAGCATGCCCTGGGGCTGCTGCCGGGCTGAGACGTGGGGCCGGCCGGCCGAGTGGCCGGCCGGCCCCAGGCCGTCCTACGGGCGGAAGCGCAGGACCTGCGGGTCGTGGTCGCTGATCTGGTCGTGGAACTCCGCGTTGACGTGCACGCTGTCGTACTCGAAGTCGCAGGCGCGGCGGATGGACGGGCTGATCAGGATCTGGTCGAGGACCTGGCTGTTGCCCTGGTAGACGTAGGAGTAACGCTCGCTCCTGGGCAGCGACTTGATCGCCGACCACAGTTCGCCGCGACCCTCGAGGAGCTTCGTGGTCCGCGAGAACTCGAAGTCGTTGATGTCGCCGAGCGTGACGACGTCCGCGTTCTTCTGGGTGTCGAGGATGTCCTTGACGAAGGCGTTCACCACGGTGGCCTGCTGGTGGCGCTCCGTCTCGGAGCTGCGGGACGGCGGCTGGTACTGGGCGGTCAGACTCTGGTCGCCGCCCTTGGAACCGAAGTGGTTGGCGATCACGAAGACCGTGCGGCCGCGGAAGACGAACTCGCCGGCCAGCGGCTTGCGGCTGTTCTTCCAGGCCTCGTCGGCGGGGGCGATACGGCCGGGGCTGAGCGTCAGGTGCGCCTTGCCGCGGATCTTCGTCACGCCGGTCGCCGTGGTGGCGTCGCCGCCCGCGCGGTCCGCGAAGGAGACCCGCTCCGGGTTGAACAGGAACGCCTGGCGGATGTTGCCGCCCGGCTGGCCGCCGTCGGTGCCGTCGGCCGGGTCGATCGAGCGCCAGTCGTACGTCGGGCCGCCCGCCTCTGCGATCGCGTCGATCAGCTTGGTCAGGGTCTGGTCGGCGGCGACCGTACCGTCGTTCTTCGGGCCGTTGTTGTCCTGGATCTCCTCCAGGGACACGATGTCCGGCGACTTCAGGTTGTTCACGATCGCGGAGGCGTGGGCGGCGAAGGTCTTGTCGGCCGGGTCGAGGTTCTCGACGTTGTACGTGGCGACCGCCAGCTCGCCGTTCTTCTGCTTGCGCGTCGTCTCGCGCCGCAGGTCCCCGCTCTTCAGGGTGCCGAGTTCGCTCGCGACCAGGGTGTAGCCGCCGAACTGGCTGTAGTCCAGGGGGCCCGCCGTCGTGCCGGTGAGCGTGTCGCCCACGTTCGCCTTCGGGAAGGCGGAAGGCGAGCCCAGGGACTGGATCTGGAGGCGGCCGGTGTTCTGGGAGGCGTAGGAGCCGTAGACCGTGCCGCCGCGGCGGGTGCGGTTCTCGTACGGCTTCACCGTCACCCAGAGTTCGGTGTACGGGTCGGTCGCGCCGACCACACGGGTGTCGGTGACACGGACGGACATGCCCTCCAGCGACTCGTAGCGGTCCAGGGCGTACTTCGACGGCTGGAGGGGGAGGGCGTTGATCGAGCCCCCGGCGGCGGGGTCGCCGGCCGGCGCGTAGGCGGCGGGGACCGACCTCGCGGTGACGGCCGTGGCGGCGGGGAGCGCGTTGCCGCTGGAGACGACCGTGGTCGTGGGCTTGGTGATCTCCGTCAGCGACTGGTTGCCGGACCCGGTGCCGCCGGGGACGTACTCCGAGACCGTGCCGCTGACCGTGACGGAGTCACCGACGGCGACCCCCTTCGGGGCGGAACCGGTGAAGACGAAGACGCCCTCGCTGGTCGCCGGGTCGGCGTCCGGGTTCGGGTCCTGGATCCAGAAGCCGCGGGACGATCCGTAGGTCCGGACGCCGGTGACGATTCCGGCCACGTCCGTGACCTGCTCGCCGGCGTACGGGGATATCCGGGTGCTGCCCTGGATGTCGTGGATGCGGACCGATTCCGCGTGTGCGGGGGTGGTGAGGACGATCGTGGATGCCGCGGAGCACGCGGCGGCGACGGTGAGCGCGGCGAGACGCGCGGACGACTTGCTCGGCAACGGGATTCCCTCCGGGGACGTGACAGGGCGCCGGGACGAGGGCGGAATGCGGAAACGGCTGACTGCCGCCATCTGTGGGGCGGGGCGGGGCGGTGACACGCGTAGACCGCGGTGGACGGTGGGCCTGGTGGGGCCGGCCCCGGTGAACAAGTGTCCGCCGTCTTCTACGCGCGTCAATCTCCAGCCTGGCCACGCCACTTGTCAAGGTTTCGGCCATGTACGGCGGCTGACGGGGAGGTGAAGTGGGCGGCATGGGTGGAAATCCGTCTAGGCTGAGCGGCTGAGTAACCTGAGGTGCGCTAGGAGAAACAGCCGATGTCAGACAGCTCCCCCCTGCCGCCGGTGCGGCTGCACACCGAAGCGGAGCTGGCGCGCGACGCGTTGTCCACGCCGTTGCTGTCCCGGGCCGCCCGGCTCGCCCGCTGGGCCGGGCCGGAGACCCGGGTCGACGCCGGGGGCGGGCTCGTCGACGAACAGCTGCCCGCCGCCGCCGAGGCGCTCGGGCTGAGCGGGGACGACGCCGTCGCCGACGCCAGTGAGGCGTGGCGGGTGGCCGTGGACACCGGTCTCCTCGAGATCGTCGACGAGGAGGAGGGCACCGTCACGGCGGGCGAGGGCCTCGCGCTGCTCACCGGCGGCTCGCCGCAGGACGTGCTCGCCGTGTGGCTCACCGCCCTGGAGACCGTGCTCGCCGACGCGAGCGTGCCCGACCTGGACGGTCTCGTCGCCGAGGACGGCGAGGTCGACCTCTCCGCCCTCGACTGGGACCCGGAGGCCGAGGCCGAGTTCCTCGACGGCGTGCTCGGCAACCTCTACCTGCTGACCGCCGGCGAGGACACCCCCCGCGGCGCCCCGGTGCCGCTGCCGGCACTGGCCGCCTCGGTGATCGTGCCCAGCGGCATGGGCGAGCCCACCAACGACGTCCTGGAGCAGGTCTCCGACGCGATGATGCGGCTGGACGACCAGTTCCGGATGCTGGAGCCGGTGGGGTTCGTCGAGTACCAGCCCGTGGACGAGGCGCTCATGGCCGACGCCGAGGAGGAGCCGGCGGCGCCCGTCGACGACACCGACGTCTCCCGGTACGGCATGGTCCGGCTCACCCGGCTCGGGGTGTACGGCATGCGGGTTCGGCTGCAGGAGGCCGGGTTCGAGGCGCCGGCCGTCGGGGACTTCGCGGACAAGGGAGCCGACGCGCTGCTCGACGGCACGGCGGTGTTTCCGCCGGGGGCGGCGCAGGCCGAGACGGAGCAGTGGCTGGAGCGCCGGGAACCGCTCGCCGCGGCACGGGAGTTGCTGGCGGCGGCACGGGGCGCGGACCCGGGGGCGCCGCTGCGGCGGCTGCGGTGCCAGCAGGCGCTGTCCCTGGTGGGGGCCTCGGCCGAGTCGGCGCTGCGGGAGGTGCTCGACGACGCGGAGCTGGGCGGGCTCGCCCGGGTGTGGCTGACCGAACATGGTGCGGTGGACGTGCCCGCGCCTTCCGAGGCGATGGTGTACTGGCTGACCATCGACACGGTGGCCGCGCAGCTGGCGGCGGAGGGCAACTCCGAGGAGCTGCGGGCGCTGGTGGAGGGGCTCGCGCAGCAGCACAGCGGATTCTTCGCCGCGGTGTGGCGGGTCGATCATCCGGCTACGGCTGATGTGCTCGAGGCCATGGGGCGGCTGCATCCCGACAAGAAGGTCGCGAAGGAAGCGCGGAAGGCAGCCTTCAAGGCGCGGTCGCAACAGGGAGGCTGAGTCCGTATCGCGGGGCGTCGCGGGCGCGGGCGGGGGTCTTCAACTGCTGGTCTTCAAGGTCGGGTGAGTGGGCGTAACCATGTGTGAGTGAGTGTCGTTGTCAGAGCATGATTCTCACGGAATGGGCGAACGCGCAGGGCGGGCATCCGCAGACCGCGTATCGCTGGTTCCGTGAGGGGACGCTGCCGGTGCCGGCTCAGCGGGTCGGTTCGCGCACGATCCTCGTGAACGTGGGGGTCAATGCCGCGCTCGAAGCGATCGGCGGGCTGGGCCTGTATGCCCGTGTTTGCTCCCATGACCAGAAGACTGACCTGGGCCGGCAGGTCGCCCGGCTGTCCCAGTGGGCGGCGCAGGGCGGCCACCGGGTGGTGCGGGTGGAGGCGGAGATCGCATCCGGTATGAACGGTGCCCGCCCCAAAGTCAGGCGGCTGCTGGCCGATCCGGGCGTGACCACGGTGGTGGTCGAACACAAGGATCGGCTGGGCCGGATGAACACCGAACTTGCCGAGGCCGCCTTGGGCGCGCATGGACGCCGCCTCGTGGTCCTTGATGACGGCGAGGCCGAAGACGATCTGGTGCGCGACGTGGTGGAGGTGCTGACCTGGTTCTGCGCTCGCCTGTACGGTCGCCGGTCGGTGAAGAACCGGGCCCGCAAGGCTTTGGAGGCCGCCGGGCATGGCTGACTCCGCACTGCGCACGATCGAGGCGCCGTTCGTTGCGCTGGGCCCGTCCGGGGTGGCGATCCGCACCAGCATCAAGGGCATGTCCCAGCGGGACCGTGAGGTGCTGTCCCTGGTGGGCGCACACCTTGGTTCGCTGGCTTCCGCCGACCTCAAGGCACGTTGCCGGGCGGGTACCGATCACGGCAGCGACCAGTGGGCGGAGCGTAAGCGGGCCCTGACCGAGGAGTCGTCCTCGCGCTGGGCCGGGAGCATCACGAAGGCCACCCACGACCAGTGGGGCCTGGCGCGCCGTGCCCAACTCGCCCACATCCACAACCTTGAGGCCGGGGTGCGCACGATCGCGAACCGCCTGTCCCAGCCGGTCGGGGAGAAGGGCACGAAGCGGGCGCCGGGCGGCTACCGCACGAAGAGGGAGTGGTTCCAAAAGACCCGGCGCCTGCATGTGCTGGAAGACCGGCTGGAGCGCGAGCGGTCCGATCGTGAGGCCGGTGTCGTGCACGTGGCGCGGGGCGGGAAGCGACTGGCCCGCAGCCGGCACAATCTGGAAGCCGCCCAGCTGACCGAGTACGAGTGGCGGCAACGCTGGAATGCCGGACGCTGGTTCCTCCAGGCAGACGGGGAGTCGGGGAAGCGTTTCGGGAACGAGACCATCCGCGTCAGCTCCGACGGCGAGGTCAGCATCAAGCTCCCGGCTCCGCTGGCGCACCTGGCCGGCGCCCCGCGCGGCCGGTACGTGCTCGACGGCCGGATCAACTTCCGCCACCGCGGCGAAGAGTGGGCCGGCCGCGTATCGGCGAACCGTGCTGTCGCCTACCGCATCCACCTGGACGTGGTCCGGGGCCGCTGGTACCTCACCGCGTCGTGGACGATCCCGCCGGTCCAGACCGTTGCCCTGACCGCAGCCAGAGCGAACGGGCTCATCGGTGTGGACACCAACGCCGGCCACTTCGCAGCGTGGCGTCTGGATGAGCACGGCAACCCCATGGGTGAGCCCCGCCGGTTCTTCTACGACCTCGACGGGCCGGCCACCTACCGGGACGCCCAGGTGAGGCACGCCCTCACCCGCCTCCTTCGCTGGGCACGGCACGAAGGCGTCTCCATCGCGATCGAGGACCTGGACTTCGGCGCGGAGAAGACGCGGGAGAAGCACGGCCGCAGGAAGCGGTTCCGCAAGCTGATCTCCGGCATGCCCGTCGCCAAACTGCGGGCACGGCTCGTGTCCATGGCCGCCGAACTCGGCATTACCATCGTCGTCGTCGACCCCGCCTACACCTCCCGCTGGGGCGCCGAGCACTGGCAGAAGCCCCTCAACAGCAAGAACCGCAAGACCACCCGCCACGACGCCGCTGGCGTCGCGATCGGGCGACGCGCTCTCGGGCACCGTGTCCGGCGACGGACGGCACCGCCCCCACACGACCAGAGCGATCGTGTGGGGCATCGGACCGCCCAGGCCGGACACGGAACCCGTGGGCGTGAGGAAACCCGCCCCCGCATACCCGGACCACGGACACGATCCGTGTCGCCGGACGCGGCGCGAACGCGGGTGACCAGCGCATCCACAACCGTTCGGGATGCGCCAGCTGACCAGGCCTGGGTCCAAGACTCACTCCTGCTCACTGATTAGGAACGGTAACGGCTGCGGATGCGTCCAGCACTTTCTCACCGGGCGCCAAGACCCTTCACGCCGGCATCCAGGCCCTGGGCATCCTGGCTGTCCTGCTGCTTGGCACCGTGCTCGCCGTCACCGGTCACTGGACGCGCCAGAAGCGGTGATTAATTCACTCGCAGGTCCCGTACCGCGCCTCCTACAGTGAGATCACAACGTCACGCACTTCCCGGTGCGATGGCAGCGGCTACTTCTCTTCCAAAGAATCCGACGCCGCAGCCGACTTGATCTCGGGAGGCGCGGCATCGGGTGGGTGCCCGGTGCGCAGGCAACGGTTACTTCCTGGGATCGGAAGGCTGCGGGTTCGAGTCCCGTCAGCGACTTCGGGTCGCTGTAGCTCAATAGGCAGAGCATCCGGAAAAAGTCCGTCGCCGACTTCTGTTCTCGGGCACCCACCTTTTTCCTGCCGCGTTTCCCTCGAAACACGAACGAATTCGGGGGAATTCACCATGGCGCGATTCAACGGCAGGGCGGCACGAGCCCGTTCCGTCTCGCGAGTGACGTCCACGGGACGTGTGCTGCGGACCTACGAGGGAGGCCGGGGCCGCGAGCGCGACGCGCGCTCCGAGCTCTTCCTGCTCGCCGTGTCCCACTTCGCCGGCCAGCAGAGCTTCTACGAGACCGGCGCCGACCGCGACGACCGCTTCGCGAGGCTGATGCGCGAACTCGCCGTCACTGACCCGGAGTGGACGGCCGGTCTGCTCGGCTGGCTGCGTGGCGCGGGCCATCTGCGCACGGCCGCGGTCGTGGGCGCCGCCGAGTACGTCAAGGCCCGCCTGGACGCGGGCGCGACCGGCGGCCCGTCCAACCGGCAGGTCGTCGACTCCGTGCTCCAGCGGCCCGACGAGCCGGGCGAACTGCTCGCCTACTGGACCGCGACCTACGGGCGCAGCGTGCCCAAGCCGGTCAAGCGCGGCATCTCCGACGCCGTACGCCGGCTCTACCACGGCAAGTCGCTGCTGAAGTACGACACCGCGTCCAAGGGCTACCGCTTCGGCGACATCCTCAACCTCGTGCACGCGGCCCCGGACGCGGACAAGCCGTGGCAGGGCGAGCTGTTCCGGTACGCCCTCGACCGGCGGCACCACCCGGACACCGCCGTACCGCCCGCGTCGGACCGCACCCTCACCGCGCACCGCGCGCTCATGGCGCTGCCGGTCGAGGAGCGGCGCGCGGTCGTGACCGCCGAGGGCGGTGCCGAGCGGCTGGCGGAGGCCGGGATGACGTGGGAGGCGCTGGCGGGCTGGCTGCAGGGGCCGATGGACCGGGCGGCCTGGGAGGCCGTGATTCCGTCCATGGGCGTCATGGCGCTCGTGCGCAACCTGCGCAACTTCGACGAGGCCGGTGTCTCGGACGAGGTGGCCGAGCGGGTCGCCGCGCGGATCAGCGACCCGGCGGAGGTCGCGCGCTCGCGGCAGTTCCCTTTCCGCTACCTCGCCGCGTACCAGCACGCGCCGTCGCTGCGCTGGTCGTACGCCCTGGAGCGGGCGCTCGGTCACTCGCTGGCCCATGTGCCCGCGCTGCCCGGCCGGACGCTGGTGCTCGTGGACCGCTCGGGCTCGATGTTCTGGTCGCGGCTGTCCGGCCGCTCCGAGCTCACCTGGGCCGACGCGGCGGCGGTCTTCGGCACGGCGATCGCGCTGCGGGCGGAGCGCGCGGACCTGGTCGAGTTCGGCTCGACGAGCGAGCGCGTGAGGTTCCGCGAGGGTGAGTCGGTGCTCAAGGTCCTCGACCGCTTCCACGGCCTCGGCGGCACCGACACGACCGAGGCGGTGCGCCGGCACTACAGGAAGCACGACCGGGTGCTGATCGTCACCGACGAGCAGTACACGCACCACCACCGGGGCGACCCGGCGGAGCAGATCCCGGCCGACGTGCCGGTCTACACCTGGAACCTCGCCGGATACCAGGCGGGCCACGGCCCGTCGGGCACGGGGAACCGGCACACGTTCGGAGGGCTCTCGGACGCCGCTTTCCGGATGGTTCCGCTGATCGAGGCCTCCCGGGACGCCGACTGGCCCTGGGTGGCCTGAGGACCCGTGGCCCGCACCGCGTGGGGAGTGCGGGCCACGGGCCTGTCCGGCCTCTTGTTGAAGCTCGTACTGACATCCGGCATTTCAGCGGCCCCCACCACGCCGCGTTCATCGACGAGGTCGAGGTCGTCGCCGAGTCGACGCGCACCCCCTGGAACTCCCTCAACTCCCGTCTCGAAGCCCCGGGCGCCCTCCAGCTGACGCTGTTCACCGAGCTCGACGGCTGACAGGACCGCCCGGCGGCCCCTGCCGGGAGCCGTGCGGCGCCGGATACAGTGCTCGACGTGTGGACGGACAATCAGCCTGCGGAGCCGAGTGCCGACCGGCCCGAGGGTGCCCGGCGCCGGGCCACGATCCACGACGTCGCCCGCCTGGCCGGGGTGTCACGGCAGACGGTTTCCCGGGCGGTCAACGACAAGGGTGAGATCGACCCGGCGACCAAGGAGCGGGTCCTGGAGGCGGCCCGGCTTCTGGACTACCGGCCCAGCCGGTTCGCGCGTGGACTCGTCCAGAAGGGGGCGGTGACGGCGGGCCTGGTCATCCCGGACCTGCGCAACCCGTTCTTCCCCGAGGTGGCCGCCGGGGTGCTGGAGGCGGCCGAGCAGCGCGGCTGGCAGGTGGTCGTGTGGGACTCCCGCATCGACGAGGCCAGGGAGCGGCAGGCCCTCGACGTGCTCTCGCACCAGGCGGACGCGGTCGTGGGTTACTTCAAGGACCCGGACGACGTCCTCGCCCGGCACCTCGGAGGCGTGCCGCTGGTGCTGCTGGAGCGCGGACCGCAGCAGACCCGGTTCGCGGCCGTGGGTATCGACGCCGCGGCCGGTGTCGAGCAGGGCATGAACCACCTGTTCGGCGCTGGGCACCGCAGGATCGGCATGCTGGACGGCGTGCACGGCCCCGGCCCCCGCAGGCAGGCCTTCCTGGAGCAGGCGTGCCGGCTCGGCCTGCCGGTCGACGAGGACTGGGTCGTCACCTGCCCCGAGCACAGTGTGGCCGGCGGCGAGGCCGGGATGGAACGGCTCCTGGCGGCGCGGCCGGACATCACCGCGGTCTTCGGCTTCAACGACCTGATCGCGGTCGGGGCGATGCGCACCGCCCGCCGCCACGGCCGGAGCGTTCCGGACGATCTGGCGGTGCTGGGATTCGACGGTCTCTCCCTGGGCGAGCTGGTGGAACCCGCCCTGACCACCCTGCACATCGACAAGCGGCAGCTGGGACGGCTGGCCGTGGAGCAGGTGGCCCGGCTGCGCGCGGGTGAGGAGCCGCTGCGGGGCGCGGACGCGTGGGTGGCGCCCGAGTTGGTGGTCCGCGCCTCCGCCTGACGGCGGTACGGGTCTCGCCTCGGGACCAGCCGTGCAGTTCTCTTCCCACGGGGTCTCGGGCGCCCCGCTCCGCGACGGCGAACGCACGTGAACGTTCACGACATCCCGGGGTACGCCCGTGAGCGCGGACGCCGGGCCCGCGCCTTCGTCCGCCTCGCGGGACGCGGTTGTCGGTAAGGTGCGGAGAGGGTCCCCGGTTCGTGAGGAGTGGTTGCGTGGCGCAGGTCAGGCCCATGCGGGCGGATGCCCGGCGTAACCACGAGCGGCTGCTGCGGGTGGCCGTGGAGGCGTTCGCCGAGTACGGGGAAGGGGCGTCGCTCGACGACATCGCCAAGCGGGCCGGGGTCGGCTCCGGCACGCTGTACCGGCACTTCCCGACCCGGCACGCCCTGCTGGAGGCCGCGTACCTGGACCGGATCGAGGCGCTCGCGGCCCGGGCCGACACGCTCGCGGCCGAACTGCCGCCGGGTGAGGCGCTGGTGGAGTGGCTGTACGAACTCGGTGCCGGGATGATCCGGATGCGCGGCCTGACGGCGCTCCTCGGCCCGGCCGTCACCGAGGGCGACTCGGCCGTGGCCACGGCCTGCGGTGACTCGGTGAGGAGCGCGGCGGGGCGGCTGGTCCGGGCGGCGCAGCGGGAGGGCACGCTGCGGCGGGACGTGGAGCCGAGGGATGTGCTGCGGCTGGCCCACGGGATGGCGACGGCGTCGGAGCTGGCGGACGGGGAGGGCCGGCACATCCGGCGCTATCTGGGGTTGCTGACGGAGGGGCTGCGGCCGCGGGACAGCTGACGCGGCGTGGGTGGGACCCGGCGGTCTCGCGTCCCGGCGGCCCCAGTCGCCGGGATGCTCGGTGCGGCGGTCCGGCGCGCGGGCGCGGTCTGGGGTTCGGGACGCCGGACGCCCCCTGGCGGGGGCGTCCCGGACGTCGGTCGTGAGGGCGCTACAGCGCCTGGGCCGCTGGCTTCACCATCCCCCTCACGGTGCGGGACTTCACGAAGTCGCCCATGGCCGTCATGTCCCACTCGCCGGAGAACTGGCGGATCAGCTTGGCCATCAGCACGCCGGTCTGGGGCTCGGCTCCGGTGAGGTCGAAGCGGACCAGTTCCTCGCCGGTCGTGGCGTCCAGGAGGCGGCAGTAGGCCTTGGCGACCTCCGTGAACTTCTGGCCGGAGAAGGAGTTGACCGTGAAGACCAGGCCGGTGACCTCCTGGGGGAGGCGGCCGAGGTCGACCGTGATGACCTCGTCGTCGCCGCCGCCCTCGCCCGTGAGGTTGTCGCCGGAGTGCCGGATCGCGCCGCCCACGATCTGCAGCTTGCCGAAGTAGCAGCTGTCGATGTGGTTGCGCTGCGGCCCGTAGGCGATGACCGAGGCGTCCAGGTCGATGTCCTTGCCGCGGTACGCCGGCTCCCAGCCGAGGCCCATCCTGACCGAGGAGAGCAGCGGGCGGCCGCCCTTCATCAGGGAGACGGTCTGGTTCTTCTGGAGGCTGACGCGGCCCTTGTCGAGGTTGACCTTGCCCGAGCCGGGCGCGGGCGGGGGAGGGGTGGCCGGGGCGGCCGGAGGTGCCGTGGGCGAGGTGACGGGCGGGGCCGGCGGCTGCACCGGGGCCGGCGGCGGGGTCACCGGCTGGGCCGGGGCCGCGGCGGCCGGCTCCTCCACCGTGACGCCGAAGTCCGTGGCGATGCCCGCGAGGCCGTTGGCGTATCCCTGGCCGACGGCTCGGGCCTTCCACTGGCCGTTGCGCAGGTAGATCTCCACGATCACCAGAGCCGTCTCGTCGCCGAGCTGCGGGGGCGTGAACGAGGCAAGGACGGAGCTGTCGTCCGCGTTGCGGACCGTGGCCGTCGGTTCGATGCCCCGGAAGGTCTGGCCCGCGGCGTCCGGGCTCGCGGTGACGACGATCTTCTCGATGCCGGGCGGCACGGCCGCCGTGTCGACCACGATCGCGTCGGGCGTGGTGCCGCCGCCCGAGCGGTACGTCACGCCCGGGCCCGACGGCTGGTTGTAGAAGATGAAGTCGTCGTCGGAGCGCACCTTGCCGTCGGCGGTAAGCAGCAGGCCCGATACGTCGAGCCGCACCGGGGCGGCGACGTCAACCGTCACGCGGGCGGCGGACAGGGGGATGTTCGAGCCGGGGGTCATAGCTGTCATGCCGGGTGAACGAGCGAGGCGGTTTTGCCGTTCCCTTACCTTGCGCCCATTCGGGTCAACGGCGGTTGCGGGGATGATCGCGGGCGGTGCGTTCGTTGCCGCGCTTGTAGTTGCCGGTCCAGCGGGCCATGACGAGCTGCGGGTCGGAGGCCTCGACCTCGGCGAGGAACTGCTCGGCCCGGGGGCTGTTCAGCGTGGTGGCGGGGCGGCCGTGATGGGTGATGCGGACGGTTCCGCCCGGGTGCCGCTCGTAGTCGAAGCCGTGTGGTCGTGGCATGCGTGCGAGCGTACGGGGGCAGGGGCAGGCGCCCCACCGGTTTTCGCCCGCCCCCGCCCCGGAGCGGTCCGTGCCCTACGGCACGACCACGATCTTGCGGCCGACCCCTGCCGCGAACTGCTCCAGTGCCTCCGGGTACCGCTCCAGCGGGATCCGGTCGCTGATGAAGACGTCGGGGTCGAGGACGCCGTTCGCGAACAGCTCGGCCGCGCGCTCGAAGCTGTGGAGCACCGCCATGGAACCGGTGATGGTGATCTCCTGGTTGTAGACGCGGTACGGGTCGATCGTCACGCGCGTCGCGTAGTCGGCCACGCCGAACTGGAGGAACGTGCCCGCCTTCGCCACCCGGTCCAGGCCGTCCTGGATCGCCGCCGCGTTGCCGGTCGCGTCGACCACCAGGTCCCAGCCCTGCGGGCGGTCCAGTTCGTCGGGGTTGGCCGCCGACGACGAGACGCCCAGACGGCGCGCCGTCTCCAGGCGCTGCGGGTTGACGTCCACCATGTCCACGCTCGCCGCGCCCGTCCGCTTGGCGAGCTCCAGCATCATCAGGCCCATCGTGCCGGAGCCGTAGATCAGCACGTGTGCGCCGAGGCGGGACTGGAGCACGTCGTAGCCGCGGACCGCGCAGGACAGTGGCTCCACGAGCGCCGCGTCCTCCGTGCGGACGTGGTCCGGGAGCTTCACGCAGTTCGCCACGGGGGCGACCGCGTACCGCGCCGCGCCGCCGGCCGTGGTCACGCCGATCGCCGCCCAGCGTTCGCAGAGGTTGTTGTGGCCCGTACGGCAGTAGCGGCACTCGTAGCAGTAGAGGGACGGGTCCACCGCGACCCGGTCGCCCACCGCCAGTTCGGTGACCCGGGTGCCGACCCCGACCACCTCGCCCGCGAACTCGTGCCCTGGCACGATCGGCAGCTTCGGGGCGAACTCGCCCTGGAGGATGTGCAGATCGGTTCCGCACAGGCCGCACGCCGCGACCTCGACCACGACATCGCGCGGTCCTGGCGCCGGGTCCGGGACCTCGGCGACGACGGCCTTGCCCACGGACTCGATGACGGCGGCCTTCATTTCACGGCTCCCAACGACAGACCCTGGACCAGCTTGTCCTGGGCGGCGAACCCCGCGGCGAGCACCGGCAGGGAGATGACGAGCGACGCGGCGCACACCTTCGCCAGGAACAGGCCCTGGCTGGTGATGAAGCCGGTCAGGAAGACGGGGGCGGTCTCGGCGACCACGCCCGTGAGGACCCGGGCGAAGAGCAGTTCGTTCCAGCTGAAGATGAAGCAGATCAGAGCCGTCGCCGCGATGCCGGGCAGGGCGATGGGGGCCACCACGCGCCCCAGGATGGTGGGGAGCCGGGCGCCGTCGATCTGCGCCGCCTCGATGATCGCGGCCGGCACCTCGGAGAGGAACGACTGCATCATCCACACCGCGATCGGCAGGTTCATGGCCGTGTAGAGGATGACCAGGGCCCAGATGTTGTCGAGCAGGCCGGTGTTCTTCGCGAACAGGTAGATCGGTAGCAGGCCCGCCACCAGCGGCAGCATCTTGGTGGAGAGGAAGAAGAACATGACGTCGGTCCACTTCCTCACCGGCCGGATGGACAGCGCGTACGCCGCCGGCAGGGCGAGGAGCAGGGTCAGCAGCGTCGAGACCACGGAGGCCGTCATCGAGTTGATGAGCGCGGGCCAGGGGCTGGCGCCCCCGCCGACGCCGAAGAACTCGCGGTAGCCGTCCAGGGTGAGCGAGGCCGCCAGGGAGGGCGGGTTGGTCGCCGCGTCCGCCTCGGAGTGGAGGGAGGTCAGGACCATCCAGAGGAGGGGCAGCACGAACAGGAGACCGGCCAGCCAGGCGGCCATGCCCAGGGCGGCCCCCTGGAACCGGCCGCGGCGCGGGGGCCGTCGGGTGGGCCGTCGGGGGGCGCTGGTGGTGACAGTGTTCATCAGCGGGACACCTCCGCGCGGAACAGGGACGACACGACGCGCAGGGCGAAGGTCGCGAGGATGAGCGAGCCGATGACGACGATCACGCCGGCCGCCGAGGCCAGGCCGTTCTCGTGCGCCTGGTAGAAGGTCTGGTAGATGGTGTACGGCAGGTTCGCGGTGCCCAGGCCGCCGGAGGTGATCGTGTACACCGCGTCGAAGTTCTGCACGATGTAGATCGAGCCGAGCAGCACGCTCAGTTCGAGGTAGCGGCGCAGGTGCGGCAGCGTGATGTGGACGAAGACCTGCCAGTCGTTCGCGCCGTCCATGCGGGCCGCCTCGAGCAGCTGCGCGTCGCGGCTCTGCAGTCCGGCGAGCAGGATCAGCGTCATGAACGGCGTCCACTGCCAGATCAGCGAGGCCTCGACCGCCATCAGCGGCATCTCGGAGATCCAGTCCGGCTGGGGCGCGCCGTCCCCGCCGATCCAGCTCAGGATGCCGTTGAACAGGCCGTACTCGGGGTTGAACAGCACGTGCTTCCACAGCAGCGCGGCCGCGATCGGCACCAGCAGGAAGGGCGCGATCAGCATGGTGCGCACGGCGGCCCGGCCCCGGAACCTCCGGTCGAGCAGCAGGGCCAGCGCCAGTCCGAGCACCAGGCTGACGAGCACGACCGTGACGGTCAGCAGGACGGTCGTTCCCACTGACTTGCGCAGGTCGGGCGTGCTCAGCACCTCCGCGTAGTTGGCGAAGCCGGCGAAGTGGCGGTCGTCCGGGTACAGCGCGTTCCAGTCGAAGAACGAGATCACCAGCGTGGCCACGAAGGGCAGCTGCGTCACGAGGATCATGAAGATCAGCGCGGGCAGCAGGGGGGCCCGGGTGGCCCACGCCCGCATACGGTTCGGCCGCCGGGCCGCCGGCCGCTCGGGGGCGGCGACCCGGGTGGGGGGAGTGGCGACGGTCATGATCCCTCGTACTTCTCTCCTACGGCCTCGGCGAGGTCCTGCGCCTTCTTCAGCGCGCTGTCCACGGACTGCCGGCCGGCGATGGCGGAGCTGATCTCCTGGGAGACCTTGGTGCCCAGGTCGGTGAACTCGGGGATGCCGACGAACTGGATGCCGGGCGCGGGCCGCGGCTGCACGCCCGGGTCGTCGGGCTTGGCGCTCGCTATGGCGTCCCGGGTGACGTCGGCGAAGGCGGCGGCCTCCTTGCGGTACTGCGGGATGTCGTAGGTCGACGCCCGCTTGCCGGCGGGGACGTTGGCCCAGCCGATCTTCTCGCCGACGAGCTTCTCGTAGCCCTTGCCGGAGGCCCAGGAGATGAACTTCCAGGCGTTCTCGGCGTTCTTGGAAGCCTTCTGGATGCCCCAGGCCCAGGTGTAGAGCCAGCCCGAGCTGTCGGTCTTCTCGACCGGCGCCGGGACGTAGCCGATCTTGCCCTTGACCGGGGAGCCGCTCGCCTCCAGGGAGCCGGCCCCGGCCGTGGCGTCGTACCACATGGCGGTCTTGCCCTGGGTCATGTTGTTCAGGCACTCGGCGTACCCGGCCTGGGCGGCGCCCGCCTCGCCGTGCTCCCGGACCAGGTCGACGTAGAACCGGGTGGCCTCCTTGAACTCCTCGGAGTCCAGCCGCGCCTGCCAGTCCTTGTCGAACCAGGTGCCGCCGAAGGTGTTGACCACCGTGGTCAGCGGGGCCATGACCTCACCCCAGCCGGGCAGGCCGCGCAGACAGATGCCCTTCATGCCGGACTCGGCCGCGTCCACCTTCGCGGAGAGGTCGGCGACCTGCTGCCAGGTGGGCTTGTCGGGCATGGTCAGGCCCGCCTTCCCGAAGACGTCCTTGCGGTACATCAGGAAGGAGGACTCGCCGTAGAAGGGCTCGCCGTAGAGGTTGCCGTCCTCCGCGGTGAGGGCCTGCGTCATCGGGGTGAGGATGTCGTCCTGGTCGAAGGCCTTGTCGTTCTCGACGTACGAGTCCAGGGAGTGGAGCCAGCCGTTCTCGGCGTAGATGGGGATCTCGTAGTTGCTGAGGGTGGCGACGTCGTACTGGCCGGCCTGGTTGGCGAAGTCCTGGCTGATCTTGTCCCGGACGTCGTTCTCCGGCAGGACGGTGAAGTTCACCTTGATGCCGGTGTCCTTGGTGAAGTTGCCGGCGGTGAGCTTCTGCAACTCCACCATCTGCGGGTTGTTCACCATCAGGACGTTGATGGAGTCGCCGCCGGTGGATCCGGACCCGCCGGCGCCCGAGCATGCGGCGAGTGAGGTGATCAGCGTCCCTACGGCTGCCACGGCGAGAAGGGCGCGTGGCGCGCGTCGGCTCTGGGTTCTCATGGAGTGCTCCTGAACATTTGGGTACAAAGAGGACTGTTGGGGGAAACGGGTGTCATGCGGGGGTGCTTCGGTGGGGTGCGCCGGCCCTTCGGGTGGGGCCCGCGGGGTGCGGCTCGTGCGTCAGACGCGGATGACCTGGGGCCCCAGCAGGGAGTAGCGGTGGGCCTCGGCCGCGGGGAGCAGGGTGCTCGTCACGATCGCCTCCAGGGCGCCGACCTCCGCGAACCGGCAGAAGCTGACGGCGCCGAACTTGGTGTGCACACCCGCGAACACCGTGCGCCGCGCGGCCCGGATCGCCTGCGCCTTGACCTCGCTGACGGCCGGGTCGGGTGTGGTGAGGCCGTGTTCGCGGGAGATGCCGTTGGCGCCGATGTACGCCAGGTCGACGACGAAGCCGGCCAGCATCTTCGTCGTCCAGTGGTCGACGGTGGCGAGGGTGCCGGAGCGGACCCGGCCGCCGAGCAGCAGGACGGACACGGTGTCGGTCTCGGCGAGCGCGCCCGCGACGGGCAGGGACGCGGTGACCACGGTCAGCGGCCGGTCCCGGGGGAGTGCCTCGGCGATGAGCTGCGGGGTGAAGCCCTCGTCGACGAAGACCGTCTCGGCGTCCCCGAGCAGATCGGCTGCGGCGGCCGCGATCCGGCGTTTCTCGGGGACGTGGCTGGTGGCACGGAAGGCGAGCGTCGTCTCGAAACCGGCGCTCTCCACGGGGTAGGCGCCGCCGTGGGTGCGGCGGAGCAGACCATGTTCCTCCAGGACGCGCAGGTCCCGGCGTACGGTCTCCTTGGCCACGCCCAGTTCGGCGGCGAGGGCGGTGACATCGACGGAGCCGGCGCTCCGCGCGGCCAGCACGATCTCGCGCTGGCGTTCTTCCGCCGTCCTCGTGCTCATGCCGCCACCTGCCTTCCGCTGCTGCCGCCCGTTCGGGCCCGATGGGGCCCGTGGGGGAATTTCTACAGCGGGGTCGCGGCACTGACCAGGTCTGTTGCGGGTTCGATGCTGCCCGTTTACGCCCGTTCGACGCGGGGCGTGCCCGCCGCGGACCTGCGTCGGCGGTGATCGGCGCGTGAGAGCGGGCAGCGATCGTGCCCGAACAGGGGGGCGGGCGGGCCCGTTCGGTGCCCGCCCGCCCTCTCGCGACGACTCCTTCCGGTCAGTACGGCCAGATCGGCGGGTCCGTCACGAAGTGGCCGCCGAGGCAGGCGTGCGCCTCGTTGTCCGGGTCCAGCTCGCCCTGCTCGGCGATGAGCTTCTCGGCCCATGGCTCGGAGTCGTCCTGCGGCTCGTAGCCGAGTGCCCGGGCGGTGGTGAGGTCCCACCACAGCCGGGTGTTGGCGGAGGAGCCGTGAACGACGGTGTGGCCGACGCGCTCGGCGGTCAGGGCCGCGTGGAGGAGGCGGGCGCCGTCGGCGGGGCTCATCCACACCGAGAGCATGCGCACGCTGGTCGGTTCGGGGAAGCAGGAGCCGATCCGCACCGAGACCGTCTCCAGGCCGTGCTTGTCCCAGTAGAACTGCGCGAGGTCCTCGCCGAAGCACTTGGACAGGCCGTAGAAGGTGTCGGGGCGGCGGGGGGTGTCGACCGGGATCAGGGGGTCGTGGCCCTGGGGGCGCGGGGTGTAGCCGACCGCGTGGTTGGAGGAGGCGAAGACCATCCGGCCGACGCCTTCCTCTCGGGCGGCCTCGTAGAGGTGGTAGGTGCCCTCGATGTTCGCCTTGAGGATCTTCTCGAAGGAGGCTTCCAGGGAGATGCCCGCGAGGTGGATGATCGCGTCGACGCCCCGGACCGCCTCGCGCACGGCGTCCTTGTCGGCGAGGTCGGCCGTGATCGCGTCGGGTGCGCCCTCGACCGGGCGCATGTCCAGCAGGCGCAGGTCGTAGCCGTAGGCCGGGAGCAGGTCCCGCATCAGCGTGCCGAGGCCGCCGGCGGCGCCGGTGAGCAGGACGGTACGGGGAGCGGGCATCCGCGGTCTCCTTGATCGCCAACGGTGCACATGAGCGCACAGCATTCATATGCGTGGACACGCTAAGGAGCCGGGGCGGAGCCCGTCAAGTAGGGCACGGAAGAGGTGAATCCGCTGGTGCGTCGCGGGTTCGTGTGCTTGACCGGCCCCGAGTGGGCACCTTAGCGTGGACTCGTTCAGAAATATAGACGCCAATCATGAATATGGAACCGGGAGAGCTCGTGACGTCAGCCCCTCTCGCCGCTCGACTCAACATCCCCAGCGGGCCGCTGTTCTTCCCGGTCACCGCCTACGGCACCGACGGCTCCGTGGACCTCGGCACCTACCGCACGCATGTCCGGCGCGGGGTGGAGGCCGGAGCCGCCGCCGTGTTCGCCTGCTGCGGCACCGGCGAGTTCCACGCGCTCACGCCCGAGGAGTTCGAGGCGTGCGTACGGGTCGCCGTCGAGGCGGCCGAGGGGCGCGTGCCGGTCGTCGCGGGCGCCGGATACGGCACGGCGCTCGCCGTGCGCTACGCGCGGCTCGCCGAGGCGGCCGGGGCGGACGGGCTGCTCGCCATGCCGCCGTACCTCGTCGTCGCCGCGCAGGAGGGCCTGCTGCGGCACTACCGGGAGGTGGCCGCAGCGACCGCCCTGCCGGTCATCGTCTACCAGCGGGACAACGCCGTCTTCACCCCCGAGAGCGTCGTCGAACTCGCCCGCACGGACGGGATCATCGGCCTCAAGGACGGGCTCGGCGACCTCGACCTCATGCAGCGCGTCGTCAGCGCCGTCCGCTCCGAGAGCCCCGGCGACTTCCTGTACTTCAACGGCCTGCCGACCGCCGAGCAGACCCAGCTCGCCTACCGCGCCCTCGGCGTCACGCTCTACTCCTCCGCCGTGTTCTGCTTCGCGCCGGAGATCGCCCTCGCCTTCCACCAGGCACTCCGCGACGGCGACGACCGCGTGGTGGAGAAGCTGCTGGACGGCTTCTACCGGCCGTTCGTCGAACTGCGCGCCCGGGGCCGCGGCTACGCCGTCGCCCTCGTCAAGGCGGGCGTACGGCTGCGCGGACTGGACGTGGGGGAGGTCCGGCCCCCGCTGCACGAGCCGGCCGAGGATCATGTCAAGCAGCTCGCCGAAGTGATCGAGCGTGGCTACGCGCTGCTTGAGGAGGCCAAGTGAGGGCATCGGCATTCGTCTACCCCTGGGACGTCAACGGAGATCCGGAGGCGCCCGCGCGGATCGCCGCGCTCGGCGTGGAGCAGGTGACGCTGGCCGCCGCCTACCACTCCACGCGCGCCCTCACGCCCCGCCACCCGCGCCACCGCGTCGTCACCGCCGAGCACGCCGCCGTGCTGTATCCGGCGGACGCCCGCTGGGACGGGCGGCAGCTGCGCCCTTACGCGGCCGGTGACTGGGCCCCCGGTGACGCCTTCGGCGAGGCCGCCGCCGCCCTCACGGACGCCGGCCTGGAGGTGCACACCTGGGTCGTCCTCGCGCACAACTCCCGGCTGGGCGCCGAGCACCCGGACACCTCGGTCGTCAACGCCTACGGCGACCGCTACCCCTGGGCGCCGTGCATCGCCCAGCCCGCCACGCGCGCGTACCTGACCGACCTGGCGGCCGAGGCGGCCGTACGGCCCGGGGCGCGCGGCACCGAGCTGGAGTCCCTCGGCTGGTACGGCCTGCAGCATCTGCACGCCCACGACAAGACCGGCGGTGTCGGCCTCGGGGACGCCGGGCAGTACCTGATGGCGCTGTGCTTCTGCCCGTCCTGCCGGGAGGGCTACGGACGGCACGGCCTGGACGCCGACGAGCTGGCCGCCGCCGTACGGACCGCGCTGGAGCCGGTGTGGCAGGGGGTGGCGCCCTCCGACGGAGGCTGGACGGGCATCGAGAAGCTCCTCGGCGAGACGCTCGCGAACACCACGCGCGCGTGGCGCGACGCGACCGCCCGCACGCTCCAGGAGGCGGCCGTGGCGGCGGTCCGGGCGGCGGCGCCCGAGGGCTTCCAGGTGCTGCTGCACGCGGACCCGGTATCGTACCACGTCGGCGCCAACCCGGGGGTCGACCCGGCGCACATCCTGTCCGTCGCGGACGGGGTGGTCGTGCCCTGCGCGGGCGGCACCGGCAGCCTGGCGCCGTTCGCGCGGGAAGGCCGTGAGAACGCCGTCATCGCCGCCAACTTCACCGTCGTCTCCGGCATGGGCGGCAGCCCCGGTACCCTCGCTGCCGACGCGGCCGAGGCCCGTCGGCTCGGCGCCACCGAACTGCGGCTGTATCACGCCGGATTGGCGTCCGACGGCGACCTGGAGACCGTCCGCTCCGCTCTCGCCGGGCGCTGACCCAGCGCGGCCGCCGTCACCAGCAGGGCCGCGCCCAGGGCCACCAGCACCAGCCGGTGGCTCACCAGCTCGACCAGGGCCGCCCCGGCGGCCAGCCCGGCCACGTTCGGGGCGTAGACCAGCGTGTTGGCGGTGGCGGTGACCCGGCCCAGCAGCAGGCCCGGCGTCTCGCGCTGCACGGACGTCAGCGTGGCGATCAGCACGGCGGGCAGTCCCGCGCCGATCGCCGCGCTGCTCACCAGCGTCACCGGGTCGGACGGCACCGCCCGCAGGGCCACCGCGACGGCCAGCAGGGCGATGCCGTACACCGCGAAGCGCCGCGCGCCCAGGTGGCGCAGGGCGGTGCCGGAGAGCAGGCCGACCGCGACCGACCCGGCGCCCTGCACGGCGTACAGCACACCGGCGTACGCGGGGGAGTGCCCGAGGCCGTCGACCACGGCGTAGACCATCGCGCCGTTGAGGCCCGCGCACAGCATGGTGGCGCCGCCCGCCAGGACCAGGGGGCGCAGCACGGGGTGTGCCCACAGGTGGCGGGCGCCCTCGGCGGTCCGCTGCCGACGGCTGCCGGTGGGCGGCGCGGGCTTCTCCTCCCGCACCCGCAGCGCCGTGTACAGGCAGGCGGCCAGCAGGAACGTGGCCGCGTCCAGGAGGGCGACGCCCGCGCCGCCGTACACCGCGTACAGGCCCGCGCCCGCCAGCGGGGCCAGGAGTTTCATGCCCTCGGCGGCCGTCATGCGCAGACCGTTGAAGTCGCCGAGCAGGGACGGGCCGACGGCGGTCGCGACCAGGGCCGACTCGGCCGCGTCGTGGACGACGCCCGCGGCGCCGTATACGAACAGCACGGCGTAGAGCAGCCAGAGATCACCCGGGCCGTCGACGGCCACGAGGGCGAGCAGGAGGGCGCCCAGCAGCAGGTTCGCGCCGATCAGCAGCGGTTTGCGGCGGACCCGGTCGGCGGGGATGCCCAGCAGCGGTCCGGCCAGAGTCGGCAGCCACATGGCGAGCAGGCACAGCGCGGCCAGGCCGTCCGAGCCGGTGAGGTCCTTGACCCACACTCCGGAGGCCAGCCACAGCGCCGACGTGCCGAAGCCGGAGACCACCACTCCGGAGAGACAGAGCCCCGCGGTGCGGTCGCGCAGGACACGCACCACGGGCCAGGTCGTCGAGGTCGTCATGCCTGGTCATCGTGGCGCTAAGGCCCGTGAGCAAGGATCGGGAAGATGCCGTAGGAAACGGGCGGCCGGGCGATGAGTTCCGCGGTCGCCGTCGGTCTGCCTTCCAGGTACCCGAACCAGGAGGAACAGCGGATGACCGACACCAACCCGGCCCTCGACCTCGGACCGCAGACGGCGGTCCTGGCGCGCCTGGCCGAAGGCGTCACCGACGAGCGACTGGCGGACCCGACACCCTGCCCGGAGTACGCGGTGCGCCACCTGCTCGGCCACCTGGTGGGACTGACCGTCGCCTTCCGTGACGCCGGCCGCAAGGACCTGGGCGTCACCACCGACACCAGCCCGGACTTCGCGCTCCCGGACATCGGGCCGGGCTGGCGCGAGGAGCTGCCCAAGGTCCTCGCCGAACTGGCCGAGGCCTGGCGCGACCCGGCCGCCTGGACCGGCATGACCCGGGCCGGGGGCGTGGACCTGCCCGGCGAGGTCGCCGGACTCGTCGCCACCGACGAGCTGGTGATCCACGGCTGGGACCTGGCCCGCGCGACGGGCCAGGTGTACACCCCCGATCCGGCCGCGCTCCAGGTCTGCCACGGCTTCCTCGCCGCCGCGGTCGACGACCCCGGCCGGGGTGACATCTTCGGCCCCGTCGTCCCCGTCGGGCCGGACGCGTCCGTGCTGGACCGGGCGGTGGGACTGAGCGGGCGGGATCCGGGGTGGACGCCCAGGCCGTAGAAAGCGATTGCTACTTCCTGCGTCAGAAGCATTGACGAAACAAACGCGCCCTCTTACCGTCATCGCGTCGTACTTCGTACGTCATATATGAGACGCGATACGCGAGATCCGATACGCGATCCCCAGGGACGCGAGATCCGAGAGGCGCACATGACCTCTGTGCCCACGCCGATCCCCTCCCGCACGCAGTACGTGCTGGAGGGGATCAAACACCGCATCCTCACCGGGCAGTTGACGCCGGGCCAGGCGCTGGTCGAGACCGAGCTGGCCGCGCAGTTCGGGGTGTCGAAGACCCCGGTGCGCGAGGCGCTCAAGACCCTCGCCGGGACCGGGCTGGTCGTGATGAGCCAGTACAAGGGCGTCACGGTGCGCATGGTGGACGCGGACATGGCGCGCGAGGTCTACGACGTGCGGCTGCTGCTGGAGCCCGAGGCGCTGAAGCGCGCCGTGCGGCGCGGGGCCTCCCTGGACGCCGCCCGCGACGCGCTGACCCGGGCCGATGTCGCCACCGACACCGCCGAACGCTCCCTCGCCAACCGGGAGTTCCACCGCGCCCTGTACCTGCCGTGCGGCAACCCGCTGCTCGGCCGGATGCTCGACGAGGTCCGCGACCAGGCCGCCCTCGTCTCCGCCGTCGCGTGGGCCGCCTCGCCCTCCTGGGAGCGGGAGGCCGACGAGCACCGCGAGATCCTCCGGCTCGCCCTCGACGGCGACGCCGACGGCGCGGCGCGCGCCCTGCACTCCCACATCGCGTCCTTCGTGCAGCGTGCTTTCCCCCAGGCAGGACTGGAACAGGAAGGTCAGGAATGAGCAGCGTGGCGTTCGAGACCCAGCGGGCGGCCCTGGCCGACGTCGTGGCGATCCCGGTGACCCCGTTCGCCGAGGACGGCTCCGTCGAGCAGGACACCTACCGGGCCCTGCTGCGCCGTCTGCTCGACGGCGGCATCACGACCCTCACCCCGAACGGCAACACCGGCGAGTTCTACGCCCTGACCCCCGAAGAGCGCCGTCTCGTCACGGAGATGACGATCGACGAGGCCGGGGAGCGGGCCGTCGTCCTGGTCGGTGTCGGGCACGACATCCCGACCGCCGTCGCCTCCGCCCGGCACGCCCGGGACCTCGGCGCCCGGATGGTGATGGTCCACCAGCCCGTCCACCCGTACGTCTCCCAGGCCGGGTGGGTCGACTACCACCGCGCCGTCGCCGAGGCCGTGCCCGAGCTGGGCGTCGTCCCCTACATCCGCAACGCGCAGCTCACCGGCGCCCGCCTCGCCGAACTCGCCGACGCCTGCCCGAACGTCGTCGGCGTGAAGTACGCCGTCCCGGACGCCGCCAGGTTCGCGGCCTTCGCCCGGGACGCAGGACTGGAACGGTTCGTGTGGGTGGCCGGCCTCGCCGAGCCCTACGCGCCCTCCTACTTCTCCGCGGGCGCCACCGGCTTCACCTCCGGGCTCGTCAACGTCGCCCCGGCCGTCTCCCTGAACATGCTCGAGGCGCTGCGCTCCGGCGACTACCCGGCCGCCATGAAGGTCTGGGAGCAGATCCGCCGCTTCGAGGACCTGCGCGCCGACAGCGGCTCCGCCAACAACGTCACCGTCGTCAAGGAGGCCCTCGCCTCCCTCGGGCTGTGCCGCCGCGAGGTCCGCCCGCCGAGCAGGCCGCTGCCCGAGAGCGAGCGGGCCGAGGTCGCCGCCATCGCCGCCGGGTGGTCGATATGAGCACACCGAGGAAGCGTCCGGAGGACCTGCGCAGCCACCAGTGGTACGGCACCGAAGGGCTGCGTACCTTCAGCCACCGCGCCCGCACCCGCCAGCTCGGCTACCTGCCCGAGGAGCACCTCGGCAAGCCCGTCATCGCCATCCTCAACACCTGGTCGGACATCAACCCCTGCCACGTGCACCTCAGGGACCGGGCCCAGGCGGTCAAGCGCGGTGTCTGGCAGGCGGGCGGTTTCCCGCTGGAGTTCCCGGTCTCGACCCTGAGTGAGACCTTCCAGAAGCCGACCCCCATGCTCTACCGCAACATGCTCGCCATGGAGACCGAGGAACTGCTGCGGTCGTACCCGGTCGACGGGGCCGTGCTGATGGGCGGCTGCGACAAGTCCACGCCCGCCCTGCTCATGGGCGCGGCGAGCGCGGACCTGCCGGCGGTGTTCGTGCCGGCCGGGCCCATGCTGCCGGGCCACTGGCGAGGCGAGGTCCTCGGTTCCGGCACCGACATGTGGAAGTACTGGGACGACAAGCGGGCCGGTGTCATCGGCGACTGCGAGATGCAGGAGCTGGAGAGCGGCCTGGCCCGCTCGCCCGGCCACTGCATGACGATGGGCACGGCCTCCACCCTGACCGCCGCCGCCGAGGCGCTCGGCGTCACGGTCCCGGGCGCCTCCAGCATCCCGGCCGTCGACTCCGGGCACGACCGGATGGCCGCCAGGGCGGGTATGACGATCGTCGAACTGGTCCACCGGGACCGGAAGCTGAGCGACATCCTCACCGCCGACGCCTTCCACGACGCCGTGACGACCGTGCTCGGCCTCGGCGGCTCCACCAACGCCGTGATCCACCTGATCGCCATGGCCGGCCGCGTGGGCGTCCGGCTCACCCTCGACGACTTCGACCGCGTCGCCCGCACGGTGCCGGTGCTGGCCAACGTACGGCCCGGCGGACAGACGTACCTGATGGAGGACTTCCACTTCGCGGGCGGCCTGCCCGGGTTCCTCTCCCGGATCACGGACCTGCTCCACCTGGACCGGCCGACCGTCGCGTACGACACGCTGCGGGAGCAGCTCGCCGGCGCGCAGGTGCACAACGACGACGTCATCCGGACCCGGGACAACCCGGTCGCCGCCGAGGGCGGGGTCGCGGTGCTGCGCGGCAACCTCTGCCCGGACGGCGCCGTCATCAAGCACATCTCCGCCGAGCAGCACCTGCTCAAGCACACCGGACCCGCCGTCGTCTTCGACGACTACAAGACGATGCAGCGGACCATCAACGACCCCGCGCTCGGCATCACCCCCGACCACGTGCTCGTGCTGCGGGGCGCCGGCCCCAAGGGCGGCCCGGGGATGCCCGAGTACGGGATGCTGCCGCTGCCCGACTACCTGCTCAAGCAGGGCGTCCGGGACATGGTCCGCATCTCCGACGCCCGGATGAGCGGCACGAGTTACGGCGCCTGTGTGCTGCACGTCGCTCCCGAGTCGCATGTGGGCGGACCGCTCGCCCTCGTGCGCACCGGCGACTCCATCACCCTCGACGTCGCGGCCCGCACCCTCCATCTCCATGTGGACGACGCGGAGCTGGACCGGCGCAGGGCGGACTGGACGCCCCCGCCCACCCGCTACGAGCGCGGTTACGGCGCGCTCTACAACGAGCAGATCACGCAGGCCGACACCGGCTGCGACTTCGAGTTCCTGGCTCGTCCAGGCACGGTGCGGGACCCGTACGCGGGCTGAACCACCGCACCGCCCAGGTACCTCAGCACGACCCGGCACGACCCGGCACAGCAAGAAAGCGCTTCCCGCGCACGCACGACGTACTGAGAACGGAGAACAGTCATGGCCCAAGCCGCAGCCGTGGCGAAACCGCCCGCGCCACCGAGGCGGCGCCGTGCCTCCGCCACCCCGCGCAGGCTCCCCTACCTGCTGATCGCACCGGCCGCCCTGCTCATGCTGGGCTTCATCGCCTACCCGGTCATCAGCGTCTTCTACTACAGCCTGCAGAACTACAACCCCACCAAGCCCTGGCGGAACGGATTCGCGGGCTTCGACAACTTCGTCCGCATCTTCACCGACGACCCGCTGTTCTGGGACAGTCTCGTCTTCAGCGCCAAGTGGGTCTTCGTCGAAGTCGGCCTGCAACTGCTGTTCGGCCTCGCCCTGGCCCTCATCGTCAACCAGACCTTCGTCGGGCGGGGCCTGGGACGCGCCATGGTCTTCTCCCCCTGGGCCGTCTCCGGTGTGCTGACCTCCGCGATCTGGGTGCTGCTCTACAACTCCCAGACCGGCATCACCCGTTACCTCGCGGACCTGGGCATCGGCTCCTACGGCACCAGCTGGCTGTCCGACACCTCGACCGTGTTCCCGGCGGCCATCGTCGCCGACCTGTGGCGCGGCGTGCCCTTCTTCGCGATCCTGATCCTCGCCGACCTCCAGTCCGTCTCGAAGGACCTCTACGAGGCCGCCGAGGTCGACGGGGCCAGCCGGATCAAGCAGTTCTGGCACATCACGCTGCCCCATCTGAAGGACGCCATCATCCTGTCCACGCTGCTGCGCGCGGTCTGGGAGTTCAACAACGTCGACCTGCTCTACACGCTGACCGGCGGTGGACCAGCGGGTGTCACCACGACGCTGCCGCTCTACGTCGCCAGCACCAGCGTCGAGTCCCACAACTTCGGCTACGCGTCGGCCCTGACCACGGTCGCGTTCGTGATCCTGCTCTTCTGCTCGATCGTCTATCTGCGGATGAGCAAGTTCGGAGGCGAGAACAAGTGAGCACCAAGGTGGCCACCAAGGCCGCGCCCGCCCCCGCACCCGTCACCCCCGAACCGCCGCGGCCGGTGGGCACGTCCCGCCGCGCCTGGGACGAGGCGCCCCGCTGGCAGATCTACCTGCCCCTGGGCATCTACCTCGTCTTCACGCTGATCCCGTTCTACTGGATCCTGCTGTTCTCGCTGCGCCCGGCCGGCTCCACCTCGCTGGTGCCCTGGCCGATGACCTTCGACCACTTCGAGAAGGTGTGGACGGAGCGCAGCTTCGGCGTCTACTTCCAGAACAGCGTGCTCGTCGGCGTCGCCACGCTGGTGATGACGACCCTGGTCGCGCTGGCCGGCGGCTACGCACTCGCCCGGTTCAACTTCAAGGTCAAGCAGCTCTTCATGCTGGCCCTGCTGTGCTCCCAGTTCGTGCCGGGCGCGCTGCTGCTGGTCCCGCTGTTCGAGATCTTCGCCGAGCTGCAGATGATCAACTCGCTGGCCAGCGTCATCATCGCCGAGACCGTCTTCCAGCTGCCGCTGTCGATGATCCTGATCAGCAACTTCATCAAGAACGTGCCGTACTCCCTGGAGGAGGCCGCCTGGGTCGACGGCTGCAACCGGTTCAAGGCCTTCCGGATCGTCGTCCTGCCGCTGCTGCGGCCCGGCCTGATCGCCGTCGGTTCCTTCGCCTTCGTGCACTCCTGGAACCACTTCCTGTTCGCCCTGATGTTCCTCAACAACCAGCACAAGCAGACCATCCCGGTCGGCCTCAACACCCTGATGGGCGCGGACAGCGTCGACCTCGGCGCCCTCGCCGCCGGCGGCATCATCGCGGCCGTGCCCGTGGTGCTCGTGTTCGCCTTCATCCAGAAGTGGCTGATCACCGGGTTCAGCGCGGGGGCGGTGAAGGGATGAGAGCACGTCACCTCGCCGTGGCCGCCGGCCTGCTGGGGCTGCTGTGCGTCCCCGCGCACGCCGAGGCCCGGGACATCAGCCGCGACACCCTGCCCACGCACGACGGCTGGGCGGCGGCCGGGGGCGGCACCACCGGAGGTGCCGCGGCCGACGACGCGCACGTCCACACCGTGACCGACCGCGCCGGACTGGTCCGCGCCCTGGACGGCGGCAGCGACACCCCGAAGATCATCAAGATCGCCGGGACCGTCGACGCCAACACCGACGACGACGGCGACCGCCTGGACTGCGCCGACTACGCCACCGACGGCTACGGCCTGAAGAAGTACCTCGCCGCCTACGACCCCCGCACCTGGGGCCCGGCGGGGCCCAGCGGCCCGCAGGAGGAGGCCCGCCAGGCGTCGGCGGCCCGGCAGGCCGAGCGGATCGTGCTGCCCGTCGGCTCCAACACCACGATCGTCGGACTGGGCTCCCGAGCGGTGCTCAAGGGCGCGAGCCTCCAGGTCAAGAACGCGCACAACGTGATCATCCGTAATCTCGACCTGCGCGACGCCTACGACTGCTTCCCCGTCTGGCAGCCCAACACCGGCGGCCTCGGCGACTGGAAGACCGCCTACGACAACATCTGGCTGCGCGGCGCCACGCACGTCTGGATCGACCACGTCACGCTCTCCGACCAGGGGCACCCGGACGACAGGGAACCCACCTACTTCGGCCGCAACTACCTGCGCCACGACGGCCTGCTGGACATCACCAACGGCTCCGACCTCGTCACCGTCTCCTGGAGCCGCTTCGCCGGCCACGACAAGGCCATGCTCATCGGCAACAGCGACTCGGCGACGAGCGACCGGGGCAAACTCCGGGTCACCCTGCACCACAACGAGTTCACGTCGGTCGTCCAGCGCGCCCCGCGGGTCCGCTTCGGCCAGGTGCACCTCTACAACAACCGGTACGTCGTCCCCGACGGCGCGCCCTACCGCTACTCCCTCGGCGTGGGCACCGAGTCCGCCCTCTACGCCGAGAACAACGCCTTCACCACGCCCGGCCACGTCGAGGCGGCCGACCTGGTCAAGAGCTGGAACGGCAGCGCCCTGCACCAGAGCGGCACCCTCTTCAACGGCTATCCGGTCGACCTGCTCGCGATCCACAACGCCTACAACTCGGGCAGCGAGCGCGACCTGACCGCCGACGTGGGCTGGACACCGGCCCTGCACACGAAGATCGACAGCGCCGCGTCGGCCGACCGAGCGGTGGCCCGCGGCGCGGGAGCGGGGAGGATCCCATGAGCACACCCCTGCCCGTCGTCCTCGCCGGCGCCCGCGGCCACGGCCGCTGGCACGTGGAGAACATCCGCCGGCTCGAGCGCGAGGGACTGGTCCGGCTCGCGGGCATCTGCGAGCTGACCCCGCTGACCGAGGACGAGTTCGGCGGCGAACTCCCCGAGCAGTCGGCCGACTTCGGCGCACTGCTGGAGTCCACCGGCGCCCGGATCGCGGTGATCTGCACGCCGATCCCGACGCACACCGACCTCGCGCTGACGGCCGCGCGGGGGGGTGTCCACATCCTCCTGGAGAAGCCGCCCGCGCCCTCCTACGCCGAGTACCGACGCATGGCCGACGGGGTCGCCGAGGCCGGTGTCGCCTGCCAGATCGGGTTCCAGTCGCTGGGCTCGCACGCCCTGCCCGCCATCCGCGAACTGATAGCCCAGGGCGCCATCGGCGAACTCGTCGGGCTCGGCGGAGCCGGTGCCTGGGTGCGCGACGAGGCCTACTTCCGCCGGGCGCCCTGGGCGGGCAAGCGGCGGATGAACGGCGCCGACGTGATCGACGGGGCGCTGACCAACCCCCTCGCCCACGCCGTCGCCACCGCCCTCGCCCTCGGCGGCAGCACCCGCGCCGAGGACGTCACCGCCATCGAGACCGAACTGCTGCGCGCCAACGCCATCGAGTCCGACGACACCTCCTGCGTCCGCGTCACCACCGCGCAGGGCCACCCGGTCACCGTCGCCGCGACCCTGTGCGCCGAGCGGCCCGACGAGCCGTACGTCCTGGTGCACGGCAGCAGCGGCCGGATCACCTTCTGGTACAAGCAGGACCGGGCGCTGCTCCAGCGCGCGGGCCACGGCCCGCAGGAGTACGAGTACGGCCGCACCGACCTGCTGGAGAACCTCGTCGCGCACCTCACCACCGGCGCCGGCCTGCTGGTCACCCCGGACGGGACCGGCGCCTTCATGAAGGTCGTGGAGGCGATCCGGCAGGCCCCCGACCCGGCCCCGCTGCCCGACACCGCCTGGCACCGGATCCCCGGCGAGAACCGCAGGGTCGTGCCCGGCATCGACGGACTGGTCGCGGCCGCCGCCGACACCCTCTCCCTGTACTCCGAGCTGGGTGCCCCCTGGACGCTCCCGCCCGCCCGCCGGAAAGAGGTGAGCACCCGATGACCACCGACACCGCGGTCCTGCGCGTCGCGGGCCGGCCCGTCGGCCGGTACGTCACCCGGCCCGAGCTCCCCGCGCGCCTGTCCCCGCGCCCGTACCTGCACCCCGTCACCACCCTGGCCGGCACGGCCGTGACCGAGCTCGGCCCGGCCGACCACGCACACCACCTCGGCGTCGGTGTCGCCGTTCCCGACGTCGAGGGGTACAACTTCTGGGGCGGGCGCACCTTCGTCCGCGACCAGGGCCCGACCGAGCTGGACAACCACGGCTCCCAGCGGCACTCCGCCTTCCAGCTGCGCGACCCCGACGGCTTCGTGGAGGAGCTGCGCTGGGTGGCCGCGCCGGGCGAGCTGCTGCGTGAACGCCGCACGGTCGCGGCCACCGGACTCACCGACCACGCCTGGGCGCTGGACCTGACCTTCTCCCTCACCAACGTCACCCCGCACCCGCTGTCCATCGGCAGCCCCGCCACCAACGGGCGCCCGGGCGCGGCCTACGGCGGCTTCTTCTGGCGGGCCCGCAAGGAATCCGCGGCCCCGGACGTCTTCACCGCCGACACCGAGGGCGAGGCCCAGGTCCACGGACGGCGCGCCGACTGGCTCGCCCTGGCCGGCTCCACCTGGACGCTGGTCTTCGCCGGGGCCACCGGACAGACCCGGCGGGACCCGTGGTTCGTACGCACCGAGGAGTACCCGGGTGTGGGCTCCTCCCTCGCGCACGACGAACGGCTGCCGATCCCGTCCGGTGACACCGTCGTACGCCGCGTCGTCACCGTCGTCGCCGACGGCCGCCTCGACCGGGACGCGGCCGCGTCCCTCGTCCGCAAGGCGGCGAGCCCGTGAGCGCCGAGCAGACCGACGTCACGTACCGCAACCCGGTCCTGGACGCCGACTGGTCCGACCCGGACGTCGTGCGCGTCGGCGACGACTTCTACCTGACCGCCTCCAGCTTCGGCCGCGTCCCCGGCCTGCCGCTGCTGCACTCCCGCGACCTGGTCAACTGGACCCTGGTCGGCCACGCTCTCGAACGCCTGGAACCGGCGGGCGAGTTCAGGGCACCGCGCCACGACTGCGGCGTCTGGGCGCCCTCGTTGAGATACCACGACGACCGCTTCTGGATCTTCTGGGGCGACCCCGACCAGGGCATCTTCCAGGTCAACGCCCCGGCGGTCCGGGGCCCGTGGACCCGCCCGCACCTGGTCAAGTCGGGCCGGGGCCTGATCGACCCGTGCCCCCTGTGGGACGACGAGACCGGCGAGGCGTACCTCGTGCACGCCTGGGCCAAGTCCCGCTCCGGTGTCAAGAACCGCCTCACCGGCCACCGTATGCGCCCCGACGGCACCGAGCTCCTCGACGAGGGCAAGGTGATCGTCGACGGCGACCGCATCCCCGGCTGGTTCACCCTCGAAGGGCCCAAGCTCTACCGGCACGACGGCTGGTTCTGGATCCTGGCGCCCGCCGGGGGAGTGGAGACCGGCTGGCAGGGCGCCCTCCGCTCGCGCGGCTTCTTCGGGCCGTACGAGGAGAGAATCGTCCTGGAGCAGAAGGACACCGACGTCAACGGCCCCCACCAGGGCGGCTGGGTGCGCACCCCGTCCGGCGAGGACTGGTTCCTGCACTTCCAGCAGCGCGGTGCCTACGGCCGGGTCGTGCACCTCCAGCCGATGCGCTGGACTGCGGACGGCTGGCCCGTGCTCGGCCACGAGGGCGCCCCCGTGGCCGTGCACCCACGGCCCGATCTGCCGGCGCAGCCGCCCGCCGCGCCCGCCACCGACGACGACTTCCCCGGCGGACGCTTCGGCCGCCAGTGGCAGTGGACCGCCAACCCCCAGGACGGCTGGGCCACCCAGCACTCCGGCGACGGGCTCCGGCTGACCTGCGTCCGCTCGGCCGACGCGCATGACCTGCGCAAACTGCCGCACATCCTCACTCAGCGGCTGCCCGGAACGCCCTGCGTGGTCGAGGTGGACCTCTGTCTCAACAGCGAGGAACCGGGCGCGCGGGCCGGACTCGCGGTCCTCGGTGACGCGTTCGGCTGGATCGGTCTCCAGCGCGGCGCGGACGGGACCGTGCATCTGGTGCACCGGTTCGCCGAGGCGGTCGCGGAGAAGGAACGTGACGCCGCGCACCCCCGGGAGGCGCCCGAGGGCCGGGCCCGGCTGCGCATCGAGATCGGCGCCGGGGCGCGCTGCCGCTTCTCCTGCGACGTCGGGGACGGCTTACGGCCCTCCGGCCCGGTCTTCGCCGCCACCCCGTGGCGCTGGGTCGGCGCCCTGCTCGGCCTGTTCGCCCTCGCGCCCGCCGACCCCGGACACGCAGGCGCCGCCACCTTCACGCAGTTCCGGATCAGAACCCTGTAACCCGTCACCACCCCGCCTGTTGGGAGCCGCAATGACGCACCTCCGAAGCAAGCGCTTGCCGGGATCCGGCAGAACCATGGCCGCCGTGTTCGGCCTGGTCGCCGCCCTGGCCCTGGGGGCGGTGGGGGAGGCGAAAGCCGCCGCCCCCGCCGCGGACACGGCGCGGACCACGCCGGCCATCACGACCGCCGACCGCTTCACCGACCGGCCGCACGGTTTCGCCGCCCTCGCCGGCGGCACCACCGGAGGCGCGGGCGGCAAGGTCGTCACGGTCACCGACCAGGCCTCGCTGGCCCGATACGCGGCGGCCGAGGAACCGTACGTCATCCGCGTCAAGGGCTCGATCGCCGTCGAGCCCTTCGGCTCGAACATCGTGGTGGCGTCCGACAAGACCATCATCGGCGTCGGCGACACCGGCGAGATCGTCCACGGCGAGCTGCACCTCAAACCCGGCACCCACAACGTCATCATCCGCAACCTGACGATCCGGGACTCCTACGTCGAGGGCGACTGGGACGGCAAGACCACCGACTTCGACGCCATCCAGATGGACTCCGTCCACCACGTCTGGATCGACCACAACCGCTTCACGCGCATGGGCGACGGGCTGCTCGACGTGCGCAAGGACAGCGAGTACATCACCGTCTCGTACAACGAGTTCGCCGACCACAACAAGGCGTTCGGCATCGGCTGGACGGACAACGCCAAGACGCAGATCACCATCGACCACAACTGGTTCACGGGGACGAAGCAGCGCAACCCGTCCGCCGACAACTGTGCCTACGCGCACCTGTACAACAACTACTTCTCCCGTCAGGTGGCCGACGGCGACCCGCAGTGGACGTACGGCAGCTGGGCGCGCGGCAGGACCGAGATGGTCATCGAGAACAGCTACTACGACGGCGTCCAGCACCCCCACCAGGCCGATGCCACGGCCGAGCTGGTGCAGCGCGGCTCGATCCTGAGGAACACCACGGGGCGGCACGACACCCGGGGTGACGCCTTCGACCCACGGGCGTTCTACGACTACCGCCTCGACCCGGCCGCGGCCGTCCCCGCGCTGGTCAAGCGCTTCTCCGGCCCGCAGAAGAGGATCGGCGACGCGGTGACGCTGCACGTCCGGGCGGCGTACCCGACCGTGCAGTCGGCCGTGGACGCCGTGCCGTCCGGCAACGACGTGCCCGTGACCATCGCGGTCGCGCCCGGCACGTACCGCGAGAAGGTGCTCGTTCCCGCGGACAAGCCGAAGATCGTGCTGCGGGGGACTGGACAGGACCGCTCGGACACGGTCATCGTCTACGACACACCCGCCGAGTACGGCGGCTCCACCGGGAGCGCGACCGTCCGGATCGCCGCGAGCGACGTCACCGCACGCAACCTCACCTTCAGCAACGACTTCGACGAGGCCGCGCACGAGCTGAAGGGCGAGCAGGCGCTGGCGATGAAGACGACCGGCGACCGGATCGTCTTCGAGGACACCGCCTTCCTGGGCAACCAGGACACCCTGATGACCGACAGCCCCAGGCTGACCACCGTCAGCCGGGTCTACATCCGCGACTCGTACATCGAGGGCGACGTCGACTTCATCTACGGGCGGGCCACCACCGTCATCGAGCGGTCGGTGATCCGGGCGCTGAGCCGGGGATCGGCGACGAACAACGGCTACATCACCGCCGCCTCGACCTGGAAGGACAACCCGTACGGGTTCCTGATCACCCGGTCGGAGATCGTCAGCGACGCGCCCGCCGGATCGTTCCACCTGGGGCGGCCCTGGCACCCGGGCGGCCAGCCGGACGCCATCGCCCAGGTACTGATCCGGGACACGAAGCTGCCCGCCGCGATCAAGGCCGCGCCGTGGACCGACATGAGCGGCTTCTCCTGGCGGGACGCGCGGTTCGCCGAGTACGGCAACTACGGGCCCGGCGCGGCCGAGACCGGAACCGAGGACCGGCCGCACCTGAGTGACGCCGAGGCACGGTCGTACACCGTCGCCCGCTACCTGAACGGGTCGGACGGCTGGGCGCCGTACGACCGGCACTGACACTCCCACACCCCCACACCCGCACATCTCCGTTGGATCCAGAAGAAGAGAGCCGACCAATGAAGATCAGCAATCGCAGCACCAGTACGGGAAGGCGCCGGACGTCGGCCGCCGTCGCTCTGGGGGCCGTGCTCGCCCTGACCGCCACCGCCTGCGGTGACGACGGCAGCGGTGGGGGTGACGGAGCCGAGGGCAGTGGCACCGGGAAGATCGTCTTCTGGGACAACAACGGCGGTGTCCGCACCGACATCTGGAAGGAGATCATCGCCGACTTCGAGAAGGCGAACACGGACATCAAGGTCGAGTACGTCGGGATCCCCTCCACCGAGGTGCAGTCGAAGTACGACACCGCCATCCAGGGCGGCGGCCTGCCCGACGTCGGCGGTGTCGGCGCGGCCATGCTCGCGGGCATCGCGGCGCAGGACGCGCTGGAGCCGCTGGAGGACCGGCTGGCCAAGTCCTCCCTCAATGGCAAGCTCAACGAGGGCATGGTCGAGTCGGTCAAGGTGGCCGGCGGCTCCGACGACAACATGTTCACGATCCCGACCTCCGCGAACAACGGCACCCTCTACTACCGCACCGACCTGTTCGACAAGGCGGGCCTGGACGCGCCCACGACCTGGGACGCGTTCTACGAGGCCGCCGAGAAGCTCACCGCCGTCAAGAAGAACGAGTTCGGTTACACCATCCGCGGCGGCGCGGGCTCCATCGCGCAGGCGCTGGACGCCATGTACGGGCAGTCCGGCATCACGTCCTTCTGGGACGCCGGCGGTGAGAAGACCACGCTCAACGACCCGAAGAACGTCGAAGCGCTGGAGAAGTACGCCGGCCTGTACAAGAAGTACACGCCGGCCGCCGACCTCAACAACGACTTCACCAAGATGGTCGCCCAGTGGGACTCCGGCACCATCGGGATGCTGAACCACAACCTGGGCTCCTACCAGGACCACGTGAAGGCGCTCGGCACCGACAAGTTCCGCGGCATCCCGCAGCCGACCGGCCCCGGCGGCAAGCGCGTCCAGGTCTCCAACCCCGTCGACGGTCTCGGGCTGTTCAAGAGCTCCAAGAACAAGGAGGCCGCCTGGAAGTTCATCGAGTTCGCCGCCTCGCACGAGTCCAACTCCAAGTGGAACGAGTCGGCCGGCGCCATCCCGTCCCACAAGGACGCCGCCAAGGACGCCTGGATCTCCAAGGCCGAGCCGACCAAGCTCGCCGCCGAGGCCCTCAACGACGGCTCCACCAGCATCGTCCAGCTGCCGTACTACCTGCCGGACTGGAACACCATCTCCAAGGCCGACAACGAGGCCGGCTTCCAGAAGGTCCTGCTCGGCGACATGAGCGCCAAGGACTTCCTGGACAAGATGGCCGAGCAGCTCAACGAGGCCCAGAAGGAATGGAACGAGCAGAAGGGCTGATCCCGGCCCGCTGATCCCCCCACGCCCCAACCGGACAGGGGCGGCGGTGGACACCCATCGCGCCCCGCCGCCGGCCCCACCCCTCAACCCCTCCACCCCCCCCACCCCACCCCCCACAACCCTCCACACCCGAAGTAAGAGGCACTGCCGAAAGCCCCGAAACACCGCCCTGAAAGGCCGCCCCCATGTCTCTCACCCGCAGACAGGTCGCCGCCGCGGCGCTCATCGCCGCCATCCCCGTCGCCGCCGCCGCGTCCCCCGCGCACGCCACCGCCTCCTCCTACGGCGGCGCCCCGCGCACCCGCACCCTCTACATCGCCGGCGACTCCACCGCCGCCCAGAAGTACGCCGACGCCGCCCCCGAGACCGGCTGGGGCATGGCACTGCCGTTCTTCCTCCACGAGCCCCTCAAGGTCTCCAACCACGCCGTGAACGGCCGCAGTTCGAAGAGCTTCATCGACGAGGGCCGCCTCGACGCCATTCTCGACGCCATCCGGCCCGGCGACCTCCTGCTGATCCAGTTCGGCCACAACGACGCCAAGTCCGACGACCCCGCCCGCTACACCGAGCCCTGGACGACGTACCAGGATTACCTGCGGCGATACATCGCCGGCGCCCGTGCACGCGGCGCGCGCCCCGTGCTGGCCACGTCCGTGGAGCGCCGCAGATTCGACGCGAACGGCAACGCCCGGTCCAGCCACGGCGAGTACCCCGCGGCGATGCGGGCGCTCGCCCAGGCGGAGGGCGTGGCGCTGCTCGACATCCAGGCCCTGTCCATCGCGCTGTGGCAGGAACTCGGGGTCGAGGAGACGAAGAAGTACTTCAACTGGACCGAGACCGAGCAGGACAACACGCACTTCAACCCGCCCGGCGCGATCGCCGTGGCGCGGCTGGTGGTGCGGGAACTGCTGCGCATCCGGGTGCTGGCACCGCGGGACGTGCGCCGGCTGGACGACGACATCCCGGAGTCCTGGATCACCTGGCCCCAGTCCGCCGCCTGACCCCACCCCGTCCTGTACTAGGAGAGCCGCACCATGAACACACGCGACTGGCATGGGCATGCCGCAGCAAGAGCCGCCGCGCTCGTCGGATGCACCGCCCTGGTGCTGTCCCTGACCGGCGCCACCGCCCAGGCGGGCGGCCGGGACCTCGGCCGTGAGGTACTCGCCGCGAAGGACGGCTGGGCCTCTCAGGGGACGGGCACGACGGGCGGCTCGGCCGCCGACGCCGAGCACGTCCACACCGTCACCACCTGGGAGGAGTTCAAGGCCGCCCTGAAGGCCGGCGGTGACGCCCCGAAGATCATCAAGGTCAAGGGGATGATCGACGCCGTGGCCCAGGGCTGCGAGGCCTTCGAGGCCGAGGGCTACGACTTCCAGCAGTACCTCGCCGACTACGACCCCGCCGTCTGGGGCCACGACACCCCGGTCAGCGGGGAGCAGGAGGACCTGCGGGACGCGTCCTCGGACAACCAGGGCAAGGCCGTCAGGGTGAGCGTCCCCTCCAACACCACCATCGTGGGCGTCGGGGAGAACTCCGGGATCCTCGGCGGCAGCCTGCAGATCAAGGGCGTGCACAACGTCATCCTGCGCAACCTCACCATCGAGGCCCCGATCGACTGCTTCCCGCAGTGGGACCCGACCGACGACAACGGAACCGGCGCCTGGAACTCCGAGTACGACGGCGTCGTCGTCTACGGCTCCACCCATGTGTGGGTCGACCACAACACCCTCACCGACGGCCGCCACCCCGACAGCTCCCTGCCGAAGTACCTCGGCAAGGTCTACCAGCAGCACGACGGGCTGCTCGACATCGTGCGCGGCTCCAACCACGTGACCGTGTCCTGGAACTCCTTCAAGAACCACGACAAGACCATGCTGATCGGCAACAGCGACAGCGCCGCCGCGGACGACGCCGGCAAGCTCAAGGTCACCCTGCACCACAACCGCTTCGAGGGCATCGTCGAGCGTGCGCCCCGCGTGCGGTTCGGGCAGGTCGACTCGTACAACAACCACTTCGTGGTGACCAAGGACCAGCCGTTCGGCTACGTCTTCGGCATCGGCATCGAATCGCGGCTGCACGCCACGGACAACGCCTTCTCGCTGGCGAAGGGCGTCAGCACGGCCAAGATCCTGAAGAAGTGGAAGGAGGCACCGCTGACCGCCGAGAACAACTACGTCAACGGCAGGCTCACCGACCTGATCGCCGTGCACAACGCGGAGATCCCCGAGGAGACGCTGCAGTCCGGCGCCGGCTGGAAGCCGACCCTGCGCACCCAGGTCCACTCGCCGCGGGCGATCCCGTGGCTCGTCGACCACTTCGCGGGCGCCGGCCGCCTGCGCTGACGTCACCCGCACGCCCCGGGCCGGGGCGGACCGCCCCGGCCCCCACCCCCCACCCCCCACGCGAGGAACCACCGCCCGAGCCGCACCCCCAAGGAGCACCCGCATGTCCTCGCCCCACCCCCACCCCCACCCCCGGCCCTCCCTGCCCAGAAGGGGAATCCTGCTCGCGGGCGCCGGTGCCGCGGCCGCGCTCGTCGTCGGGGCGGCCGCCCCCGCCCAGGCCCGGCCGCGTCCCTTCGGCCGGTACGGTTCGCCGGACGCCCGCCGCACCCCGCAGACCCTGTACGTCGACCCGCACGGCCGCGGCGACTTCACCTCCGTCCAGGCCGCCGTGACCGCCGCCGGAGGCAGCGGCTGGACCCTCGTCATCGCGCCGGGCACCTACCGGGAGACGGTCTCCGTCGACCGCTCCCGCACGGAGATGACCTGGCTCGGCGCCGGAGACGGTCCGCGTGACGTCGTCATCGTCTACGACAACGCGGCCGGCACCCCGAAGCCGGACGGCTCGGGCACCTACGGCACCACCGGCTCGGCCACCACCACCGTCCGGGCCGACGGCTTCACCGCCCACCGGATCACCTTCGCCAACGACTTCCTGCGCGAGGAGCACCCCGAGATCACCGGCACCCAGGCCGTCGCCATCAAGGTGCAGGGCGACCGCTCGGCCTTCCACCACTGCCGCTTCCTCGGCCACCAGGACACCCTGTACGCCGACTCCAACGCGGCGAGCCTCTTCGCCCGCCAGTTCTTCTCGCACTGCTACGTCGAGGGCGACGTCGACTTCGTCTTCGGCCGGGCCTCGGCCGTCTTCGAGCACTGCCACTTCCGCACCCTGAACCGCACCGACCTGTCCAAGGCCCCGTACGGCTTCGTCTTCGCCCCCTCCACGGAGCGCGCCAACCCGCACGGCTACCTCGTGACGCGCGGCCACGTCAGCAGCGAGGCTCCGGGCGGCTACTACAAACTGGCCCGCCCCTGGGTGCCCAGCTCCAGCACCACCGTCCGCCCGATGCTCACGGTGCGCGACACCTGGCTGGGCCCGGGCATCGACGCGGTCGCGCCCTACGCCAACATGCGCGACGCACACCCATGGCAGGACCAGCGCTTCGCCGAGTACCGCAACACCGGCCCGGGCGCCGTCGTCACCGTCCCGGAGAACCGGCCCCACCTCACCGACGAGCAGGCCCAGTCGGCGACCCGCGCCACCTGGCTCGGCGACTGGCAGCCACCGAAGGCGTGCTGAGATGCGCCGACGCGCACTCCTGCTCACCGGCGTCGCCGGCGGCCTGACCGCCGCCGGCACCCGGCCCGCCTCCGCCGCGCCGCGCCACCGCGTCCTGCCCGTCCGCCCCGGCTGCCCGGTCCAGGCAGCCGTGGACGCCGCCGGCGGGCCGACCCTGCCGACCTGTACGACCACCGCGCCTTGACGTCCCCTCAGCGGTCGAGCGGGTACGTACTGCGGCACGCCGGAACGGGGAGGCCGTATGGGTGCCCATGAGCCGCTGGGCCGGCGGACGTTCGTGGTCGGGGCGAGCACGGCGCTGCTGGCCGGGGGAGCGGTGAGCGGGGCGGAGGCCGCGGTCGTGGACGGCCCGCTGCCCGATTTCCACCCGGCGCTGAAGGACGCCCTGACCTTCCCGCTCGCCTGGGGCCGCTCCCCGATCCGAGACTTCCGCGCCTGGCGGCGCGCCGCCCGGGCCACGGTCGAGGGGCACCTCCTCGTGGAGCGACAGGACGGGACGCCCTACGCACCGGAGTTCGGCGCCCGTGCCCAGGCAGAGGGCTACACAAGGGAGTTGGTCACCCTCTCCCTCACCCGCCACGAGCGCGTGCGCGGCGCCCTGCTCACCCCGCACGGCCGCGGCCCCTTTCCCGCCGTGCTGCTGCTGCACGACCACGGCGCCAGGTTCGACATCGGGAAGGAGAAACTCGTCCGGCCCTGGTACGACGACACGCGGCTCGCCTCCGCGCGGGCGTGGGCGGAGAAGTACTTCAGCGGGCGGTTCGTCGGCGACGAACTGGCCCGGCGGGGCTATGTGGTGCTGTGCCTGGACGCGCTCGGCTGGGGCGACCGCGGGCCCCTCGCCTACGAGCAGCAGCAGGCCCTCGCGAGCAACTTCTACCACCTCGGCTCCTCACTCGCCGGGCTGATGGCCCGCGAGGACCAGCGGGCGGCGGCGTTCCTGGCGGGCCTCGACCGCGTGGACGGGCGCCGGGTCGCGGCCGCCGGGTTCTCCATGGGCGCCTACCGCGCCTGGCAGACCGCCGCCCTCAGCGACGACATCGCCGCTGCCGTGAGCGTCTGCTGGATGACCGGGCTCAAGGAAATGATGGTGCCCGGCAACAACGCGCTGCGCGGGCAGTCGGCGTACTACATGCTCCACCCCGGGCTTCCCCGGTTCCTCGACTTCCCCGACGTGGCGGGCATCGCCGCACCCAGGCCGATGCTCTTCTTCAGCGGCGCTCTGGACACCCTCTTCCCCGCCGACGGCGTCCGGGTGGCCCACGACAAGCTGCGCGCCGTCTGGCGGTCACGCCACGCCGAGGAGCGGTTGCACCTCAAGACCTGGCCCGACCTCGGTCATGTCTTCGTCGACCGCATGCAGGACGAGGTCTTCACCTGGCTCGACTCCGCCCTGTGAACCGTCCCCCCCATACCCGCACGAGAAGGGCACCGCTTCCCATGCCTCGTCGTACCCCCCTCCTGGCCGTCGCGACACTCGTCGCCGGCGCCGGCCTCGCCGCCCTGCCCACCCAGGCCCAGGCCCAGGCCGTGGTCGTCAGCAACTCGTCCGACCTGTCCAGCGCCCTCAAGAACGCCACGCCCGGTACCGTCATCCAGGTCCGCGGCGGCACCTACTACCCGTCGGCCACCCTCCAGTCCACGGCCAACGGCACCTCGTTCCTCGCCGATCACACTCACCCCGTACGGCTCGGAGACCGTGAAGATCGACGGCTCGAACCTGCCCGCCGGCTCCTGGATCTTCAAGCTGACCGCCGACTACTGGAACGTCTCCGGCATCACCTTCCAGAACTCCCCGGACAGCGCGGTCGTCTGCGGGTCCTGCACCGGCACGAACTGGAACAACATCAAGACCATCAACGGCGGCGACTCGGGCTTCACGCTCACCGGCGACGGCACGGTCGACAACACCGTGAAGAACATCGACTCCTACGGCCACTACGACGCCGCCAACCACGGCGAGAACGCCGACGGCATCGCCGTGAAGTACGGCTCGGGCACCGGCAACCTGATCACCGGCGCCCGGCTCTTCAACAACTCCGACGACGGCATCGACCTCTGGTCCTTCTCCTCCCCGGTCACCATCGAGCACACCTGGGCCTTCGGCAACGGCAAGAACCGCTGGTCCGACTCCGCCTTCGCGGGCGACGGCAACGGCTACAAGCTCGGCGGCGACGGCGAGGCCGTCGCACACGTGGTCAACAACTCGGCCGCCTGGGACAACACCGGCAACGGCTTCACGGAGAACTCCAACAGGGGTGCGATCGTCATCAACCGCACGACCGCCTACGCCAACGCCAAGTGGGGCTACTACTTCGCCACCGGGTCGGCCCGCCTCGGCAAGAACCTCGCCGTGAGCAACGGCAGCGGTTCGGCCAGCAGGGGCGCTTCGGTGGTGTCGTCCGGCAACAACTGGGACTCCGGGACCGGGACCCCCGCCTTCCGGTCCACCGACGCCTCGACCACCTACAACGCCCGGCAGTCGAACGGCGCGCTGCCCGTGACCAGTTTCCTGACCACGGGCAGCGCGACGATCGGCGCGACGATGGACTGAGCCGGAGTTACCTCTTCACCGGCCTGATCCCCTCCAGCGTCGGTACCACCGGCTTGATGCTGCCGTCGGCCGCGAACTCCATGCGGTCGATGGTGGTCTCCCGGTGCATGCCGTCGCCGCCCGGCCGTCCGGGGCCGTTGAGGGCGAAGCGGTGGTAGACGGCGTACCAGTCGTCGGTGCCGGGGGTGTTCACCACCGAGTGGTGACCGGTGCCGAGGATGCCGTACTCGGGCCGCTTCTGAAGGATCGTCCCGTGCTTGGTCCACGGGCCGAGCGGGGACGGTCCGGTCGCGTAGGCCACGTGGTAGTTCTCGCTGCGGGTGTCGTCCTCCGACCACATGAAGTAGTACGTGCCCTTCCGCTTGATCACGAAGGCGCCCTCGCGGAAGTTGTCCGGGGTGATGTCCTGCACCTTCGACGCGTCGAAGGACACCATGTCGTCGTTGAGCGGCACGACGTACCCGCGCCCGTTGCCCCAGTACAGGTATGCCTGCCCGTCGTCGTCCGTGAAGACCGACGGGTCGATCATCTGGCCCTTGAGCGAGCCGCCCTTGGCGACCAGCGGCTTGCCGAGGGCGTCCTTGAAGGGACCGGCGGGGGAGTCGGCCACCGCCACGCCGATCTGCTGCTCGGCGCAGAAGTAGAAGTAGTACTTGCCGTTCCGCTCGGCGATCGCGGGCGCCCAGGCGTACTTGTCCGCCCAGGTCACGTCAGGCCCGAGGTCGACGATGACGCCGTGGTCCTTCCAGTGGACCAGGTCCTTCGACGAGTACGCCTTGAACTTGGTGCCGCTCCAGCCCTGGAAGCCGTCCGTCGTCGGGTAGATCCAGTACCTGCCGTCGAGGTAGTGGACGTCGGGGTCGGCGTTGAGGCCGGGCAGCAGGGGGCTGCGGGTGCGGACCGCTTCGACCGTCCAGGTGCGCCGGGTGCCGTCGGCCGCCGTCACGGTGTACTTCTGCGGCTTGCGGAAGTCACGCCGGGTGCCGGACTTCGGGCTGAGCTTCGCGCCCTCACCGACCCACAGCTTCGGGGCCAGACGGCGCAGATCGGCATCCGGCTCCATCGGCAGGACGACCTTGGACGCGCTGTCCGTGACGATCGAGTAGCCCTTCTGGTGCCTGGCCGTCGCGTCCACCACGGAGGTGGGGGTGCTCGGGTAGGCCGCCAGCAGCCGGTCGTACTCCTTCTGCGTCACCGGGAGCACCGTGCCGTGCCGGGGGCTCGCCGGGAGCTGGTAGTCCGTGGACGGGGTCCACTTGCCGGAGGCGAGGTCGGTGGTCTCGAACGGGACGTAGCCGCGGCCGCCGTACTCGTCGATGAACAGGTACCACTTCTTCTCGGTGTTCGACTTGAACACCGTCGGGCCCTCACCCTGGTTCATCGCGCCCTTGCCGATGCAGTCGGCCACGAAGTCGTACTTCGTCGAGGTCAGGGACGTCGACTTCTCACCGGTGATGAACTTGGAGCAGGGGCTGGAGGAGCCGGGGTCCCGCTCGTCCTTGGTGTAGCGGTAGTACTCGTCCTCGTGCTTCACGACCGTGGAGTCGATGACCGAGTAGCCCGGGTCGTTCCAGATCTTCGGCTCGCTGAAGGTGCGGAAGTCCTTGGTGGTCGCGTACATCATCTTGTTGTACGTGCTGCCCTTGTGGTCCGGGTCGTCGTCGGCGTACAGCTTCGACGCCCAGAAGACGACGTACTCACCGAGCTCGTCGTCCCAGTAGGCCTCCGGGGCCCAGGTGTTGCCCGCGTTGTCCGGCGAGACCTTCACCAGGCGCTGGTCGGTCCAGTTGACCAGGTCGGCGGACTCCCAGACCATGATCGACTTGCTGCCGTGCCGCTGGACCTGGTCCCAGCTGCCGCTGGAGTTCTTGTACATCCGCAGGTCGGTGGCGATCAGGTAGAACTTGTCGCCCTCGGGGGAGCGGATCACGAACGGGTCGCGCAGGCCCTTCTCGCCGATCGTGGAGGTCAGGACCGGTTTGCCGGCGTTCAGCTCACGCCAGTGCAGCGCGTCGTTGCCCCGGCTCAGGGCGTAACGGATCTGCTCGCCGTCGGCGGTGCCCTCGCCGGTGAAGTAGGCGAAGAGATAGCCGGCGTACCTGGAGTGCTTCATGGGTGGTGCTCCGGAGTCCGCGGTGCCGGGTGGCGCGGTGAGAAGGGTCAGGAGGAGGCCGGTCAGTGCCAGGAACGGCAGCATGAGCGTGCGGGGACGCATGACACTTCCTGTCGGAGTGTGGGGGATTCTGTTGGATAACGGCCCCTCGGAGTTTCACCCCAGGGGAGCAGGGCGTCAACGGGTGTGCAGGAGGCGGGCGGTTCCGAAACTTTCGGGACATCGCCGGGCTCGGCGGCAACCCTTCCCGGCGCGGCGGCGACTGGTGCTTGGAAACGGGCCGGAGCGGGCCCCCGAACCGTTTTCGTCGTTGATCCCCCAGGACACCCCCCAGGACCCCCCAGGAAAGGAACGCTCCGTGCTGCCGAGCGCCGGAGGTCACCGCAGGACCCGTACGCTCTCCATCGCCGCCGCGGTGGCCTGTGCCGCGGCGGCGGGCGGTGTGTACCTCGGGCTGTCGGGCGGCGGCGCACAGGCCGCCTCCCCGACGGTCACCGTCTCCACCACGGCCCAGCTCGAAGCAGCCGTGAAGAACGCCGTCGCCGGCACCACCATCGAGGTCCGCGGCGGCACCTACTACCCGGCGGCGACCCTCAAGTCCTCGGCGAACGGCACCGGTTCGGCACGCATCACGCTGCGTGCGCACGGCGGCGAGAAGGTGCGGATCGACGGCTCCAGGCTGCCCGCCGGCTCCTGGCTGGCCGCGATCCACGGTGACCACTGGACGGTCGAGGACCTCACCTTCACCAGGTCCCCGGCCCAGGGCTTCGTCGCCACGTCCTCGGCCGGCGGCATCTTCCGGAACCTGGTCACCTCGGACAACGGCGACTCCGGCTTCACCCTGCGCGGCGACGGCACCAGGGACAACCTCGTGCAGAACCTCGACAGCCACGGCAACTACGACCCGGCCGGCCACGGGCAGAACGCCGACGGCATCGCCGTCAAGTTCGGCTCCGGCACGGGCAACCGCATCACCGGCGCCCGGCTGTACGGCAACTCCGACGACGGACTCGACCTGTGGCAGTTCTCCTCGCCGGTCACCATCGAGCACTCCTGGGCGTTCGGCAACGGAGACAACCGCTGGAACGACCCGGCCTTCGAGGGCGACGGCAACGGCTTTGAACTGGGCGGCGGGGGCGCGTCCGCCGCCCATGCCGTCACCGGCAACGCCGCCTGGGACAACAGGCTCCACGGCTTCACCGAGAACTCCAACACCGGCGCCGTCGCCCTGAGCCGCAACACCGCGTACGCCAATGCCGGGAACGGCTTCCGCTTCGCCACGGGTACGGCCCGCCTCGGCCGGAACCTCGCCGTCCGGGACCAGGGAGGACCGGCCGAGCTGGGTTCCTCGACCGTCTCGGCCGGCAACTCCTGGGACAGCGGCGTCGCCACCCCGCGCTTCCGGTCGACGGACGCGGCCGGCGCCTCCGGGGCACGCGGGGCGGACGGCTCCCTCCCGGCGACGGCGTTCCTGACGACCGGCTCCACGGCCATCGGCTCGACGATGGACTGAATGGACTGAATGGACTGAGGGGTCGCTTCACGACGGTGACGCCCGTCGCGCGCGGACGACGACGCCCCCGCCGGTGCGAATCGGCGGGGGCGTCCCGCGAACCGGCCGAGGGGGGCTCGGCCAGTGCTGTCCGACCGTCCGGAGGGGGGCTCCGGAGGGGTCGGGGTGCCGGGGCGCCCGACTGGGGGGCCGGACGTCCGGCGGCCGACCGGCCCAAGGGGGGTTTCGGACCGGCCGGAACTCAGGAGAGGTGTGACCTCACCGGTAGCTGATGTCGGAGGCCTGGAACTTGCAGGTCTTGCCGTCCGGGCCGGGCGGCGTCAGCTCCTTGGGCTCCTTGCCCGTGTTGTTGCCCTGGAAGCGCACACACGTCTTGATCTTCTTCTTGCTGTCGCCGTGGATACGGATCTTCGACAGCGTGGCCGTGTCGCCGTAGTTGGCGTTCACACCGACGATCGAGTTCATCGGAGCCGTCACGTCGATGTCGTTCAGCACGATCGTGCGCTTGTACTGCGTCTTGCAGTTGCCGCAGGAGCGGACCAGCTTCCCGGCGTTCTGCACCTGGAAGCCCGACACGTTCAGCGTGCCGGCGCCGTTGAACTGCAGCACCTTGTCGTCGGCGTTCTTCGCGCCGCCGCCGATCACCTTGTACACGGCCGACGACGACTTGCCCTTGAAGCTGGCCGCGTCCTCGCCGACGTCCGTCCACCACACGTTCTGGAGCGTGCAACTGCCCTTGCAGTGCACGCCGTCCGCGGCCGGGGTGCCGATGATGACGTTCTTGAGAACCGCGCCGTCGGCCAGCTCGAAGAGCGGGTCCTGCCCCTCGTCCTGGCTTCCGCCGCCCAGGGCGCCCGTGCCGTAGAACATCTTCATCCCGCCGTCGCGCACACCGGAGACCGGGATGGTCTTGGACACGGGCGTCTTGCCCTTGTCCGAGGGCCAGGAGGACGCGGCGCCCGCCGTCGACAGCATCGTCGTGGTGACGACGGCCGCGCCCGTGATGCCGAACGCGGACACCCCGGCGATCACGGCCCGCCGCCTGGTGACCCGGCGACGGTGGCGGACGCGCTGTTCAGCTGGTGCAGTCATGTACCGATTCCTCAGCTGGGTGGTGACTCTGGCGCCTGGTGGTCGCCACTGGTGAGGAAAGGGTTGCCATGTCTTCGGATTTTTTTCACACCAGTACGTCGGACACGTCGGACCCGGTCGGCGAGGCCGGCCGACCCGCCACCGCCCGTGGCGCTCGGGGCCTGGACGCGGCTGCTCGGGCCGATCGGCCCCCGCCCGCCGGAGGGCCGTGCGCCCGTATCCCTCGGTGCCGACGCCGTCCACGGGGTCACCGTTGCGGGGTGCTCACGAGTCGCCGTCGTCCACGGCGGCGAAGCCGCCGCCCACGGACAGCTGCCGCGCGCCCGCGGCGGCCGTCACGGAATAGCGGTCCGCGCCCGCGTCACGGCCGCCGCGGTCGTGGTCGAACTGCCCCGCGAACACCCACTCGCCGGCCGGGACCGTGCGGCCCTCCTTGAGGGTCCAGGTGTAGACGAGGAAGCCGTCCTGCTCGGCGACGGTGAGGGCGAAGTCGTTCTCGGGCAGGGAGCGCCAGGCGCCCGCGTCGGAGACCCCGCCGGTCTGGGCGATCCGCAACCGCACGGTCAGCGCGGTCAGTTGCTCGCGGGTCTTGATCGTGATGTTGCTCTGCGCCCAGAAGTCGTTGCTGTGCGGGTCGACCGAGCCGTCCGACCACAGCGGCCCGTCCTCGGTGGCGGCGGGCGGCCGCTCGGGTGCGGAGGCGCTCGGTGTCCGCGACGGCGGGGGACCGGACTCGGTGCGCTCCGGCGGGCTGCTCGGCGCCGGGTCCACCGGCGGCGCGGGGGCCCGGCTCGTCGCCTCCGGCGACGGTGTGGGTGTCGGGGACGTCGCCACCTCCTGCTGCGGGGCGGTCTCCTCCTTCACCGCGGAGGCCACCGCGTAGCCTCCCACCGCCAGCACACCGGCCACCGCGGCCGTCGCGCCGGCCACCCGCATCCAGCCGAACACCGGCGGACGCGTCGCCCGGTGGCCGGAACCGGCCGGACCGGCCATGCCGCGCTCGATCCGGGCCAGCATGCGCTCCCGGTCGGGCTCGTGCGCCCCGGCCGCCTCGTGCAGCCGTGTGCGCAGCTCCTCGTGCACGTCCCGCCGCATGGTCATCGGTCCCTCCCTCCGCCCTCACCGGTGCGCACGCCCTCCACGGCGGGTGAGCAGCGCGGAGCGCCCAGTGCCGCGTGCACGCGCTGCGGTACTCCCCGCGTGCCCAGCAACCGCTGCAGTTCGGCCATTCCCTTCGAGGTCTGGCTCTTCACCGTACCCACCGAGACCCCGAGGGCGAGCGCGGTGTCCTTCTCCGAGAGGTCGAAGGCGTGCCGCAGTACCACGCAGGCCCGCTTGCGGAACGGCAGCCGGCGCAGGGCCTCCTGGACGTCGACGACACCCGCGACGTCCGGGTTCTCGGTGTTCTCATCGCGCTGCGACCAGAAAAGGGCGATGCGCCGCCGCTCGCGCACCGCGCTGCGGATACGGGTGCGGGCCAGATTGGCCACCACACCGCGGGCGTACGCCGCCGGATGGTCGGCCGCGCGGACCCGGTCCCAGCGGTGCCACAGCGCCAGCAGCGCGTCCGCCGCCAGGTCGTCCGCGGTGTCCTGCTCGCCCGTCAGCAGGTGGGCCAGACGGGACAGTTCGGCGTAGTGACGCTCGAAGAAGGCGTGGAACTCCACGGAGGCGGCGTCGTCGACGACTGTGCCCACGGGCGACCTCTCCTCGCAGCGGCTGCGGGCACTCCCGGCGGGGGGCGCCCGTGAGTGTCATGTAGATGACATGTGAGCATCCGGGGGAGGCCCGGACGAGATCCGGAAGCGTAGCAGCGATCTCAGGATGGTTCGTACGGAGCTTCGAACAGCGAATGGCGGGCCGGACTCTGATTCCGTAACACGGAGAAAACCTGAACGCGGTTCAGCACAGGCACAATCCGGCCAGCATCCGCACACCGATCACCCAGGCACCGAGGAGCACGCGCCATGTCCGAACCGCAGAAGACCACCGACCGGCCACCCGCCACGCCACCCCCGGCGAACAGTGTCGACCGGTTCTTCCGGATCTCCGAGCGGGGCTCCACCTTCGGCCGTGAGATCCGCGGCGGTTTCGCCACCTTCTTCACGATGGCCTACATCCTTGTCCTGAATCCCATCATCCTGGGCAGCGCCGAGGACAAGTTCGGACACCAGCTGGACGCCGTCCAGCTCACCACCGCCACCGCCCTGGTCGCCGCGGTCATGACGATCATCATGGGCGTCGGCGGCAACCTGCCCCTCGCGCTCGCCGCCGGACTCGGCCTCAACGCCGTGGTCGCCTTCCAGATCGCCCCGCTGATGAGCTGGGACGACGCGATGGGCCTGGTCGTCCTGGAGGGCCTGCTCATCTGCGCGCTGGTGGTGACCGGCCTGCGTGAAGCCGTCATGCACGCGATACCCCAGCCGCTCAAGCAGGCGATCAGCGTCGGCATCGGCCTGTTCATCGCCTTCATCGGCTTCGTCGACGCCGGGTTCGTCAGCCGCATCCCGGACGCCGCGAACACCACCGTGCCCGTCCAGCTGGGCGGCACCGGCACCCTCGCCGGCTGGCCGATGCTCGTCTTCTGCCTCGGTGTGCTGCTGACGATCGGCCTGCTCGCCCGCAAGGTCAAGGGCGCCATCCTGATCAGCATCGTCACCATGACGGCGGTGGCCGTAGTGATCAATTCCACGGCCGACATCAAGAGCTGGGGCCTGACCACACCGTCCTGGCCCGACCGGCTCGTCGACGCCCCCGACTTCGGACTCATCGGCGACTTCGACCTGTTCGGCGCCTTCAGCGCCCCCGGCGTCGGCGTCATCACCGTCGTCCTGCTGATCTTCACGCTGATCCTGTCCGACTTCTTCGACACGATGGGCACGGTCGTCGGCATCAGCGCCGAGGCTGGTCTGCTCGACGAGGAGGGCAAGGTCCCGAACCTCGGCCGGGTGCTGCTCATCGACGGTGCCGCGGCCGTCGCGGGTGGCGCGGCCTCGGCCTCCTCCGCGACCTCCTACATCGAGTCGGCGGCCGGTGTCGGTGAGGGGTCGCGCACCGGCTTCTCCAACCTCGTCACCGGCGGCCTGTTCGGCCTCGCGCTGTTCCTGACCCCGCTGCTCACCATCGTCCCGCTCCAGGCGGCCGCCCCGGCCCTGGTCGCCGTCGGCTTCCTGATGATGACCCAGGTCAAGCACATCGACTGGGACCGCTACGACATCGCCATCCCCGCGTTCCTCACCATCGCCGTGATGCCGTTCACCTACTCCATCACCAACGGCATCGGCGCCGGCTTCCTCGCCTACGTCGTCATCAGGACCGTGCTCGGCAAGGCCAAGGAGGTCCACTGGCTGCTGTGGGCCACCTCGGCGCTGTTCCTCGTGTACTTCGCGATCGACCCGATCGAGCAGCTCCTGGGAGCGAAGTAACGGTGACGGGCCGCCCCCGGGGGGAAGGGGGCGGCCCGTCCGTACAGACGCGTTCCGGGCGGCGGAGGTTCAGTCCTTCAGCGCCGCTTCCATCATCGCCTTGGCGACCGGTGCCGCCAGGCCGTTGCCGCTGACCTCCGAGCGGGCCGCGTCCGACTGCTCCACGACGACCGCCACGGCGACCTCCTCGCCCGACGAGCCGGACTTGCCGTAGGAGGTGAACCAGGCGTAGGGCACCTGGCTGTTGTTCTCGCCGTGCTGGGCCGTGCCCGTCTTGCCGCCGACCGTCGCGCCCGGGACCTGGGCGTTGGTGCCCGTGCCCTGCTCCACGACCGTCCGCATCGCCGACTGCAACTGCTCGGCCGTCGAGGAGGAGAGGATCTCCTTCGTCCCCGCCTCGTCGTCGTAGTCCCGCAACACGTCACCGCCACTGCCGGTGATCTGCGACACCATGTGCGGCGAGACCAGCTTGCCGCCGTTGGCTATGGCCGCCGACACCATGGCCATCTGCAGCGGGGTCGCGGTGACGTCGAACTGGCCGATGCCCGTCAGGGCCGTCTGCGACGGGTACATGTCCGACGGGTACACGCTCGTGTAGGCCCGCACCGGCACGTCCAGCTGGTCGTCGTTGAAGCCGAACTTCTCGGCCATCGCCTTCACCTCGTCCTGGCCCAGCTTGACGGCCATCTTCGCGAAGACGTTGTTGCAGGAGTACTCCAGCGCCGTGCGGATCGTGGCGTCGGTGCAGGGCGCGTCCGGGTTCTCGTTCGTCAGCTCCCGGGTGGTGCCGGGCAGGGTGTACGGGTCGGGGCTGTCCGTCTTCTCGTCCACCGACGCGTACAGCCCGTCCTCCAGCGCGGCCGCCGCCACGACCAGCTTGAACGTGGAGCCCGGCGGCAGCGGCTGCCGCAGCGCACGGTTGACCAGCGGCTTGTCCGGGTCCGTGGTGAGCTTCTTCCAGGCCGCCCCCGCCGTGTTGGCGTCCGTCAGCGACGAGGGGTCGTACGACGGGGTCGACACGACCGCGAGGATCCTCCCGGTCTTCGGGTCGATGGCGACGGCCCCGCCCTTCTTGTCGCCGAGCGCGTCGAACGCCGCCTTCTGCACGTCCGGGTCGATCGTCGTGACCACGTTGCCCGGGTCGGCCCGCTGGTTGGTGAGGGTGTCCAGCACGGACTTCAGCCGGCTGTCCGTGCCGTTGAGCAGGTCGGTGTAGATGCCCTCCAGCTGGGTCGGTGCGTAGGCCTGCGACGCGTATCCCGTCACCGCGGCGTACAGCCGGCCGTCGGTGTACGTGCGCTTGTACTCGAGGTCGCTGTTCCTGGTCTGGGCCGAGCCGGTGACCGCCCGCCCGCCCACGATGATGTTCCCGAGCGGCTCCGAGTACGTCTCGATCGCGTTCCGCCGGTTGTCCTTGTCGTCTGCGAGCGCCTGGCCTTCGTAGAACTGCACCCACGTCGCCCTGCCCAGCAGAGCCAACACCAGCAGCAGCGTGAAGACCGATGCGCGCCTGATCGTCTTGTTCATGCCGAACAGAAAGACGAACCGCAGTGGGCGGACCGTTCCTGCTCGTCCGGATTTCTCATCCGGTGGTGGCTTTTCTCATCTGGCGTTCAGCCACGGCCATGGTCCGCAGCATGACGACGTGCGATGTCCGCGACGCGGGGGAGACCGCATGCACGGTGTCACCCGCCTGTCGCTGCGACTCCTCCCAGGGCTGAAGTGAAGTCCCGGGTCTCTCGCGAGAACAGGCTGAAGCGGGCGGGACTGGCAGCGGAGCGTCAGCCACCGCGCCAGTGCCCGGCCCCGCTCAGTCAGAACCGGATGCCGAGCGCCCATCCGCCGAGCAGCATCACCATGCCGGTGATCAGCACGACCCCGAACACGTTCAGCCAGAGGCCCGCTCGCACCATCTGGGGCATCGTCACGTACCCGGAGCCGAAGACAATGGCGTTGGGCGGGGTGCCCACCGGCAGCATGAAGCTACAGGTGGCCGCCAGTGCCGCAGGGGCGAGCAGCAGCAGCGGGTCGAGGCCGATCCCGACGGCCACCCCGCCGAGTACCGGCAGGAAGGTGGAGGCGGTGGCGGTGTTGCTGGTCAGCTCGGTGAGCATCAGGATGATCAGGCAGATCACGGCGACCAGCAGGATGGTGGGCAGCGTGCCCAGACCGCTCATCCGCGTGCCGATCCAGTCGCTGAGCTTGGTCTCCTGTACGGCCTTGGCCAGGCTCAGCCCGCCGCCGAAGAGAAGGAGCACCCCCCAGGGGATGCCGGCCTGGGCCGTACGCCAGTCCATGGTCTGCTGCCCCTTCTTCAATGCGACGGGGAGCAGGAACAGCGTCAGTACGGCGGCGATGGCGACGGCTTCGTCCGTGATGTTCGCCATGAAGGGCAGGACGGAGGTCAGTGCGGACCAACCGGTGATCGGATCCTTGAACACCCAGAGCAGGGCGGCGCTGACGAAGACCGCGAGAACGTTCCACTCGCCGCGGGACATCCTGCCCAGCTTGTCGATCTCCTCCTGGATGACTTCCCTGCCTCCGACCACGTCGGTGAGCTTCGTGGGATAGGCGACCCGGGTGAGGAAGAGCCAGGCTATGACGAGGAAGACGGCGGAGAGCGGGACGCCGACCTTCATCCAGTCCGCGAAGCCGATGACGAGGTCGTAGTTCTGCTCGACGAACCCCGACATGATCAGGTTCGGGGGGCTGCCGATGAGGGTGCCCAGACCGCCGATCGTGGCGGCGTAGGCGATGGCCAGCATCAGCCCGGTGGCGAAGTTCCTGGTGTCCTGGTCCTGGGCGAGTTCGGCGACAGGATTCTCGATCTCTCTCGTTCGGGATGCGTCCGTGCCGGTCTGTTTGGCTATGACCAGGGCCAGCACACTGGTGCCGATCGGCAGCATCATCAAGGTGGTGGCCGTGTTGGACACCCACATGCTGAGGAACGCCGTGGCCACCATGACGCCCAGGATCAGCTGCCGCGGCTTGGTGCCGATGGCCCGCATGGTGAGCAGCGCGATCCGTTTGTGCAGGTTCCACTTCTGCATGGCCAGCGCGATCACGAAGCCCCCGAGGAACAGGAAGACCGTCGGGTGGGCGTAGGGCGCGGTCGCGTCGGCGATTTCCAGTACGCCGAGCAGCGGGAACGCGACAATGGGTACCAATGAGGTCACCGCCAGCGGAAGTGCCTCGGTCATCCACCACACGGCGATCAGTACGACGACCGCCGCCGTGGTCCGCGCCGGGGTGGACAAGGCGTCGTCCTGGGGCAGCAGGAAGTACGTGACGAACGCGAGGACGGGCCCCAGCGCTCGGCCGAACCAGACGCGTTTTTGCGACAGATGGGACTCGTCCGCGCCCGGCCGGGGGCCGGCCGAGGTCCGCGCCTGAGCCTCTGCGCGCTTGGTGTCGATTTCCATGACCGTCTCCTCCGAAACGTTCCGGCCACTTCGCTGTAAAGCCGGTGTCTGGAAATGTGGCATGCGACACCGCGCACGTCGCGGTTGCGTTCTTTTTGTTCTTGACGGTCTCTTTACCGTCCAGGCGCCTCCCGGGGCGTCGGCAGGGGCGCCCTGGGTTGTTTCCCCGCCGACAGGCACCGCGTCGCTATCGAGTCCGCCGTTCATCTCCCGCGCGGCAGACGGCATCTCCTGCACGACGACGATCCGCCTCCGCCGGACGGGGGAGGGCGGCTCAGCCCTCCAGGAGCAGCACCGTCTCGTCGATCTCGGCGCCCCGGGCCCGCGCGTACTCCCTGGCCGCCGCCACGGCACGGAACCCGCACTTCTCCAGCACTCGCAGCGACCCCGTGTTGTCCGAGGCGGCCCGCGCGTACAGGGGGCGCTCCGGCACCTCGGCCAGCAGCGCCCGCAGGGCCGCCGTGGCGATGCCCTTGCCCCAGTAGGCGCGGTCGACCCAGTACGTCACCTCGCGCTCGCCCGGCACCCCGTACACCGCCGCGCTGCCGACCACGTCGCCGTCGGCCAGGACGGTCCGCACCACGGCGGACGAGGATCGGATCTTCGCCCAGTGAGCGTCGAAGGCGTCCCGGTCGGCCGGGTCCTTGGGGACGAAGGCCGCCATGCGGAGTGCCTCGGGGTCGTTCATCTGCCGGAAGAAGGCCGGCAGATCACTGTCGTGGACCGCGCGCAACTCGACGTTCATGCCTCAGAGCCTACGGGTGGCCAGTGTCAGCCGGTCCCGCGCGTCGAACAGCGCGTCCTTCACCAGCTGCTCGTGCGCCGGGGTCAGCCGGGCCACCGGCACCGAGCAGCTGATCGCGTCCCGCGCCGGCGTGCGGTACGGGATCGCCACGCCGAAGCAGCGCAGCCCCAGTGTGTTCTCCTCGCGGTCCACGGCGAAGCCCTGCTCCCGGACCTGGCGCAGCTCCTCGATGAGCTTCTCGCGGTCGGTGATCGTGTTCTCGGTCAGCGCGGGCAGCGTCTCGGGCAGCATCTTGCGGACCTGCTCGTCCGAGCAGGTGCTCAGCAGCGCCTTGCCGAGGGAGGTGGAGTGCGCGGGCAGCCGGCGGCCGACCCGCGTGAAGGGGCGCAGGTAGTGCTGCGACTGGCGGGTGGCGAGGTAGACGACGTTCGTGCCGTCGAGGCGGGCGAGGTGGATCGTCTCGGTGGTGTCGTCCGAGAGCCGGTCCAGGGTCGGGCGGGCCGCCGCCACGACCTCGTCGCCGTCGATGTAGGAGGTGCCGACCAGCAGGGCCCGCACCCCGATGCCGTACCGCGTGCCGGTCGCGTCGGTCTCCACCCAGCCCAGTTCGACGAGCGTGCGCAGCAGCATGTAGAGACTGGACTTGGGGTAACCGACGGCCTCCTGGACCGCCGCGAGGGAGTGCATACCGGGACGCCCGGCGAAGTATTCGAGCAGTTCAACCGTTCTCACCGCGGACTTGACCTGCGCCCCGCCGCCCGTCTCCCCAGCCGACATCGCCCTTGACCCCTTCGTTCGACGGGAAATAGTCTCCACAGCATATTCATCATCAGAGACAGTGTTCAGCATATCGAACGTCCCTGGTGGATGACCCAGTACTGCGGCAATACATGTGTGGAGGGACCCGCGGTGGCAGCAGCACCAGTCTGGAGTGTCGACCCCCGAACCGGGAAGCAGCGTGAACAGGTTGCGGTGGAGGCCACAGCCCAGGAGGTGGACGCCGCCGTCCGCGCCGCGCACGAGGCGCGGGGCGCGCTCACGGACCGTACCGTCCGCGCGGCCTTCCTGCGCAGCGCCGCCGACGAGCTGGAGGCGGCCAAGGACGGCCTCGTCGAGACCGCCGACGCCGAGACCGCGCTCGGCCCGGTCCGGCTGACCGGCGAGCTCGCCCGCACCTGCTACCAGCTGCGGGCCTTCGCCGACATCGTCGACGAGGGTGCCTTCCTGGACGTCGTCATCAACCACCCCGACGACACCGCGACCCCGCCGATCCCGGATCTGCGCCGCTACAAGGTGTCGCTCGGCGTCGTCGCCGTCTACTCGGCCTCGAACTTCCCCTTCGCCTTCTCCGTCGCCGGCGGCGACACCGCGAGCGCGCTCGCGGCCGGCTGCCCGGTCGTCGTCAAGGCCCACCCGGACCACCCGGCCCTGTCCGAGTACGTCGCCAAGGTGCTGCGCCGCGCCGCCGCCCGGCACGACATCCCCGAGGGGGTCGTGGGTCTGGTCCACGGCTTCGACGCGGGCGTCGAGCTGATCAAGCACCCGCTGGTCGCGGCGGCCGGCTTCACCGGCTCCGTCCGCGGCGGCCGGGCCCTCTTCGACGCGGCGGCCGCCCGCCCCGTGCCGATCCCCTTCCACGGTGAGCTGGGCTCCCTGAACCCGGTCGTCGTCACCGAGGCCGCGGCCGCCGAGCGCGCCGAGGCGATCGGCGCGGGCCTGGCCGGCTCGATGACCCTGGGCGTCGGACAGTTCTGCGTGAAGCCGGGCCTCGTCCTCGCCCCGTCCGGCGCCGCCGGTGACGCCCTGCTGAAGTCGCTGACCGACGCCGTCAGCGACACCGACGCCGGGGTCCTGCTCGACCACCGCATGCGCGACAACTTCGTCGCCGGCGTCGCCGAGCGCGCCGAACTGCCCGACGTCGACTCCCCGGTCACGCCCGGCGCGGGCGGCGAGCACACCGTCAGCGCGGGCTTCCTCACCGTCCCGGCGAGCAGGCTGGCCCAGGAGGGCGAGCACGACCTGCTCCTGGAGGAGTGCTTCGGGCCGGTCACCGTGGTGGCCCGCTACGAGGACGAGACCGAGGTGAAGGCGGTGCTGTCGCGACTGCCGGGCAACCTCACGGCGACGGTGCAGCTGTCCGAGGAAGAGGCGGCGGGGCAGGGCCGGGGGGCCGAGATCCTCACGGAGCTGACGCCGCTGGCCGGGCGGCTGCTGGTGAACGGCTGGCCGACGGGTGTCGCGGTCGCGCCCGCCCAGCACCACGGAGGGCCCTACCCGGCGACGACGTCGACGTCCACGTCGGTGGGCGGTACGGCGATCGAGCGGTGGCTGCGGCCGGTCGTCTACCAGAACGCTCCGGAGGCGCTGCTGCCGGCCGAGCTGCGGGACGAGAACCCGCTGGGGCTGCCGCGGCGGTTCGACGGGCGCTTGGAGCGGTAGCCCCGCGGGGGCGCGGTGAGTTGCGGGGTGCCGGCTCGTTTTCGGCTGATCGCACCCCGCGGCGGAGCCGCACATCGACACAGTCCCGCGCCCCCGCGGGCCGGAGGTGAAAGACTCGGCCGAATGGATCTCGAACTTCCCGAACTTCCTTTCCCCCTGCGCACGTACGGGCCGGAGGCCCACTGGTCCCATGAGGACGGGGTGCTCACCGGGTGGGCCGGGGCCCGGCAGGACCGGTTCGTGCCGCCCACCGGTGAGGCGCTGGACCCCGCCTCCGACGCGCCACGGCTGCTCGGGGCGCCCGAAGGGGACTTCCAGCTGATCGCCAAGGTCACGGTCGGTTTCGGCGCGGCCTTCGACGCCGGGGTGTTGTACGTCCATGTCGGGGAGCGGGCCTGGGCGAAGCTCTGCCTGGAGTACTCCCCGGACGTCCCCACCGTCTGCACGGTCGTCACCCGGGGCCACTCCGATGACGCCAACTCCTTCACAGTCGACGGCAGTTCCGTCTGGCTGCGGGTGAGCCGCACCGGCCGCGCCTTCGCCTTCCACGCCTCCCGCGACGGTGAACGCTGGACCTTCATCCGCCTCTTCACCCTCGGCGACGAGAAGGAGACGGGCGCGGCCCTGATCGGCTTCATGACCCAGTCGCCGATGGGGGAGGGCTGTGTGGTGACGTACGACCACATCGAGTTCCGGCCGTACTGGCCCGACGACCTGCGGGACGGCAGCTGAACCGGCGGGGCTGAACCTGCGGGAGCTGAACCGGCGCGCCCGGGAGGCGCGTCCCGGCCCGGAACCGCGTCCCGGCCGGGCACGTCATCCCTTCCATGATCAGGAACCGAGTGACTCCGGACCGTGTCATCCGTACCGTCCGGCTCGCCGAGGCGGCGGACGTCGTCGCGCTGCACTCGCGGGCCCGGGCCACGTACTACCCCGACGGGCTGCCGCAGGACGGCACCGACTGGCTCGCCTCCTGGGAGAGCGCCATCGCGCGGCCGGACGGGCGGGTGCTGTGCGTCGTGGAGGCGGGGCGCATCGTCGCCCTGGCCTCCTTCCGCACTCCCGAGGGCGCCCCGGCGGACACGGTGAAGCTGTTCCAGTTCCATGTCGACCCCGGCCACTGGCGTCGCGGTGTCGGCAGCGCGCTGCACGCGGCGTGCGTCGAGGAGTGGCGGGCCGACGCCAGGCGGACCGCCGTCCTCGACGTGCACGCCGGCAACCGGCGGGCCCAGGGGTTCTACCGGCGGCAGGGGTGGGTGCCGGAACCGGCGGGGCCGGAGGATCACCATCTGACGATGCGGTTCGCCCTGCCCGGGGAATGAACACAGCTGCTTGAACGTTCATGCACTCGGCGGAGGGAGTCTCCGTACCGTACGACCTGGAGAGTGCCGACACATGCGCGTCGAGATCTGGAGCGACATCGCCTGTCCCTGGTGCTACGTGGGCAAGGCCCGCTTCGAGAAAGCACTGCGGGACTTCCCGCACCGCGACGAGGTCGAGGTGGTGCACCGCTCCTTCGAGCTGGACCCGGGCCGTGCCAGGGACGACATCCAGCCCGTGATCACCATGCTCACCCAGAAGTACGGGATGAGCGCCGCGCAGGCCGAGGCCGGTGAGGACAACCTGGGAGCCCAGGCCGCCGCGGAGGGGCTCGGCTACCGCACCCGGGGCCGCGACCACGGCAGCACCTTCGACATGCACCGCCTGCTCCACCTCGCCAAGGAGCAGGGCCGTCAGGAGCGGCTGCTCGACCTGCTGTACCGGGCCAACTTCGCCGAGGAGCGCTCCGTCTTCAACGACGACGAGCGGCTGGTGGAACTCGCCGTGGCCGCAGGACTGGAGGCGGAGTCCGCCCGCGCCGTGCTCGCCGACCCCGGCGCCTACGCCGACGACGTCCGCGCCGACGAGCGGGAAGCCGCCCAACTCGGCGCGAGCGGCGTGCCGTTCTTCGTGCTCGACCGCACGTACGGCGTCTCCGGCGCCCAGCCCGCCGAGGTCTTCACCCAGGCGCTGACCCAGGCGTTCGGTGAGCGCGCGCCGCTGAAGACCGTCGACGGCGGAGTCGGCGACGACGCAGACGCCTGTGGCCCGGACGGCTGTGCGGTGCCCCAACGCTGAAACTGCAGGTCGGGGCATATCCATAAGCTCTCCTTAGTGACATCGCGCAGAAATCGGCAATGGACGGGGAGATCCAGGGGACGCAGAGTGGTCCCATGGAGACCTTCGAGAACCTCGTCCGTGCCGAGTTCACCCCGAAGCACACCTACCTCAACACCGCGAGCAACGGGCTCCTGCCCGCCCGTACCGTCACCGCCGTACAGCAGGCCGTGCGGATGCGCGCCGAGGGCACACCCCTGGGTCCCCTGTACGAGTACGTGGAGTCCGCCCGCGCGTCCTTCGCCCGGCTGGCCGGCGTGCCGGCCGAACGCGTCGCGACCGGGGCCTCGGTCGCCGAGTACGGCGGCCTGATCGCCGCTTCCCTGCCCGCGGGCGCCGAAGTCCTCACGGCCGAGGCCGACTTCGCCTCCCTGGTCAACCCGTTCCACGCGCGCGGAGACCTCAAGGTGCGCGCCGTGCCCCTGGAGCGGCTCGCCGAGTCCGTCCGCCCCGGCACGGCACTCGTCGCGGTCAGCACCGTCCAGTCCGCCGACGGCCGGCTCGCCGACCTGCCGGCCGTGCGCGAGGCGGCCCGGGCGCACGGGGCCCGTACCTATGTCGACGCCTCCCAGTCGGCCGGCTGGCTGCCGATGGAGGCCGACGCGGACGACTTCCTGGCCGCCATCGGCTTCAAGTGGCTGCTCGGGCCGCACGGGGCCGCGTTCTTCGTCGTCCCGCGGGACTTCGGCGGGCTCACCCCGCTGCTCGCCGGGTGGGTCGCGGGTGAGGTCCCCTGGGAGAGCTGCTACGGCCCCGTCGAACAACTCGCCCATTCCGCACGGCGGTTCGACGTCAGCCCGTCCCTGTTCACCTACGCCGGGCTGCGCGCTTCCCTGGAACTGCTCGAGGACATCGGGATCGACGTCGTGCACGCCCACGCTGTCGCCCTCGCGGACCGCTTCCGCTTCGGGCTCGCCGAGCTGGGCCGCGAGCCGGTGCCCGCGCCGGGCTCGGCGATCGTGTCCGTGCCGGGGCTGGGCCACCGGCAGGGCGAGCTGAGCCGGGCGGGCATCGAGGTGTCCGACCGGGCGGGGAACCTGCGGGCGGCGTTCCACCTCTACAACACCACGGCGGACGTCGACCGCCTCCTGGAGGTACTGGCCGCATGACAGAACCGGGTGGGGCCTCCCGTCCCACACGAGGAGGCCCCACCCGGCAGCTGTGTCATCCGGTCACTTCACCGGAAGGCAGCGGTCACTTCACCGGCGTGAAGTCCCGAGCTCCGATGCTGTGTTCTCCGGGGGCAACCCCCGGACCCCCGGCCGAGGGGGTTGGTCACTTCACCGGCGTGAAGTCCCGAGCTCCGATGCTGTGTTCTCCGGGGGCAACCCCCGGGCCCCCGGCCGAGGGGGTTGGTCACTTCACCGGCGTGAAGTCCCGAGCCCCGATGAACTCCGGCCGGCGCACCGGTGCCGCGAAGGGTTCCACCGCCGTGTTCTCCACGCTGTTGAACACGATGAACACGTTGCTGCGCGGGAACGGCGTGATGTTGTCGCCGGAGCCGTGCATGCAGTTGCAGTCGAACCACGTCGCCGAACCGGCCTTGCCCGTGAACAACTTGATGCCGTGCTGCGAGGCCAGCTGGGTCAGCGCCTCGTCCGAGGGCGTGCCCGCGTCCTGCATCTGCAGCGACTTCTTGTAGTTGTCCTTCGGCGTGGCCCCCGCGCACCCGAGGAACGTCTTGTGCGACCCCGGCATGATCATGAGCCCGCCGTTGGTGTCGTAGTTCTCGGTCAGCGCGATCGAGACCGACACCGTGCGCATCCGCGGCAGACCGTCCTCGGCGTGCCACGTCTCGAAGTCCGAGTGCCAGTAGAAACCACTGGCGCCGAACCCCGGCTTGACGTTGATCCGCGACTGGTGGACGTACACGTCCGAGCCGAGGATCTGCCGCGCCCGGCCGACGACCCGCTCGTCACGGACCAGCTTGGCGAACACCTCGCTGATCTTGTGCACCTCGAAGACCGAACGGATCTCCTTGGACATCGGCTCGACGATCGACCGCTCGTCGGCACGGATGTCCGGGTCGTTCACCAGGCGGTTCAGCTCGTCGCGGTAGACGGTGACCTCGTCGTCGCTGATGAGTTCGTCGATGGCCAGGAAGCCGTCACGCTCGAAGGACAGCAGGTCGGCCGGAGCGACCGGGCCGGGTGCGTCGGGGGCGCCCCAGACGACCGGGTCCTGGCGCGGGGTGAGCACCTCGCTGGCGCCGCGACTGGGGTAGAGGTCGGGGATACCGGTGGTGGTCTCGGTGATGGTGGTCATGGAAACGTCACACCTCCTCGGTGAGCAGCGGGTATACGCCGTTCTCGTCGTGGTCCTCCCGGCCGGTCACGGGCGGGTTGAACACGCAGAGGCAGCGGAAGTCCTGCTTGACCCGCAGCGTGTGCCTCTCGTGCCCGTCCAGGAGGTACATGGTGCCGGGCGTGATGGTGTGCGTCTGCCCGGTCTCGTGGTCGGTCAGCTCGGCCTCGCCCTCCACGCAGACGACGGCCTCGATGTGGTTCGCGTACCACATCGACGTCTCCGTACCCGCGTACAGAATCGTCTCGTGCAGGGAGAAACCGACTTTCTCCTTGGCGAGGACGATGCGCTTGCTCTCCCACGTACCGGACGCGGCCTTCACGTGCCGGTCGGTACCTTCGATCTCCTTGAACGAACGGACAATCACGGTGCTGCGATGCCTCCTAGATGGGTGGTGCTGGTGGGTCAGGCGGTCTCGCGGACGGCGCGGGCCAGCGTCGTCAGGCCCTCGTCCAGTTCCTCGGGCGTGATGGTGAGGGCGGGAAGCAGCTTCACGACCTCGCTCTCCGGGCCGGACGTCTCGATCAGCAGCCCGAGCTCGAAGGCGCGCTTGGCGACCTTGCCCGCGCGCTCCTTGTCGTGGAACTCGATGCCCCACACCAGGCCGCGGCCCCGGTACTCCTTGACGTCGGCCAGGTTCTCCTCGGTGATGGAGATCAGGGCCTGCTCGACCTGCTCGCCGCGCTTGCGGGTCTGCTTCTCCATGGCGGAGCCGTCGGCCCAGTACGCCTCCAGGGCCGCGGTCGCCGTCACGAAGGCGGGGTTGTTGCCGCGGAAGGTGCCGTTGTGCTCGCCGGGCTCCCAGACGTCGAGCTCCGGCTTGAACAGGCACAGCGACATCGGCAGGCCGTAGCCGCTGATGGACTTGGAGACGGTGACGATGTCCGGCGTGATGCCGGCCTCCTCGAAGGAGAAGAACGCCCCGGTACGGCCGCAGCCCATCTGGATGTCGTCGACGATCAGCAGCATGTCCTGCCGCTCGCACAGCTCGGACAGGGCGCGCAGCCACTCGGGCCGGGCCACGTTGATGCCGCCCTCGCCCTGCACGGTCTCGACGATCACGGCGGCCGGCTTGTTCAGGCCGGAGCCCTGGTCCTCCAGCAGCCGCTCGAACCACAGGAAGTCCTCGACGGTGCCGTCGAAGTAGTTGTCGAACGGCATGGGCGTGCCGTGCACCAGCGGGATACCGGCGCCGGCCCGCTTGAAGGCGTTGCCGGTCACGGCCAGCGAGCCCAGCGACATGCCGTGGAAGGCGTTGGTGAACGACACGATCGACTCGCGCCCCTTCACCTTCCGCGCCAGCTTCAGCGCGGCCTCCACGGCGTTGGTGCCGGTCGGGCCGGGGAACATGACCTTGTACGGCAGGTCGCGCGGGCGCAGCAGCAGGTTCTGGAAGGCCTCCAGGAACGTGCGCTTGGCGGTGGTCGACATGTCGAGCCCGTGCGTGACGCCGTCCCGCTCCAGGTAGTCGATCAGCGCGCGTTTCAGGACGGGGTTGTTGTGCCCGTAGTTCAGTGACCCCGCTCCGGCGAAGAAGTCGAGGTACTCATGGCCGTCCTCGTCGTACATGCGGCTGCCCACCGCACGGTCGAAGACGGTGGGCCAGCCGCGGCAGTAGCTGCGCACCTCGGACTCGACGGTCTCGAAGACGCTCAGGTCGGGCTGGGTGATGGTCACGACGAATCGCTCCTCGGTACGTGGGGGAAGTCTGCGGGAGTGGGGTGGGGCGGGAAGTCTCAGTGGGGCAGCGGGCCGATGCGGTACAGCACCTCTGCGTCGTGCGGTCCGTCGGGGAACAGCCCCGTGTCGAACAGCACCTCGCGCTCCAGCCGCGCGCCGTGACGCTCGGCGAACGACGTGAACAGGCGCTCCGAGGCCGTGTTGCCCGGGGTGATGGTGGTCTCCACCGTCGTCACCTCGCGATCGGCCACGGTCCGCGCGACCAGACCGTCGAGCAGCGCGGCTGCCAGCCCGCGCCCGCGGTGGGCCTCGTCCACCGCCACCTGCCAGACCAGCAGGGTGCGCGGGCTGTCCGGCCGCACGTACCCGGTGATGAAGCCCATCGGCTCGCCACGCTCGTCGCGCGCGACGGCCGACGTGGCGGCGAAGTCGCGGCACCACAGCAGATAGCTGTAGGACGAGTTCACATCGAGAACCTTCGAGTCCTTCGCCATCCGCCAGAGCGCGGCTCCGTCAGCCACCGTCGGGCGGTCGATTAGCGGATCTGCTTGTACGGCAGTCATGCGAAATGAATTTACCCAGCGAAATTTGAAATTGCATCGCCGATAAGGGTTACATATGAGCCACGTATGTGTTATCGCGCGAGCGCGAGGCTTCGCCCGGACGGGCGACTGTATGCCCGATATTGTCCGGGTAATAACGGGCAAAACGGTCTCTGTGTGCAACGAGTCACAACTGCGTAACGTCTACGAGACCTACCGGAATTGCCCTGTGCAAGGTTCTTGGGATCTGCGTGTTTAGGACCGTGAAAAGCGGGCAGAAGAGTACGGGAAGCTATTCTTGAGAGAATTCTTATATTGTGTGCCAGCTTACATGTGAGATATCTCGGATAACAGGTCGAATTCAGGTCCCGGTCACTCCGTCGATGCGTTCTCGCAGGAGATCGGCGTGACCGTTGTGCCGTGCGTACTCCTCGATCATGTGAATGAGCACCCAGCGCAGGCTGACCTCCATCCCCGGCGCGGGCCCCTCGGCGACCCGCCCGACGTGGTCCAGCGGCAGACCCGCGCACAGCTGCCGCCCCCGCGCGATCTCCCGCCGCCAGGTTTCGAGTGCCTCGTCGAGCCCGCGCCCGGGATCCAGGGTGTAACCGGTGCCGTCCTCGTACACGGGTGGTACGCCGAGACCCCCGGCCACCCGCTGGAACCAGTTCCGCTCGACCTCGGCGAGGTGCTGCACCAGCCCGAGCAGGGTCAGCTCCGACGGCGGGGCCGACGGTGTCCGCACCTGGGCGTCGTCCAGCCCGGCGCACTTCAGCTCCAGCGTGGCCCGGTGGAAGTCGAGCCAGCTCTCCAGCATGGCGCGCTCGTCACCGGTGAGGCGGGGCACGGGGCGGCCGTCGGGCAGGGTGGCGGGGGCGTCGGCAGGGGTGTTGGTGGTCATGCGGGGAGCATGCCAGGGGGCACTGACACCGGCCCGCACCGTCCCGGTCACGCCGGATGGTGCCGTCCCGAACAGACCGGCCCGCACCGTCCCGGTCACGCCAGCCTGTGTTTCAGGGGGTGCCTGGACGGAGGAGTCCACCCCAGCAGCCAGTTGGGCACTACCTCCAAGCCCGGTCCTTTAGGGCCGGGTCAAGTTGACGCAGATCGGAGGCCCGAAAACGGAGCCTCCGGTGGACCTCGGCTGTCTGAACCGTCTCAGCAGTCTCGTCCGTCTCGTCCGTCTCGGCAGTCTGTCTCGGCGGTCTCAACCGTCTCGGCCGTCTAAGCCGACGACTGTCGCCACGCCTTCTCGGCCGCCCGCAGTGCCCCCGCCACATCCACCGGCAGCCCTGCCTCCGAGAGCGCGCCCCCCAGCGCCGCCAGGCTCGCCCGCACCGCTCCCGGCGTCGAATCGGCCCCGTAGTGGTTGACCCGGATCATCTCCTTGGCCAAGGCGCCCCCGCCTGCGGCGACCGGCACCGCCGGGTCCGACTCCAGAGCCCGTCCCACCAGCTCCGAGGCCACCACCCCGGCCGGCGCCCGCAGCGTCGTGGCGACGGGCGCCGCGTCACGGGCCTCGTACACATACGGCTCCAGACCGCCACCGAGCGCGACGGCACCGGCCCGCGTGGCAGCCGCGGCGGACGCGTGCCGGGCCATCACCGCGTCCGGACCCACCGCCTCGATCCGCTCCACACACGCCTCCAGCGCCAGCATCTCCAACTGCGCGGGCGCGTGCGGCAGTGCCTTGCGGCCGCCGTCGATCCACCGTTCCTTCCAGTCCAGGAGCGACAGGTACGACCGGCGCGGCGCGCGAGGGTTCGCCGCCATCCGGGCCCAGGCCCGCTCGCTCACCGAGACCGCCGAGACCCCGGCCGGCCCGCCCATCGCCTTCTGCGCCCCGATCACGCACAGGTCCACGCCCCACGCGTCCGTCAGCACCGGCTCGGCACCGATCGACGCCACCGCGTCCAGGTAGAACAGCGCCCCGTGCGCCCGCACGACCTCGCCGATCTCCGCGACCGGGTTGGTGTTGCCGGTGGCCGCCTCCGCGTGCACCAGGGACACGAAGTCGATCTCCGGGTGCTCGGCGAAGGCCTCCCGGATCTGCTCGGCCGTGACGGCCGTGTGGAAGGGCACCGCCAGGTCGATCACCGTGGCACCGCAGTCCCGCAGCCAGTCGCCGAAGGTCTGCCCGTACGGCCCCGTGATGACGTTCAGCGCCGTCGTGCCCGGCCCGGCCGTGGCACGGATGGCACCCTCCAGCGGCAGCAGCGCCTCGCCCTGCATGATCACGACGTCCTGCCCGGTGCCCAGCAGCCGCGCCACACGGTCCTCGATGGCGGCGAAGCGGTCCGCGCCGAGCGGGGCCAGGTCCAGAAACGGATGCGTCACGGCAATGCTCTCTTCACTCACAGGTTCGACGGCAACGAGGGTAGCCGGACGCCCTCGACCCTCATCGAGGTGAGTCCCTCGGGCACCAACCCCCTTCAGCGCCCGGCCCGTGCCTCACTAAGGTGCGGTGCATGAACGATCGCGCGGTGCTGCACGTGAAGGGACGGGTGCTCGTCGGGCCCGAGGACGTCCGGGACGAACTCTGGGTGGTCGACGGCCGCGTCTGCTACGACCGTCCCGTCGGCGTCCGTGACATCCGTGCCGTCCGGGGCTGGGCCCTGCCCGGCCTCGTCGACGCGCACTGCCACGTGGGGCTCGACCGGCACGGCCCGGTCCCGGAGGACGTCGCCGAGAAGCAGGCGCTGACCGACCGGGACGCGGGCACCCTGCTGATCCGCGACGCGGGCTCGCCCTCCGACACCCGCTGGATCGACGACCGCGAGGACCTGCCGAAGATCATCCGTGCCGGGCGGCACATCGCCCGCACCCGCCGCTACATCCGCAACTACGCCTGGGAGATCGAGCCGGAGGACCTGGTCGCCTACGTCGCCCAGGAGGCCCGCCGCGGCGACGGCTGGGTGAAGCTGGTCGGCGACTGGATCGACCGCGACCTCGGCGACCTGTCGGCCTGCTGGCCCCGCGATGCCGTCGAGGCGGCGATCGCCCAGGCCCACGACCTGGGTGCCCGGGTCACCGCGCACTGCTTCGCGGAGGACTCCCTGCGGGACCTGGTCGAGGCGGGCATCGACTGCATCGAACACGCGACGGGACTGACGGAGGAACTCATCCCGTTGTTCGCCGAACGCGGCGTCGCCATCGTCCCCACCCTGGTCAACATCGCGACCTTCCCGCGGCTCGCCGACGGCGGCGAGAGCCGGTTCCCACGCTGGTCGGCCCATATGCGCCGACTCCACGAACGCCGCTACGACACCGTCCGCAGCGCCTACGACGCAGGGATCCCCGTCTTCGTCGGCACCGACGCCGGCGGCGGCCTCGCCCACGGGCTGGCGGCGGCCGAGGTCGCCGAACTGGTCACCGCCGGCATCCCGCCCGTCGAGGCCCTGGCGGCGGGCACCTGGACGGCCCGCACCTGGCTCGGCCGTCCCGGCCTGGACGAGGGCGCCCCGGCCGACCTCGTCGTCTACGACGAGGACCCGCGCGGCGACGTACGCGTACTGGCGTCGCCGCGCCGGGTGGTGCTGAATGGGCGCGTGGTCGGGTAACCGCGAGCGTGACGGCGGGGAACGCCGTGCCGGGCGATGCGCAGGCATCCACGGTCTCGCCACGTCGGAGTGAGCGGCATCGGATCGCGGACGCCGCGCGCGGGGCGGCGATTTTCCGGGGCCCGTGCCTCTCTCTTCCTGCGTCTCCGGGAGTCCCACCGTGGACAGCCTTTTTCCGCACGCCCGCACGCGCATGTCCGCACGCCCGCGCCCGTACGCGCATGTCCGCACGCCCTTACGCCAGCACCTGTCCGCACGCGCGCCCGCCGTCCGGCGGCCACGGCCCCGGCCCTGGCCGCCGGACGGCGGGGCACTGAGCGGCCTGAGCCCGGCGCAGGCCGCCGGCGGCCACGGACGGGCGGGCGCCACCGTGCTGCGCACCGGCCTGGACGTGTCCCCGCTGAACGGCCGCGGCCGCCCGCAGGTGAGGTTCAGCGCTCCAGCGCCCGCTCCAGCGCCCGCAAAAACCCGTCCGCCGTCCTCCGGTCCCGCACCGCCAGCCGCAGCCACTCCTCGTCCAGGCCGGGGAAGGTGTCCCCGCGGCGCACGGCGTAGCCGAGGTCGCGCAGACGCCGGCGCACGGCCGCCCCGCGCGGCAGACGGATCAGGAGGAACGGGCCCTGCGCGGGCTCGACGATCCGCAGCCCGGCGGGGGCGACCCCGGCGAGGCCCGCCAGCAGGTGGGCGCGGTCCGCCGCGATGCGATGGGCCGCGTGGGCCGCCTCGGCGACCGCCCGTGGCCCCACGCACGCCTCGGCCGCAGCCAGCGCCGGCGTGGAGACCGGCCACAGCGGCTGCGCCCGCTCAAGATCCTCGACGATCTCCGGCGCCGCCAGCACGTACCCGATCCGCAGCCCGGCCAGCCCCCACGTCTTGGTCAGGCTGCGCAGCACCACGAGCCCCGGCACGTCGACGCGGCCCGCCAGGGCCTCCCGCTCGCCCGGCACCGCGTCCATGAACGCCTCGTCCACCACCAGCACCCGCCCTGGCCGGGCGAGGGCGGCTACGGTGTCCGCCGGGTGCAGTACCGACGTCGGGTTCGTCGGGTTGCCGATCACCACCAGGTCCGCGTCCTCGGGGACGGCCGCCGGGTCCAGCCGGAAGCCGTCCTCCGCCCGCAGCAGTACCCGGCCGACCGTGTGCCCCGCGTCCCGCAGCGCCGCCTCCGGCTCCGTGAACTGGGGATGCACCACGACCGGCCGCCGCACCTTCAGTGCCCGAGCCAGCAGCACGAACGCCTCCGCCGCACCGGCCGTCAGCAGCACCCGCTCCGGCGGCAGCCCGTGCCGCTCCGCCACCGCCGCCCGGGCGGCCCGCCCGTCCGGGTAGGCGGCCAGCCCGGTGAGCGACGCGGCGATGTGCTCCCGCAGCCACACCGGCGGCGTGTCCGCGCGGACGTTGACGGCCAGGTCGACGAGCGAGCCGCCGTCGTCCCGGACCTCCGCGTCCCCGTGGTGGCGCAGATCGTGCCCGCTCTCAGTGCGCATGCGAGTGCGCGCCATGATGATGGTGCCCGTGCCCGTGCCCGTGCCCGTGCCCGTGGTGGTCGTCGTCGTCCGGGTGGAAGTGCGGCTGCTGCGGCATCCCCACCTTGTCCTCGAAGCCCGGCAGGGCGATGCGGTACACGCACGAGTCGCAGTTCATCCGCAGATCGCCCTTCACGGCCTCCTCGTACCGCTCCCACACCAGGTCCAGCAGCTCCGGCTCCGGCCCGATGACGTCGGCCGAGCGCACCTCGACCTCCGGGTGCGCGGCCGCCCAGCCCTCCGTCTGGTGCCGTACCCGGTCCGGCAGGATGCCCGTGAACAGGAAGTACGGCAGGACCACGATCCGGCGGGCACCCAGCCGCACGCACCGGTCGAGCCCACTCGGCACGTCCGGCGCCGCCAGCGACACGAACGCCGTCTCCACGCCCGCGTACCCGCGCCCCTCCCACAGCAGCCGCGCCGCCTTGTGCACCTCGGCGTTGGCGTCCGGGTCCGTCGAGCCGCGCCCCACTAGCAGCACCGTCACGTCGGAGCGGTCGCCGGGAGCGCGCCCGGGCCCGGTGCCCAGCGCCTCGTCCAGCCGCCGCTCCAGCACGCTCAGCAGCGCCGGGTGCGGGCCCAGCGGACGCCCGTACGTGTACGAGATCCCGGGGTGCCGCTCCTTCTCGCGGGCCAGCGCCGCCGGGATGTCGCCCTTGGCGTGCCCGGCGGACACCAGCATCAGCGGCACGGCGGCGAACCGCCGTACGCCCTGCTCCACCAGTTCGGTGACGGCCTCCCCCAGCGGCGGCGGGGACAACTCGATGAAGCCGCCCGCGACGGGCAGTCCGGGGTGCCGGGCGCCCAGCCGCCGTACGAAGTCGCGGAACGCCTCGGCTCCGGCGTCGTCCCGGGTGCCGTGGCCGGCGATGAGCAGGGCGGGCGGGGTGGTCACAGTTTCTCCTCGGCGATCGGGGGGTGGTACAGCAGGGCGTTGAGCGCGGCGGCGGCGACCGCCGACCCGCCCTTCTCGGACACGTTGCTCACGGCGGGCAGCCCGCTCTCGCGCAGCGCCGCCTTGGACTCGACCGCGCCGACGAACCCGACGGGCAGTCCGATGACGAGTGCGGGCGAGGCGTCCAGCGTCAGGAGCTCCTCCAGCGCGGTCGGCGCGTTGCCGATCACCCACAGGGCGCCCGGGCCGACCTGCTCGTGGGCGAGCCGGATCGCGTGCGCGGAACGGGTCAGCCCCGGACCGGACTCGGCGTCCCCGAGCCGGCAGACGGTCTCGCGACGGGTGATGCCGGCCCCGACCATCTCCACGTCCACGACGACCGGCGCCCCGGCGTGCAGCGCCGCGTGTGCCTTCTCCAGGTCGGCCTCGTCCATGACGAGATCGGTCGCGTAGCCGAGGTCGGCGGCGGAGTGGACGACCCGCTCCACGACCGCCCGGGTCAGCGGCGGGAAGTGCGAGGTGTCCAGCCGGGCGCGCAGCCGCCGGTAGGACTCCTCCTCGATCGGATGCACGACGCGGTTCACTCGGCGCCCTCCTGCGATGCCTGCCAGCGGTAGCCGCGCGGCGTCACCATGCGCCCGGCGATCTCCCGGGTCGCGGTGTTGCCCACGGTCACGACCGTCATCATGTCGACGGTCGCGGGATCGAGGGTGCCCAGGGTCGTGAGCCTGCTGGACTCGTCCGGCCGCGAGGCGTTGCGGACGACACCCACCGGGGTGGCGGGCGCCCGGTGCCCGGCGAGGATGTCCAGCGCCTTGGGGAGCTGCCAGTCGCGGCCGCGCGAGCGCGGGTTGTAGAAGGTGACCACGAGGTCCGCCTCGGCCGCCGCCCGCACCCGCCGCTCGATGACCTCCCACGGCGTGTGCAGGTCGGACAGGCTGATCGACACGTGGTCGTGGCCCAGCGGGGCGCCCAGGATCGCACCGGCCGCGAGTGCCGCCGTCACCCCGGGCACCCCGACCACGTCGATGTCGTCCGAGGCCTCGGCGAGCGCGGGGGAGGCCATGGCGTAGACGCCCGCGTCCCCGCTGCCGATCAGCGCGACGGCCTGCCCCTCGCGGGCCTCCTCGACGGCCGTGCGCGCCCGCTCCTCCTCGGCCCCGAGCCCCGACTCCAGGATCCGGGTACCGGGGCGCAGCAGATCGCGGATCTGGTCGACGTACTGGTCGAGCCCGACGAGCACGGAAGCACGGCGGAGTTCGGCCTTCGCGCGTGGCGTGAGCAGGTCCCGGGCGCCCGGCCCGAGTCCGACCACCGCGAGCCGCCCGCGCCCGGGGCGCCGTACGACGGCACAGGTCGCCATGGCCGGACTCGCGGCGGACTTCCGCTTGGGGACGAGGAGTTCGCCGCCGCGCAGCAGGGCCGCGGCCTCCGCGACCGAGGGCGTGCCGACGGCGGCGAGCGGCGCGTCGGACGGGTGCGGCACGTCCACCCCGGCCAACTCCCCGGCGGAGTACGTCACCAGGGGCACGCCGAGGCGCCGCGCGGCCTCGACGATGCCGGGCTCCCCGGCCTTGGCGTCGACGGTGGCCAGCTCCGCGACGCTGCGCGCCGACAGCCCCGCGTCCCGCAGCGCCGTCTCGATCAGACCCAGGACCTCCTCGGCGGGAGCACCCCGGGAGGCGCCCACGCCGACGACGAGCGACGGGGGCCGGAGCACCACTTCGTTCCCGGCCGCCTCGACGAGCCGGTCGGTCAGCCGGATCGCGTACGGCCCCTCCGCCGCGACGGGCAGCGGCGGCAGCGGCCAGGGCACCTCGGCCCGCAGCGCCACCGCCTCGCCGTCCAGCAGCGCCCGCGACACCGCGGCGGCATCGCCCTCCACGGGCAGGCCGAGGGTGTCCAGGCCGGGCAGGTCCACGGCGTCCGTCGCCGTGGTCACGACCGGCTCGGCGCCGAGCACGTCGGCCACCTCGCGGGCCAGTTCGTTGGCCCCGCCCGCGTGCCCGCCCAGCAGGGACACGGCGAACCGCCCGCCCTCGTCGACGCACACCACGCCCGGGTCCTCCGTCTTGCCGGACAGCAGCGGTGCCACCAGCCGCACCACCGCCCCCGTCGCCAGGAAGCACACGAGCTGCTCGCACTGCGCGAACGCGGCCCGTACGGCGTCCCCGACGGGACCCTCGTACACCCGGGTGCGGTCCGGCCACGCGGCGGCCAGCCGGTCTCGGGCAGCCGCTCCCGCCGCGGTGGCGGAAATGAGGCCGATCACTGAGCGACTCCTTCATCGATACGTACCGGAGGCCGGACGCCCCACAGCAGGAAAACGGGGTTGGCCGCGGCGAGCCGGGTCACATCCCCCGGCAGCGGCGCGAGCCGGGACGACTGCAGCAGCACGCCGTCGCAGGAGAAGCCGGCGCTCGTCAGCGACTCGCGCGCGGCCGGCACCCGGTCGAGCGCGGCCACGGCGACGACCACCGTGCGCCGGGCACGCCGCGCGCAGGTGGCGACGACCGCGGGCAGTTCGCGCCCGCCGCCCCCGACGAACACGGCGTCCGGGTCGTCGGCGAGGTCCGCCAGCGCGCCCGGCGCCGACCCGTGCACCACGCGCACGTCCACGCCGTGCGCGGCGGCGTTGGCGCGGATCCGCTCCACCCCGTCGGGGGCCTTCTCGACGGCGACGGCCGCCGCCCCGAGCCGGGCGCACTCCACGGCCACCGAGCCGGAGCCCGCGCCCACGTCCCACACCAGGTCGCCGAGCCGGGGACCCAGCCGGGCCAGGGCGAGCGCCCGCACCTCGAACTTGGTGATCATCGAGTCGCGGTGCGCGAATTCCGCCTCGTCCAGGGCCCAGCCGGCCGGCCGCTCCCCGGGCCCCGCGACCGTACGCACGGGTCCGAGCGCCCGCGCCTCGTCCAGGCACAGCACCACGTTCACCGCCGGGCCCCAGTCCCGGGCGGCGGCCTCGGCGGGCGTCACCCGCTCCACGCGCTCCGCCCGCGAGCCGAGCCCGGACGCGACGACCAGCACCCGGGCCGCGCCCGCCAGCGCGGCACCCAGCTCGGCCGGGCCCGCTCCCGGCCCGGTCAGCACGGCCGTCTTCGCCTGCGCCCGGCACACGTTGACGGCCGTCCGCAGCTCCCGCCCGTGGGCGCTCACGACCACGGCGTCGTCCCACGGCAGCCCGATCCGCGCGAAGGCGGCGGCGACGGAGGACACCCCCGGCCGCACCTGAAGCCGCTCGGGCCCGAACCGCTCGGCCAGTGCCCGCACGATCCCGAAGAACCCCGGGTCGCCCGAGGCCAGCACCACCACCGGCCGGTCCTCGGCGACGTACGCGGCGACGGTGTCGAGGGCGGGTGCGAGCGGCCCGAGCACGACCCGCCCCACCCCGTCGGGCAGCCGTGCGGCATCCAGATGCCGCCGTCCGCCGACGACCAGCTCGGCACCGGCGAGGACGTCGTCGGAAGGCGGCGCCCCCGTCCCCGTGCCGACCACGGTGATCACGTACTCGCCCCCCGCTCGCGCAGCGCCCGGCGGGCCTGCGGGTCCGCCTTGCGGTAGCCGTGGAAGTGCCCCGGGTGGTACAGGTGCGAGCGCGTGCCGTGCGCGTCGAGGGCCGGGCCGACCAGGAACAGGGTGTGCTTCCAGAGCTTGTGCTCCTTGACCGTCTCCTCCAGCGTGCCGATCGTGCACTTCACGATCAGCTCCTCCGGCCAGGTCGCCTGGTACGCGACCACGACCGGGGTCGTCGTCGGGTACCCGCCCTCCAGCAGCTCCCGCACGAGCTGCCCGCTGCGGGCGGCGGACAGGAAGACCGCCATGGTGGTGCCGTGCCTGGCGAACTCGCGGACCTCCTCTCCGGGCGGCATTGGCGTCTTGCCGCCGCCGAGCCGGGTCAGCACCACGGACTGCGCGACCTCGGGGATGGTCAGCTCGCGCTGCGCCAGGGCCGCCACGGCCGAGAAGGAGGACACACCGGGCACGATCTCGGTCGCGATGCCGAGGTCGGCACACCGGTCGACCTGCTCCTGCGTACCGCCCCACAGGGCGGGGTCGCCGGAGTGGATGCGGGCCACCTTCAGGCCCTCACGGCGGGCGCGCTCGTACACGGCGACGACGTCCTCCAGGGACATGGTCGCCGAGTCGAGGATCTCCGCGTCCTCGCGCGCGTGCTCGAGGACCTCGGCCTGGACCAGGCTGGCCGCCCAGATCACGACGTCGGCCTCGGCGATGGCGCGTGCGGCACGGAACGTCAGCAGGTCGGCGGCGCCGGGGCCGGCACCGACGAAGGTCACCTTGCCGGTGGGGGCGTCGGCCATGGAAGGGGTCCTCTCGTACAGGGGGTTGACGGTGATGTGGCGGCGGGTCAGAGCTTTCCGCCCCGCCCGCCGTCGCGCAGGGCGGGGGCGATGAGCGTCGACAGGTAGGGCAGGGGAGCGCCGTCGAGTTCGGCGGCCGGCCGGATCGACTCCTCCGCCAGCCCCAGGGCCGACCCCCACACCGCGCCCTCGAGCCGCCCGGTCTCCCGCAGTGCCTCGGCGACTTCGTGCGCCTGCCGGCCGAACTTGTAGGCGACGACGGTCCCGGGCCCGGCGAGGGCTTCCTTGAGCACGGCCGACCCCGCGGTGACGGGCACGAGCGTGAGCGGCTCGGTCCCCTCGGTCAGCACGGCACCCGACCGGGCGGCGAGGTCCTGCATGGCGGTGATCCCGGGCACGGTCTCGACGACGGTCCCCGGCACCAGCTCGGCGATGGTCTGCGCGAGGTAGGTGAACGTGGAGTACACGTTGGGGTCGCCGATGGTGGCGAAGGCCACGGCGGCGTGTGCGCGCAGCAGTTCGGCGACCCGCTCCCCGGCCGCGTCCCAGGCGGCCTCGCGCCGGGCGCGGTCGGTGCGCTCGTTGAGGGCGAACACGACCCGGACGACCTTCTCCTCGGGCACGTAGTGCACCACGGTCGCCTCGGCCCGCCCGCGCTCGCCCGTGTCCATGACGGGCACGACGACGATGTCCGCCTCGCGCAGGGCGTTGACGCCCTTGACGGTCACCAGCTCCGGATCCCCGGGGCCCACCCCGACTCCGACCAGCCTGCTGCTCATGACGTCCGGCACCTCTCCACGAACCGACGGGCGACACCGGGCTCGGACGCCCAGTGCGTGTGCAGATAGCTCGCGTGCACACCACGCTGTACGAAACCTTCGACCCGCGGGTGAGGGGTCCGGACGCCCCAGGCGGGCGCCGCCCCCGACCCGGGCTCCACGGCGGTCCGGTGGAACTCGTGCCCCCGCATCCGAGTCCCGGCGGCCGCGAGCACACTGTCGCCGACCGCGACGGCGTCCCGGTACCCCAGCGTGAGCCGTTCGGTCATCCGCGCCCCGGCGTCCAGCACCCCGCACATCGGCCGGCCATCCAGTTCCCGGCACAGGTACAGCAGTCCGGCACACTCGGCGGCCACGGGAGCACCGCTGCTCGCCAGCTCGGCAACGGCCTTGCGCAGGCGTTCGTTGGCGGACAGCTCGGGGGCGTACACCTCGGGGAATCCGCCGCCGATCACCAACCCGCGCGTGCCTTCGGGCAGTTCCTCGTCGCGCAGCGGATCGAAGGGCACGACGTCGGCACCGGCGGCGGTGAGCAGCTCGGCGTGCTCGGCGTAGGAGAAGGTGAACGCCTCACCGCCGGCGACGGCGACGACCAGCCCGTCCGGCGATTGAGGACGAGGCCGTACAGGCCGATCGGGGGTCCAGGGGGCGGAGCCTCCTGGCGGGGTCGAAGGGGCGGAGCCCCTGGACGACGGGAAGGGCAGGGGCGGCGGGGGCGAGGAAACGGCCTCAGCCGCATCCCACGCCGCACACGGCAATGCCCCCGCACTCCGCGCGAGCGCGACCAACGCCTCGAGATCACACCCGGCGGCGACCTGCGCCCTCATCGCCGCCACGGCCTCCACCGCGGCGGCGCGCCGCTCGGCGACCGGCACCAGCCCCAGATGCCGCGACGGCGTGTCCACCTGCTTCACGCGCCGCAGCACCCCGAGCACCGGCACCCCGGCCTGGTCCAGCGCATCCCGGAGCAGCTCCTCGTGCCGGTCCGAGCCGACCTTGTTCAGGATCACGCCCCCGACCCGCACCTCCGGGTCCCAGGAGGCGAACCCGTGCACCAGCGCCGCCACCGACCGGGACTGCGACGACGCGTCGACGACCAGCACCACCGGCGCCCGCAGCACCTTCGCGACATGGGCGGTGGAGGCCAGCTCACCCTCCCCGGCCGCCCCGTCGAACAGCCCCATCACGCCCTCTACGACGGCGATGTCGCACCCCCGGGCCCCGTGCAGGAACAGCGGCCCGAGAAGCTCCGGCCCACACAGGTACGCGTCGAGGTTCCGTCCCACCCGCCCGGTCGCGAGCGCGTGGTACCCGGGATCGATGTAGTCCGGCCCGGCCTTGTGCGGGGACACGGCGAGCCCCCGCGCGGCGAACGCGGCCATCAACCCCGTGGCAACGGTGGTCTTGCCGCTGCCCGAGGAGGGTGCGGCGATGACCAGCCGAGGGGCGGAAGCACTCACCACTCGATGCCCCTCTGGCCCTTCTGCCCGGCGTCCATGGGGTGTTTGACCTTGGACATGTCGGTCACGAGATCGGCGAAGTCCACGAGCTTCCCGGGTGCGTTCCGCCCGGTGATCACCACATGCTGGGTGCCGGGCCGGTTCCGCAGGACGTCGACCACCTCGTCGGTGTCGACCCACCCCCAGTGCATGGGGTACGCGAACTCGTCGAGCACGTACAGCTGGTACGTCTCGTTCGCCAGGTCCCGCTTGACCTGCTCCCAGCCCTCCCGGGCCTTCTCCTCGTTGTCCATCTGGGCGTCGCGCTGCACCCAGGACCAGCCCTCGCCCATCTTGTGCCAGGCGACGGACCCGCCCTCGCCGGAGTCCCCGAGGACCCGCAGCGCCCGTTCCTCGCCGACCTTCCACTTCGCCGACTTGACGAACTGGAACACCCCGATGGGCCACCCTTGGTTCCAGGCCCGCAGCGCGAGCCCGAAGGCGGCGGTGGACTTGCCCTTGCCGACGCCCGTGTGCACGACGACCAGCGGCCGGTTCCGGCGCTGCCGTGTGGTCAGCCCGTCGTCCGGCACCACACTCGGCTGTCCCTGCGGCATTACGCGGCCCTCCTCTGCACGTCCTTCACGAGCCCGGCGATGCTGTCCGCCCGCAGCTCGTCCAATGTCACCGCCGTACCGCCCAGTTCACCCGCGAGCTGTCCGGCGAGCCCCAGCCGCACCGGCCCCGACTCGCAGTCCACGACGACCGAGGCGACACCGTCGGCCGCGAACAGCCGTGCCGCCCGCCCGGCCAGGGCGACCGGCTCCGGGCCGCCGGTGGCCCGCCCGTCCGTCACCACCACGACCAGCGGCCGCCGCGCCGGGTCCCGCAGCCGCTCCACGCGCAGCACGTCGTGCGCGCGCAGCAGCCCGGCGGCGAGCGGCGTCCGGCCACCGGTCGGCAGCGACTCGAGCCGGGCCGCCGCCGCGTCCACCGACGAGGTCGGCGGCAGCGCGACGTCCGCGCCCGAGCCCCGGAAGGTCACCAGACCCACCTTGTCCCGCCGCTGGTAGGCGTCCAGCAGCAGTGACACCACAGCCCCCTTCACGGCGCTCATCCGCTGCCGCGCCGCCATCGAGCCGGAGGCGTCCACGACGAACAGCACGAGATTGCCCTCGCGCCCCTCGCGGGTGGCCTGCCGCAGATCGTCCCGGCGCACGACCAGGCCCGGTCCGGACCGCCCGCGGGCCCGCTGGTGCGGTGCCGCGGCCTGCACGGTCGCCGCCAGGTGCAGCTTGGTGAGCGCGCCCTGCGGTCGCCGGGCCCCGGTCGTCCGGCCGTGCTCGGTCCGCGCCCGTGAGCGCCGCCCGGCGGCACCCTCGCCGATCCCGGGCACGCTCAGCACCTTGGTGCGGAACGGCTCGGAGGCCCGTACGGCCGACTGCTCGCCGGCCCCCGACGGCTGCGGCTGCCCGTCCTCACCGGCCTCGGGCCGGGCCCCGGTGTCACCGCCCTCGGGACCCTCGCCGGGTTCCGGCTGTCCGCCGCCCCCGCCAGGGCCGTCCGGGTCCTGGTCCGGGTTCGGCCCCTGGTCGGGATCGGGGTCCGGGTCGTCGTCCCCGGAGAACTCCTCCAGGGTCTCGTCCAGCTTGTCCTCGTCCAGCCCCGGCGCGTCGAACGGGTTGCGCCGCCGCCGGTGCGGCAGCGCGAGCAGCGCGGCCTGCCGGACGTCCTCCGCGAGCACGTCCGTACGCCCGGCCCAGGCCGCCAGCGCGGTCGCGGTCCGGGCCATCACGATGTCCGCGCGCATGCCGTCCACCTCGAAGGCGGCACAGGTCGCCGCGATCTGCCGCAGCGCCCCGTCGCCCAGCCGCACCGACGGCAGCAGCTGTCGCGCCGCCACGATCCGCGCCCGTACGGCGGCCTCCTCCTCGGCCCAGCGCGCGGCGAAACCCGCAGGGTCGTCGTCGTACGCCAGGCGCCGCCTGACGACCTCCACCCGCTGGTCGGGCTCCCGCGAGGCCGCGACCTCCACGGTCAGCCCGAACCGGTCGAGCAACTGCGGCCGCAGCTCGCCCTCTTCGGGGTTCATGGTGCCGACGAGCAGGAACCGCGCCGCGTGCCGTACGGAGACGCCCTCGCGCTCCACGTACGAGGCGCCCATCGCGGCCGCGTCCAGCAGCAGGTCCACCAGATGGTCGTGGAGGAGGTTGACCTCGTCGACGTAGAGGATCCCGCGGTGCGCGTGCGCGAGCAGGCCGGGCTCGAAGGCCTTCACGCCCTCCGCGAGCGCCCGCTCGATGTCCAGCGCGCCCACCAGCCGGTCCTCGGAGGCACCGACGGGCAGCTCGACCATGCGGGCGGGCCGCTCGGCACCGCCGCCGGCCTCGTGGGGCCCGTCCGGGCACCCCGGGTCCGGGGAGGAGGGGTCGCAGGAGAAACGGCACCCGGCGACGACCGGGACCTCCGGCAGCAGCGCCGACAGCGCCCGCACGGCCGTCGACTTGGCCGTGCCCTTCTCGCCGCGCACCAGCACACCGCCGACCGCCGGCGACACGGCGTTCAGCAGCAGCGCGAGCCGCAGATCGTCCTGGCCGACGACGGCCGTGAACGGAAACGGGGTGGTCACTTGTCGTCGCCCTCCAAGTCGCCTTCGAGTTCCAGGTAGGTGGCGCGCAGCCGCTCAAGCGTCTCGGCGTCCGGCTCGGCCCACAGTCCGCGGTCGGCGGCCTCCAGCAGCCGCTCGGTGATCCCGCGCAGCGCCCAGGGGTTGGACTTCTTCATGAAGTCCCGGTTCTCCGGGTCGAAGACGTACTCGGAGCTGAGCTTCTCGTACATCCAGTCGTCCACGACCCCGGCCGTGGCGTCGTACCCGAACAGGTAGTCCACGGTCGCCGCCATCTCGAAGGCGCCCTTGTAACCGTGCCGCCGCATGGCCGCCATCCAGCGCGGGTTGACCACCCGGGCGCGGAACACCCGGTGCGTCTCCTCGCCCAGCGTGCGGGTCTTCACCTGGTCCGGCGTCGCCGAATCCCCCACGTAGGCCTCGGGGCTCGCACCCGTCAGGTGGCGGACCATCGCGACCATGCCGCCGTGGTACTGGAAGTAGTCGTCGGCGTCGACCAGGTCGTGCTCGCGGGTGTCGACGTTCTTGGCGGCGACCGCGATCCGCTTGAACGCCGTCTCCATGTCCCCGCGCGCGGCCCGCCCGTCGAGCCCCCGGCCGTAGGCGTAACCGCCCCACACCGCGTACACCTCGGCGAGGTCCGCGTCGGAGCGCCAGTTGCGGGCGTCGATCAGCGGCAGCAGACCGGCCCCGTACGCCCCCGGCTTGGAGCCGAAGATACGGGCCGTGGCCCGGCGGCGGTCGCCGTGCTCGGCGGTGTCCTGGTCGGCGTGGGCCCGCACGAAGTTCCGGTCGGCGGGCTCGTCGAGCTCGGCGACCGTCCGCACGGCGTCGTCGATCAGCCCCACCACGTGCGGGAACGCGTCCCGGAAGAAGCCGGAGATGCGGACCGTCACGTCGATGCGCGGCCGGCCGAGCTCCTCGAGGGAGACCACCTCGAACCCGGTCACGCGCCGCGAGGCGTCGTCCCACACCGGCCGGCAGCCCAGCAGCGCCAGGATCTCGGCGATGTCGTCGCCCTGGGTGCGCATCGCCGAGGTGCCCCACACCGTCAGGCCGACGGACTTCGGGTACGCCCCGGTGTCCTGCAGGTACCGCTGCACCAGCGAGTCCGCGAGCGACTGCCCGACCTCCCAGCTCAGCCGGGACGGAATCGCCTTGGGGTCGACGGAGTAGAAGTTCCGGCCCGTCGGCAGGACGTTGACGAGACCGCGCGTCGGCGAGCCGGAGGGACCGGCCGGGACGTAACCGCCGTCCAGGGCCCGCAGGATGTGCCCGATCTCGTCGGTGGTCCGCTCCAGCCGCGGCACGACCTCGGCACAGGCGAACTCCAGCACGGCGACCGCCTCGGGCAGTTCGGTGCCGAGGACCTCCCGGACCAGCGGCGCGCTCTCGGCGACCGCCCAGCCGCGCTCCTCCATGCCCTCCGCGAGCCGCCGGCACAGCTGCTCCAGCAGGTCGATCGCGTCGGCGGCGCTGCGGGACGGGCCCTCGACCAGGTCCGTCAGCTCGACGGGCACCTTCACCGGAGCGCCCGGCTCGGCCAGCAACTCCTTCTCGACCAACCCGAAGTGCTCCGCCAGCGAGGCCCGCAGCCCCGGCAGCGCGCCCGCCTGCCCGCCCCAGACTTGTGAGGCGCGCAGCACGGCCAGCACCAGGTTGACGCGCGGCTCGGCGACCGGCCCGCCGCCCAGGATGTGCAGGCCGTCCCGGATCTGGACGTCCTTGATCTCGCACAGGTAGCCGTCGATGTGCATGACGAACTCGTCGAACGTGTCGTCGTCCGGCTGCTCGTCCACATGCAGGTCGTGGTGGAGTTCGGCAGCCTTCACCAGCGTCCAGATCTGCGCGCGCACCGCCTGGGCCTTGGCCGGGTCCAGGTCGGAGACGAGCGCGTACTCGTCGAGGAGCTGCTCCAGCTTGGCCAGGTCGCCGTAGGTGTCGGCGCGGGCCATCGGCGGCACCAGGTGGTCGACGACCGTGGCGTGCCCGCGGCGCTTGGCCTGGGTGCCCTCGCCGGGGTCGTTGACGATGAACGGGTAGACCAGCGGCAGGTCCCCGAGGACCGCGTCCGGGGCGCAGCCGCCGCTGAGCCCGAGGCCCTTGCCCGGCAGCCACTCCATCGTGCCGTGCTTGCCCATGTGCACGATCGCGTCGGCGCCGAAGCCCCCCTCGGATGTCGCGGCCTCCAGCCAGCGGTAGGCCGCCATGTAGTGGTGGGACGGCGGCATGTCCGGGTCGTGGTAGATCGCGATGGGGTTCTCGCCGAAGCCGCGCGGCGGCTGGATCATCACCACGACGTTCCCGAACTGCAGGGACGCCAGCACGATGTCGTCCCCGTCGACGTAGAGGCTGCCTGGCGGCTCGCCCCACGCCTCGGTCATGGCGTCCTTCAGCTCCGGGTCGAGCTTGCCGAACCAGGCCCGGTAGTCCGCCAGCGGCACCCGCGCGGGCGCGGCGGACAGCTGCTCCTCCGTCAGCCACTCCACGTCGTGCCCGCCGGCCTCGATCAGCCGGTGGATAAGCTCGTCGCCGTTGTCGGGGTACCCCTCGGCGACGTACCCGGCGTCCCGCAGCGCGTCCAGCACCCGCACCGCCGAGGCGGGGGTGTCGAGTCCGACCGCGTTGCCCACGCGCGAGTGCTTGGTCGGATACGCGGTGAAGACCAGCGCGAGCCGCTTTTCCGCGTTCTCCTTGTGCCTCAGTCGCGCGTGCCGTACGGCGATGCCGGCGACCCGCGCGGCCCGCTCCGGGTCGGCGGCGTACACGGGCACGTCGTCCGGGCCCTGCTCCTTGAAGGAGAACGGCACGGTGATCAGACGCCCGTCGAACTCCGGGATCGCCACCTGCATCGCGGCGTCCATGGGGGAGAGGGCGGCGTCCGACTCCTCCCAGGCCCGCCGGGAGGTCGTCAGACAGAGGCCCTGCAGCACGGGGATGTTCAGTTCGGCGAGGGCGCCGATGTCCCAGGCCTCCTCGTCACCGCCCGCGGAGGCCTGCGAGGCGTGGGTGCCGCCGGCGGCCAGAACGGTGGCGACCAGGGTGTCCGCCCGGCCCAGGATCTCGTACAGCCCGTCGTCCGCGCCGCGCAGCGAACCGCAGTACACCGGCAGGGCGTTGGCGCCGTGCGCCTCGATCGCGTCGCACAGGGTGTCCACGAAGGCGGTGTTGCCGCTCAGCTCGTGGGCCCGGTAGAAGAGCACACCGACGGTCGGGCGGTCCTGAACGTGCGGACGTTCGCCGTGGACGCCGTACTCGGGCATCTTCCGCGGTGCCGCGAAGCCCTCGCCGGTCAGCAGCACCGTGTCGGACAGGAACCGGGCCAGCTCGGTGAGGTTGTCCGGCCCGCCCTCCACGAGGTACTTCAGCGCCTCCGCCACGACACCGGCCGGCACGGACGACTCGGCCATCAGCTCCGCGTCCGGCACGGCCTCGCCGCCCAGCAGCACGGTGGGGATCCCGGAGGCCTTCAGCGCGGCGAGCCCGTCCTCCCAGGCCCGCTTGCCGCCGAGCAGCCGGACGACGGCGAGGTCGGCGCCGTCCAGCAGCGCCGGCAGCTCCTCGCGGACGTCCACGCGGGTCGGATTGCCGATCCGGTACGAGGCACCCGAGGCGGCCCGGGCCGCCAGCAGGTCCGTGTCGGCGGTCGACAACAACAACACAGTGCTCATGCGGGTGCTCCCGGTGGAATGAAGGGCAGTCCTTGCGGCGCGCCGGACTCGATGAGCCGCCACAGCGCGTCCGTGTCCGCGTGCTGTTCGATCAGGTCGCCGAGCCGGTCGAGCTGCTCCTCGCGCAGCGCGGCGAACGAGGTGTCCGGTGCCGGGACGAAGCGGCGGCCCGCGGCGGCCGCCACCTCGCGCAGGAAGGCCCGCCGGAAGCCGTCCGACTCCAGCGAGCCGTGCCAGTGCGTGCCCCAGGTCTGGCCGACCCGGCAGCCGTCCAGGAAGGGGACTCCTCCGGTGACGTCGGCGACCCCGTGGTGGATCTCGTAACCCTCGACGCGCTCCCCGAGGGCCTCGCCTTCCGGCCGGGTGAGGGTCTTCTCGCGGGCGAACCGCACCCGCACGGGCAGGATCCCGAGCCCGTCGACGTGCCCGCGCCGGCTCTCGACGTCGTCCTCGATGTGCTCGCCGAGGAGCTGGAAGCCGCCGCAGACGCCGAGGACGGGCCGCTGCTCGGCGGACCTGCGGACCAGGGCCTGGGCAAGACCCCGTTCGCGCAGCCACTCCAGGGCGCGGACCGTCCCGCGGGTGCCGGGCACGATGACGAGGTCGGCGTCGGCCAGCTCCTCGGGCCGGTCCACGAACCGCACCACGACCCCCGGCTCGGCGGCCAGGGCGTCCACGTCGGTGAAGTTGGACATGAGCGGCACGGCACACACCGCGACCCGCAGCACGTCCTCGCCGACGGGCGGGGCGACGACGGACTCCCGCACCGCCCCCCGCAGGGAGACCCCCATCCCGTCCTCCTCGTCGATCCCGAGCCCGTGCCGGAAGGGCAGAACGCCGTACGTACGCCGCCCGGTGAGCCCCTGCAGCATGTCCAGGCCCGGCTCCAGCAGGGAGACGTCCCCGCGGAACTTGTTGACGAGGAACCCGGCGACGCAGCTCTGGTCCTCCGGCGACAGCAGCGCGACGGTCCCGAAGAACGAGGCGAAGACACCGCCCCGGTCGATGTCGCCGACGACGAGCACGGGGAGCCCGGCGCCCCGGGCGATACCCATGTTGACGATGTCCGTCCGCCGCAGATTGATCTCGGCGGGAGAACCGGCCCCCTCACAGATCACCGCGTCATACGTGCCCCGCAACTGCTCCAGACAGTCCAGCACCGTCCCGAGCAGCTTCTGCTGCCGTCCTCCGTGGTAGCCCCGCGCGCTGAGTTCACCGACGGGCTTGCCCAGCAGCACGACCTGGCTGCTCTGCTCGCCACCGGGCTTGAGCAGCACGGGATTCATCAGCGCGGTCGGCTCGACCCGGCAGGCCTGGGCCTGCATGGCCTGCGCCCGTCCGATCTCGGCGCCCTCCCTCGTCACGAACGAGTTCAGGGACATGTTCTGCGCCTTGAAGGGCGCGACCTTGACGCCCTGCCGCACCAGCCAACGGCAGATCCCGGCCGTCACGACGCTCTTGCCGGCGTCGGAGGTGGTGCCGGCGACGAGAAGCCCACCGCTCATGTCATGTCCCCCTCTTCAGCAGCCGCGCTCCGGCGCACACGCCGAGCGCCAGCCAGGTGACGCGCCGCGAGAGCCGCACGGCCCGCGCGACGTCGTGCGTGCCGACGGCACGCCCCCCGGTGTTCAGCACGGGCCGGTGCTCCGCCCGCCCGCCGTACGAGAGCGTCCCGCCCAGCCGTACCCCGAGCGCCCCGGCGAAAGAGGCCTCCACGGGCCCGGCGTTGGGACTCGGATGCTTCGCCGCGTCCGCCCGCCAGGCGCGTACGGCCCCGCGCGGATCCGGCCCGGCCAGCGCCGCGAGTACGGCGGTCAGCCGCGCCCCCGGCCATCCGGCGAGGTCGTCCAGCCGCGCCGAGGCCCACCCGTAGCGCCGGTACCGGGCCGACTTGTGCCCGACCATGGCGTCCAGGGTGTTGACGGCCCGGAAGCCGAGCAGCCCGGGCACCCCGCCGACGGCTCCCCACACCAGCGCCCCCACCACCGCGTCGGAGGTGTTCTCGGCGACGGACTCGACCACGGCCCGGGCGATCCCGTCGGCGTCGAGGGCCTGCGGGTCCCGCCCGCACAGATGGGGCAGCCGCGCCCGGGCCGCCTCGACGTCCCCGGTCTCCAGGGCGCGCCCGATGGCCCGCGCCTCCCGGGCGAGTGAAGTCCCCCCGACGACCGCCCAGGTGGCGGCACCGGTCAGGACGACGGAGGCGACGGGGGAGGTCCGCACGGCACGCGCGGCGACGGACCCGACGGCGACGGTCCCTCCCGTACACACGGCGGTGTGCAGGGCGCCCCACCCGCGGTGGTCCCGCCACAACACCCGTTCCACGGCAGCAGCGGCCCGCCCGAACACGGCGACCGGATGCCCCCGGCGAGGATCGCCGAGCAGCAGGTCACCGATCAGACCGGCGGCGGCGCCGTACGCGAAGACGCGACCGGCACCCATGGGCTCAGCCGGCCGAAAGGGCGGGCAGGGGTGGGGTGCTGAACCTTGATCGGCAGCCGCGCATGGCGATATGTGTCCTCACTCAGGGTGTCCGCGCCCTGGTTCGACTAGACCGGCGGTGAGAGTTCCTGGCTCCCGGGGATTGCTACCCCGGTGACAGTGGCGGGACCGCGCCGGACTCGCACCGGCTTCCTCTCCTGCCGCCGTACTGGCCCCGGCAGTCCACCACGGCCGCGAACCGCCGTCAACTTGCCGTTGACCTGCGAGGGGAGAGTGTGGAGAACCCCACATCGCCCCCCGGGCACACACGACGACCGGGCGGCACAGGACCAAAGTCCTGTGCCGCCCGGTCGGATGCGTCGCGCGGTCGGGCCGTCAGGCCACGATCAGGTAGATCCCGTACACCACGGCAGCCGCGCACGCCGCGAAGCACGCGTACGCGCCGGTGACCGCGAGGCCCGCGGAGCCGCCCTGGGCCACCGCCCGCTCGCGGCGGGACAGGCCGGTGATGCCGAGGGTGAACAGGCCCACGAGGGCCACGGTGACCACGAGGCTGACGCCGAAGACGGAGCCGAGGGACGCCCAGTCGATCTTCATATCGGAGACTCTTCCTTGTTACCGGTGGGCGGGGTCAGACCGTGGTGGTCGGCGAGGGCGTCCGCTCGGAGGCGGCCTGGGCCGGGAACGACGCCGGGTCCTCCGTCGCCGTGCCGGTCGGCGGCGGCGTCACCGCGGCCATCGCCGTGGTCACCACACCGGCGGGCTCCGTCTCGTCGGTGTCGTTGACGTTGGTGTGGTCGACGACCTCACGCCGGGACAGCATCCAGATCGCCGCGCTGGAGGCGACGAGGAAGACGGCCACCGCCGCGGTGCCCCAGTCGCCGAAACCGGTGACGTACTCGGCGATCGCGGCCACCAGCGCGGCCGCCGGCAGCGTCAGACCCCACGCGACGAACATCCGCGTCGCGGTCGACCAGCGGACGACACCGCCCTTGCGGCCGAGCCCCGCGCCCATCACCGAGCCGGACACGGAGTGGGTGGTGGACAGGGAGAAGCCGAGGTGGGAGGAGGCCAGGATGACCGTGGCCGCGCTGGTCTGGGCGGCGAAGCCCTGCTGCGGCTGGAGGTCGGTCAGGCCCTTGCCCATGGTGCGGATGATGCGCCAGCCACCCAGGTAGGTGCCGAGCGCGATCGCGATGCCCGCGGAGAGGATGACCCACATGGGCGGGTCGGAGTCGGGTGCGACGGCGCCGCCGGCGACCAGGGCGAGGGTGATGACACCCATCGTCTTCTGCGCGTCGTTGGTGCCGTGCGCCAGGGAGACCAGGCCCGCGGAGGCGATCTGGCCGGACCGGTAGCCCTTCCTGGACGCCTCGCCGTCGGCCTTCTTGCCGAGGGAGTACGTCAGCCGGGTGGCCAGCATCGCCGCGAGGCCCGCGACCAGCGGAGCTGCGATCGCCGGGATCAGGACCTTGGTGACGAGCACGTCGCCGTGCACCGCGCCGATGCCCGCCGAGGCGACCGTGGCGCCGATCAGACCGCCCATGAGGGCGTGCGAGGAGCTGGACGGCAGACCGACCAGCCAGGTCAGCAGGTTCCAGAGGATCGCTCCGACCAGGGCGGCGAAGATGACCTCGGGACGGATGCCGGCTTCGTCGACGAGCCCCTTGGAGATCGTGTTGGCGACCTCCACGGACAGGAAGGCGCCGACCAGGTTGAGGACGGCGGACATGGCGACGGCGGCCTTGGGCCTCATGGCACCCGTGGAAATGGTCGTGGCCATCGCGTTCGCGGTGTCGTGGAAACCGTTCGTGAAATCGAACGCGAGTGCGGTTACCACCACAATCGCGAGGATCAGCGAGAAGCTTTCCATTTACCCAGGCAATCGTTCGAGGTCATTGGCTGGACGAACGTAGGTAACCCGAGTGAACGGAAGGTGAACTGGGAGGGGCGCAGGGGTGTCCACATCGGAGGGTTGCCGTTCCACCGTGCTGTCAGGCTCCCCGCGCCCCCGCGATCAAGGCGCCTCCGGCGAACCACTTCAGCCGATCGAGTGACCCGTTGAAGACGTTCCGGTCGCCCGGCAGGGGGCCGCTGACGTCGTCGTGCTGCCGGATGGTCCAGGCCGGCCGTCCTGGACCATCCGGCAGCATGCCCGCTCGCGCCGTGCTCAGGGCGTAGCACATGTGTTTCTTGTCATACGGGTTGTATGCGATCTCGACCCCCGCGGCATCGGCGCGCCGACCGGCCCCGGCGGGCGGTCGGCCTCCGGCCGGAAGTGCCCCCGTCCTGCGGCTCGTCGGGACCCTGCCTGGCAGGATCGCCGCATGGCTGAGCAGCGAGACGACGAGCCGGGCACGAGGGGCGTACGGGACGGCGGACCGGACGCGGGGGAGCCGCGGCGCAGGGACGTGCGTCCCGAGGAGGCCGGCGCCTGGGAGGACCTGCTCGCCACGGCCCGCCGGACGGTCTCCGAGGGACTCGTCGTCGGCACGTCGGGCAACGTCTCGGTACGCGTCGACGACACCGTCCTGGTCACACCGTCGGGCGTCCCCTACGACCACCTGACGCCCGGCGACGTGACCGGCGTCGGCCTCGACGGCCGGCAGGTCCTCGGCACGCTCGTCCCGACCAGCGAACTGCCCATGCACCTCGCGGTCTACCGGTCGACCGGCGCCCGCGCCGTCGTCCACACCCACGCCGTGCACGCGACGGCCGTCTCGACGCTCGTGAGCGAGCTCCCGCTGATCCACTACATGGCCGCCGCGCTCGGCGGCCCCGTCCGGGTCGCCCCGTACGCCACCTATGGCACCGACGAACTGGCCGAGAACATGCTGCGCGCCCTCGCCGGCCGCTCCGGCTGCCTCCTGCAGAACCACGGCACCGTCACCTACGGCACCACCCTCGCCCAGGCCTACGACCGCACGGCCCAGCTGGAATGGATGTGCCGCCTGTGGCTCACCGCCACATCGGTGCCCGGCCTGGCCCCGAGCCTGCTGTCCCGCGACCAGCTGGCGGAGGTGGAGGAGCGGCTGCGCGGCTACGGCCAGCGCGCCTGACCCTTCCGCCGCGGACGTCACCCCGCCGCGGCCTCCCACTGGTCGCCCGCCGGGTCCGCCGGGACACTGGACCCGTGCGCACTGTCAGAGCGACGGCCGCTGCCGTCACCGCCGTGATAGGTGCCGGTGCCGCCGCGGTGGCCGTCGGCCGGTTCGCCAGCGACGCGGCGCTCAAGGCGCCGCCCGGCAGGCCGCTGCCGGGCGAGCCCCGGCTCACCGTGCACGGCACCGCCGCCGGCCAGATCACCCTCACCCGGGACCTGGCCGCCCTGCGCCCCGGCCGCTACGGCCTCTCCGGCAACGGCTCCCACGCGGTCGTCGGACCCGTCCTGGCCGACGCCCCGCACACCGCCGACACCGTCGTACGCCGCCTGGAGAGCATCACGCACGGCACCCTGAAACCCGGCGACAAGGTCTGGCTCACCCCGAACGTGTACGTCGGCAACCCCGGCGCCGCCCTCGGCCTCGAACACGCCGACGTCGACGTCCCCGGCGAACTCGGCGCCCTGCCGGCCTGGTTCGTGCCCGGCGCCCGGGACACCTGGGTGATCGCCGTCCACGGCCTGGGCACCACGCGGGAACTCGCCATGAACGTCATGGGGTTCCTGCAGCGCAGTCACTTCCCGGTGCTCGCCCTCGCCTACCGCGGCGACCTCGGTGCCCCCCGCCCGGCCGACGGCCTGAACCACCTCGGCGAGGCCGAGTGGCGCGACCTCGACGCGGCCATCCGCTACGCCGTGCGCTACGGAGCCCGGCAGGTCGTCCTGCACGGCTGGTCCACCGGCGCCACCATGGCCCTGCGCGCCGCCGAGCGCTCCGGACTGCGTGACCGGATCTCCGGGCTCGTCCTGGACTCCCCGGTGCTCAGCTGGGAGACCACCCTGCGCGCCCTCGCCTCGGCCCGCCGCACCCCGGGCGCGCTGCTGCCCCTCGCGGTCCGCGCCGCCCAGGGCCGCACCGGCCTGTACGGCGGCCGCGGTGCGGCCACGGCCGCGTCCGAGGGGCTCCGCGCCCCGGCGCTGCTCTTCCACGGGCCGGGCGACACGGTGGCCCCCTGGCAGCTGTCCCGCCGCTTCGCCGAGGCCCGCCCCGACTTGGTCGCCCTGAGCATCGTCCGCAACGCCCCGCACGGCGCCATGTGGAACGCCGACCCCACGGCCTACGAGGAGGCACTCCGGCGCTTCCTGACCCCCCTCATGTGACCCTCCGGCCGGCCTGTCGCACGCGCCCTTTCCCATGTATCCCTCCCGTAGGCCTGTCCCGCGGTCCCTTTCCCTTTCCCTTCCCCTTGTGACCCTCCGGGCGGCGCGTCTCGCGCGCCCTTCGCCGCGGGCGCGGACGCACCCTCCCGTTCACGCCCCCTTCACCCCGTCGCTACCGCGTCCGGATCCCGCCCCCGCCGACCGGTCGTAATGATTCCGTTTAGCGTCGTACCACTGGCCTGTTCCCGGCCCCCGACCGCTCACGGGAACCGGTGCGTTGGCCATCCCCGTCGCCCGCCGTGACATTCCGTTTGGGTTTTCGGACCGTCAACCGGAAGACTGCACCCGTGACGTCCCGTATCCCGCGCGACTCCAGGCTTCGACTCGTCCGCCCGCGACCCCTGGCCGCCGCCCCCCGAGCGATGAACCAGCGGCGCTCGCGCCGACCCGCACCGCGCCCCCCGGAGGGCACCCCGGCACCGGCGGAGCTGGCCGGAATGGCACGCTCAGGCCTGGCCGGCGCGGCCCGCGTCGCCCGCTGGGCCGACGCCGCGCTCGGACCCGGCGGGGACAGCGCCACCGCCGACGGCAAGGCCACCCTCTCCGAAGCGACCGCCGAACGCGCCGCCCACGACCTCGGCCTGACCCCCGCTCAGGTCCGGACCGACTGGGACACCGCCCGCCTGGCCGGCCTCATCGAAGTGCACGGCGACAGCGCCCGCCCCGGCTGGCGGCTGCGCGCCTGGGACCGTGACGACAGCGCCGTCCTGCGCGGCTGGGTCGCCCTCTTCGACGCCTGGTCGCTCGCCCTTCCTGAGCCCGAGGACCACGAGCCCGCCGCCGTCGCCGAGGTCGTCTCGGCCATGCCGCAGGCGCTCTCCTTCCTCCAGCTGTCCGCCGGCCCCGTACCCGTCGAGCAGCTCCTCGACCTCCTGGAGCAGCGCGTCACCGAGCTGCGCACCGCCCGCTGCGAGATCCCCTACGGCCCCCGGCCCGAGGCGCCGGCCGACCCGCAGCCCACCGACGCCCCGCTCGCCCCGCTCCTCGACTGGGCCCTGCGCGCCCTCGCCTCGGTCGGCGCCCTCACCTACGGCGACGGCCAGGCCACGCTCACCCCGCTCGGCAGCTGGGCGGTCTGGGTCAAGCTGGAGCAGATCTGCGTCGCCGCGCAGAGCCCGGCCGGAAACATCGAGCAGGCCGCCGACGACATGCTCCGCGGCTGCGCCCAGCTGCGCCCGAACGCGGCCCGCGCCGAGTACCGCGCCTGGCTCGCCGCCCGTCCCGTCGGCAGCGCCGTCACCGAACTCCTCGGCGCCGCCCGCGGCGAGGACGCCCTGCTGCGCGGCCTCGCCTTCGAGGCGCTGCGCGTCGTCGGCGCCCCCGCCGAGCCGGACGTGCGTGGCGTGCTGACCGAGCCGACGCTGCGGCCGTACGCGCTGCTGTGGCTGGCCGAGCACGACGGGGCCGACCCGGAGGACGCCCACGAGGTCCTCACCCGGCAGGAGGCGACCTGGCTGTGGGTGGACACCGCCGCGGCCGTCGCCGACCACGGCGAGGCCCCGCTGCTCGTCCGCCACCTGGAGTCCGCCGTGCAGCCGACCATACCGATGCTCCTGGACGAGGTCCGCGCCGTCGGGCACCCGCGGACCGTGCAGGTCCTGGTCGCCCTCGCCGCGGCCCACCCCGACCCGGCCCTGGCCAAGGCCGTCCGCCGGGCCGCCTTCCAGGTGCACACCGGCGGCAGCTAGCCGGCACCCACTCCCGTGGGGCGTCAGCCCCCTATCTCGGGCGCGTACGTCCCGAAGCTCCACACGTTGCCCTCGACGTCCCGGGCCATGTAGTCCCGCGAGCCGTAGTCCTGGTCCGTCGGGGGCATCAGGATCTCCGCGCCGTGGTCCACGGCGCGGCGGTGGTGCGCGTCCACGTCGTCCACCACCACGTACACCCCGGTCGTGCCCGCGCCCTTCATCGCCGCGTCGAACACACCGCCCCTGCCCTTGCTGCCGACCATCACCGCGCCGTTGCCCTGCACCAGCTCGGCGTGCAGCACCGCGCCGTCCTCGCCCTCGAACACCGACAGCTCCGTGAACCCGAAGGCCTCCGTGAGCTGCCGGATCGCCGCCTTCGCGTCCGCGTACAACAGTGTCGGGTAGACGCTCGGACGCCCGCCGGAGGTGCCTGCCATGGCGATCACTTCCTCGTGTCTCGCTGGGTTCCCGCTGCGAGTCCCGCCGCGAGTCCGCTGCCGGGAAGCCGGAGTCCGGCCCGCTGCCCAGTGTTCCACCGTCCACTGACACAGGCCCGTCGTCCCGGCGGCGGTCTCGAACACCCGCACGCAGAAAAAGTGGTTGCAGTTCTCAATCGATGCCCTCGCACCGGCCCGGTCAGGCGGCGCAGGCGGGGGAAGGTGTACGTCGCGGCGAGACAGGCGGTCGAGACGGTGATCGCCACACCGGTGTTGCCGAGGATCGACAGGGTCGTTTCGCTGTGCGGGGAGGTCATCAGCAGCCAGTTGAGGGGGTGTCACCGACCGGGGATCGGCAGTGTCGGACCATGACGCGCTCGCCGGGTCCCCCCCACCCGGTATTCGCCGATGGCGAAGAGCGCGCCGGGCACGAGGTGGAGCGCCAGCCAGGAGCGGCCGTAGCCGATGACCGCGAGCGTCACACCGGTCAGCGCCAGGCGTACGCGTACGACGGTGGAGGCCAGGTCGAGGCCCGCCTGAGCAGCATCGGGAAACAGTGCCCTTCTACTGTGTGTGCAGCGAGCAACACCCGGTCACGAGGAACGCCATGCCCGACAGCCCCGCCCCGGCGCACCCGCCGGGAACCAGCCGCAGCACCTCGGCGACCATCCCGCCGAACATCCTGCGCTGTCTCACCCCGGTCACCGAGGGGTACGGGGTCGACCTCCGGCCCGAGCTGATCCGGGTCGGGCTGGACGAGGCGATGATGCGCTCGGCGGCGCTGCGGGTCTCCTACCGCCAGGGCAGTGCCGTCATCCGGCGTGCCGTGGAGCTCGCCGGTGACGCCCACCTGGGCCTGCGGGTGGGTGCCGCGCAGCACCTGACCTCCTGGGGGCTGCTGGGGTTCGCCCAGCTGGCCGCCGGCACGCTGCGGGAGGCCATCGAGACGGGCGTGCGCTTCCAGAACCTGTCCGGGGCGATGGTGGTCTGGTCGGCCGGGCCGGAGGAAGCCGGCTACGCGCTACGGGCGGAACTGCCCGATCCCGGCCTCGATCCGACGGTCGCGGTCTTCCTGGCGGAGGAGGCGTTCGCCAGCGTCGTCGCCCTCACGCGGCTGAGTTCAGGGGCAGAGTTCGCCCCGCAGAGCGTCGAGTTCGCCTTCCCCGCCCCACGCGACACCGGGCCGTTCACGGAACAGTTCCGCTGCCCGGTGCGTTTCGGCGCCATTGCGAACCGCCTGGTGTTCGCCACTGCATGGGCCGGGCGGCCGATGCCGGGCCGCGACCCGGTCACGTACACCGCCGTCGTGGAGCTCCTGGAAGAGCAGGCGGCGTCGAGGCGCGATCAGCAGGACCTGCTGGAGGTGCTGGAGATCTCGATCGCGCAGAGCCTGCCCGACGTGCCGTCCTTCGTCGAGCAGGCCCGACGGCACGCCTCCAGCGAGCGCACGCTGCGCCGTCGGCTGGCCGAGTGCGGCACGACGTACGAGGCGATCGTCGGCGGAGTGCGCCGCGAGCGGGTCGAGCAGCTGCTGGGCCGTCCCGAGCTGACCCTGCGGGACATCGCCCGGCAGGCGGGTTTCTCCGACGTGCGAGCACTGCGGCGGGCGGTGCACCGCTGGCACGGGGTGACCCCGGCCCGGCTGCGCGGGGAGGCCGCGGAACAGTAGGGCCGGTACCCACGTCCCACTGGGCCACCCGGTCACCGCGTGCGGATCCAGACGGTCTTCTCCCTGGTCCACTGCGCGAAGGCGTCGGTGGACTTCTCCGCGCCGCCGAACCCCGACTGCTTCCACCCGCCGAAGGGAGTGGTGATGTCGCCCTCGCTGTACGCGTTGACGGAGACCACCCCGGCTTCGACACCCCGCGCGAGCCGGAGCGCGGCGTCGAGGTCGCGGGTCCACACCGAGGCGGCGAGCCCGTATTCGGTGGCGTTCGCCAACCGCACCGCCTCGTCCTCCGAGGTGAAGGTCTGCACGGTGACGACAGGGCCGAACAGCTCCTTGGTGAGCACGTCGCTGCCCGCCGGGGCCCGGCTGATCACGGTGGGCGGGTAGTAGGCACCGCGGGGCGGCAGACCGTGCGGCAGACCGCCGGTGCGGATGTGGGCTCCGGCGGAACGGGCCGCGTCCACCGCCGCCGCGACCCGGTCGAAGGCGGCACGGCTGATGAGCGGCCCCACCTGGGTGCGTACGTCGGCGGGATCGCCGATGGTGAGGCTCCCCGCGGCGGCGGTGAACCGGTCCAGCACCTCCTCGGCGATGCTGTGGTGGACCAGGACGCGGGAGCCGGCGGTGCAGTTCTGCCCCATGGTCAGGAACGCGGCCTCGATCATGCTGTCGATCAGTTCGTCGCCGTAGTCGAGCGCGTCCGGCATGAGGATCTGGGGGCTCTTGCCGCCCATCTCCAAGGAGACCCGCTTGAAGTTGGTCTCCGCCGCGGCGGCCAGGACGCGGCGTCCGGTGGCGGTGGATCCGGTGAACGACAGTGCGCGCACCAGCGGGCTGCGGGCGAGCGCCGTACCGGTGACGGTGCCGTGGCCGGGCAGCACGGTGAGCACGCCGTCCGGCATGCCTGCCTCGGCCGCCAGAGCGGCCAGGTGCAGGGTGGAGCGCGGGGTGGCCTCGGCGGGCTTGAGCAGCAGGCTGTTGCCCGCGGCGAGTGCGGGGCCGACCTTCCAGGCGGCCATGGCCAGCGGGTAGTTCCAGGGCAGGATTGCGGCGGCCACCCCGACCGGTTCCCGACTCACCAGGCCCAGGCTGTCGCGACCGGTGGGGGCGACGCGGCCGAAGACCTTGTCGGCCGCCTCCGCGAACCAGCGGATCGACTCGATCGCCGCGGGCACGTCTCCCCTACGGCACTCCGTGATCGGCTTGCCCGCGTCCTCGCAGTCCAGCCGGGCCAGAAACCCGGCGTGGCGCTCCATGAGGTCGGCCAGGCACAACAGCACAGCGGCTCGCTCCCGCGGGGACCGGCCGGCCCAGACGCCACTCTCGAAGACCTTGTGCGCCCGCTCGGCCGCCAGCACGACGTCCTGCGCGCTCGCCGCCGGTACGGTCGTGATCAGCTGACCTGTCGTGGGATTGACGATGTCGAGCGTCTCCTCGATGCCCATGATGTCCGTCCCGCTCATGCTTCCTCCACCAGTTCCCACCGGTCGCCGCCGACCTGGCGGGCCAGCCCTCTGCGGCGCAGGTCCTCCAGATAGCGGGCCATGCCCCGCTCACCCCGCTTGCGGAACAGCGGGAAGAGCCTGGGCAACAGATTCGGCGCCAGCATCGCGCACCGCACCAGCCGGGACTCCCCGGGGCGGACGTAGGCCTCCAGGCGGGGCTTGTCCAGCAGGCTCACGACCGCCCTGACGACATCGGACGGCTGCTGCGGCGCGTCCTGGAACTGCATGGAGTTCCCGCCCTCGACGGCCTCCTGGCGGAGCATCCGCGTGTCGGTCGCCGACGGCAGCACCGAACCCGCCTTGATGCCCTTGCCCTTGAGGTCCAGCCCGATGGCGAGCATCGCGCCACGCAGCCCGAACTTCGAGGCGGTGTAGATCGGGGTCTCGCCCAGCGGGAAGATCCCGCCGAGGGACACGGTCGTGACCACCCGGGGGTCGCCGGAGGCCCGCAGCAGCGGGACGGCGAGCCGGGTCGTGACCAGCGGGGCGACCAGGTTGACGTCGATCTCCCGCTCGATGCTCTCCACGCTTCGCACGTCGAACCGTTCGGCACTGGTCATGCCCACGTTGTTCACCAGGACGTCGATACGGCCGTGGGTGACCGCGACGCCGTCGAGTATCCGCTGCACCGCGGCGCCGTCCAGCAGGTCGCAGCCCAGCCCGGCATGCCCGCTCCCGGGTAGCTCGGCGGCGGTCCGCTCGGCCCGCACCTCGTCGATGTCGACCACGAGGAGGCGGGCACCGCCCGCGGCGAAGCGGTGGCACAGGGCGCTGCCGATGCCTCCGGCGCCGCCGGTCACCAGGATGACCTTGTCACGGAAGTCGTACGTCATGACGCCACCGCCTCCTGTTGCGCGGAGGTCGCCCGTGGCGACAGGCCCGCGGTACGCCAGCCCATCCCTTCGGCGACCTTGCCGAGGTACTTCACGAAGGCCTCGCTGTGGACGTAGCCGGTGTGGCGTGGCGAGTCGACGAACCTCAGTCCGCCGGAGAGGTCCGGCCGGTCGCTGCGGATCATGCGGGCGAACCGCTCGGCGGTCGGCAGCCCGGCCCCTGCGTCCCGGATGAAGGAGGCGATCAGCTGGGCCTGGCTGTCGAAGAGCTGGTAGGCCCCGGAGTTGGTCTCCACGAAGCCGACGCCGAACAGGCCCTCGTGTTCGCGGGAGAAGGAGCACAGGTAGAGGTCGGGGTGCTGCTCATCGCCGAAGTACCGCTGCGCGACGGGGACTTTGTGGACGTATCCCGTGGCCAGCAGGATCAGGTCGAAGTCGTCGCTGGTGCCGTCGGTGAAGTGGACTGTCCGGCCCTCGGTGCGCGCGATGCCGGGCCGGGCCGTGATGTCCCCGTGCTGGAGGTGGTGGATCAGCAGCGAGTTGATGGCCGGGTGGGTCTCGAACAGCTTGTGGTCGGGCTTTTGCAGACCTAGGCGGCGCGGATCGCCGTTGAGGAGCCGCAGCAGTCCGCCGAACAGCTTCTGCTGCAGCCACATCGGAAGGTGGGGGCCGCCCGCGGCGATGGTGTCCACCGGCCGCCCGAACAGGTGCTTGGGGATGAACCAGTAACCACGGCGCATGCTGATCGCCGCATGGTCGGCGGACCGCGCCGCATCGCAGGCGATGTCCAGCCCGGAGTTCCCCGCACCCACCACGAGCACCCGCTTGCCCCGCAGTTCAGCGCTGCTGCGATAGGTGACCGTGTGCCGGATCTCGCCGGTGAAGTCGCCGGGCAGGTCGGGGACATTGGGGTGCCACTGCGCCCCCGTGCACACGACGACCTGCTGGTGCGTGGTCGCCTGCCCGTCGGCCCGGGTGACCGTCCAGGTGCCGTCCGGGTTCTTCTCCATGCTGCGGACCTCGGTGCCGAACTCGATCCGGTCCTTGAGCCCGTAGGCCTCGGCGAACGACGTCAGGTAGGACAGGATCTGCCGGTGCGGCGGGTAGTCGGCGAAGTGGTCCGGCATCGGATAGCCGCCGAAGCCGGAGAGGGTCTTGCTGGAGATGAAGTGGGCCGACTCGTACATCGGGCTGCCCGGGTTGTCGATGTCCCACAGCCCGCCCGGCCCCGTGTGGCGCTCGATGTGCGTGTACGGCAGGTCCCGCTCGGCCAGCGCCCTGGCGACAGCCAGTCCTGCGGGTCCGGCACCGATCACACAGGTGTCGTACTTGTTCTCACTCACCGGTTTGATCCTTTCTCCGATGTATCAGGGATTGCGGGGAACCTATGCACCGCGCGTCCGCCGGGAACTGACCCACGCGGCCACAGAGGGGACCGCAGCGGCCAGAGACAGACCGCTGCTGCCCGGCACCGCCGAGGCGGTGTCTGATCGGGTGCTTGGTCGAGTGGGGTGAAGTGGTCACCCGGCCTCGGCGGCGGAGGAGGGCGCAAGCCCGCGATCCGCCGAGGCCTCCGTGCCGGCCACCGTCATCCGGAGCAGGGGCAGCGAGGCGACGAAGGTGCCCAGCGCCAGGACGAGGCCGAGGACGCCCGCCCCTGCGGCGTCCAGGACGGCCCCGACGGCCAACGGTCCGATGCCGGTACCCAGGGCGCCCGCGCCGCTGAGGGAGGCGACCAGGCGTCCGGTCGGGTCGATGAGCGCCGCGGCGGCCAGCATCTGCACCAGGACGGCCAGTTGGCAGGTCTGCCAGAGGACCGCCGCGACCGTGAAGAGCACGGGGTTGTGGGTGAGGACCAGGCCCGCCATCGCGAGGGCCTGCGCCGTGACGAAGACGGCCATCGACCGCATGCGCCCGAAGCGCCGTGCCGCAACGGGGCCCACCACCGCGCCGACGAGCGCCACGACGCTGGAGATCGCGAGGACGGCCGACACGGCTGAGTGGGACATTCCGGTGTGCTGGCGTCCCAGGACCGAGGCGTACGACCACGCGCCCTGAGTGACGGCCCACAGCAGCGCGGTCCCCAGGAGCAGAACCACCGACGGCCTGGCCGATGTCGCCTCTCCCGAACCGGCGGACCCGGCGTCCGGAGTCGAGGGACCGTCCGGAAGCCGGCGTATCAGTGGCCACGCCAGGAGGCAGCACAACGCCATGAGCAGGAAGCCGGTGCCCTCGCCGAGGTCGTGGTTGGCCGCGGGGACGCCCATGATCAGCAGTGCTGTCACCCCGACCGTGCCGGAGATGGTGACGGCGGACGCCCTGTCGGCGTCGTCGGTGGCGGCGAGCGCCGCGGTGGCTGCCGCGTAGACCGCGCCGAGCCCCGCGCCGAGGACCAGGTTGGCCAGGATCAGATTCACCGGGCCGGTGGCCGCTGTCGCTCCCAGGAAGCCGGCTCCCGCGAGCGCCAGCCCGAAGCGGGCCATCAGTACCCGCCCCGGCCGCGCTGCCCGCTTGGCCAGCAGCAGCGTCACCACCGCCGTCGCCATCAGCTGGGTCGCGGCCACGAGCCCGGCGCCGGAGTCCGACAACCCGAAGCGTGACGCGAAGTCGTCGACGAACACGGGCATCACGTTCGCCCCGCCGTTGCCCAGGGTGACTCCGGCGATGAGCGCCACCGCCACGCCGAAGGTCAGAGCGGAGCCGCTTCGCGCGCTCACCGGCCGCTCCTCAGGGCGAAGTTGGGGCCTACCGGCGTTCCTCGGCGGTGCGCCGAGTGTGCAACAAGCATGAGAGCCTCACGAGTCAGGGGGCAGGAGCCGCGTTTCGGGGGCACGGGCCACGGACGTGTCGGACGTCGGTGGCCCGTCGATCGGGGATTCGGTGCGGTGGGTGTCGGCCACCGCGATGCGGGCAGTCAGCCGGCCCAGACGTCTTCCACGTAGTGGCCCGACTCGATCAGGGCGGCAAGCCAGGCGGTGGCCTCGTCGTCGCCCGCGCCCGTGAACTTGCGGTAGATCGCCATGAACGCCTCCCGCACCGCCGGCGCCATGCGACGGCCGTCTCCGCAGATGTAGACGCGTCCGCCGGCCTCCAGTACCGCCCAGACCTCGTGGCTCTCCTTCGCGATGCGGTCCTGGACGAAGCGCGCCCCGTCCTCGGGAGCGCAGGAGAAGGTGGGCCGCATGCTGACAGCACCGGCTGCCTCGGCCGCCTCGAACTCCGTACGGTGGAGGTAGTCGACGTCGGGGTGGTCGCAGCCGAAGTAGCACAGCAGCGTTCCGGTCGACCGGGTGTGGTGACGGTCGAGGACCGCGCCGCGGAAGGGCGCCAGACCGGTGCCCGCGCTGACCAGGATCACCGGCACCGACTCGTCCTGCGGCAGGCGGAAGGCCTCACTGCAGGGCAGCACCCTGGCCTGGACGCTGTCGCCCGCCTTCACGGTCTGGAGATGGTGTGAGGCGATGCCGTGGAACGTGCCCTCGCCGCCACGGTGGGGCGCGGCGAGCAGCGACACCATCAGGTCCACCTCGCCGGGTGCCGCTTCGGCGGACGAGGAGATGGAGTAGTGGCGCGGGCGCAGGACGGGCAGCAGCTCCAGGAAGCGTTCGAAGGGCAGTTCGCAGGCGCGGTAGCGCTCCAGCAGGTCCAGGACGCTGCGTCCGGCGGCGGTCACCTGCTCCCGGAAGGTCTCCACATCCGCCGCCGCGAGTTCGGCCAGGGGCCGCTTCTCGGGCGGGCAGGCGGTGTGCTCGGCGAGCACCGCGACCTGTTCCTGGGTGGCGGCATCCTGCAGTTCCACGAAGTCGCTCAGCAGGCGGCGCACGGTCAGCGGCCGGTCGACGGGCAGGGCGTTGCGGCTACGGCGACGGGCGCGCAGCCGGACCGTACGGTCCAGGTCGAGGCCGAAGCGGTCGGCCACCCGCTGGACGAGGGTGTCCGGGTTGCTGGGGAGGACGGCCAGGTGGTCGCCGGTGCGGTAGGTGACGCCGTCTGGCAGCCGCAGCCTCAGGAATCGCTTGGAGCGGCCCAATTCGTGGTTCATGTCGACGAGTTCGTACGCGTCGAGCACCTCCATCGGCTGCACGCCGTGCCGTGCCGCGAGCCCGCCGATGACCGATTCGGTCGCGTCCTCCAGCTCGTACAGTCCGCTCTCCTGGTCGGCGGCCGGCTCGGCCTCCTGTGCTTCTCCGACGGCTCCGTACCGCTCCAGCAGGGTGGTCCACAGGTCGCCGGTCCAGCGGTCCACGGTGCCGGCGAAGTCGCCGGCGGCGTCCGCGGCGCCGCGCTCAAGGAGTGAGGTGGCGCCCGCGGCGGTGAGCCGCTCGTCGATGAGAGTGGGGACGCGCTGGTAGGTGGCGGCCCAGTTGCGGTCACCGACGCCGAGTACGGCGTACTGGAGGCCGTCGAGCGCGCCGGGCTCCAGACCCTCCAGCCATGCGACGAAATCCGTGGCGTCGTCGGTGGGCCTGCCGTTGTAGGAAGCGGCCACGATCACCACCGGGCCGGCATCGGTGGTGAGTTTGTCCACGGCGTCGTTGAGGGAGGCGACGGACGGGGCGAAGCCGCGCTCGTCGCCCTCCGCCGCCAAGTCGTGCGCGATGCCCGCGCAGGTGCCCAGGTTGGAGCCGTGCAGGAGGGTCAGCGCGGTTCCGGTGGCACGCCGGACGGCGGGCCGGTTCCGGTCGGCGGGAGCGCTGCTCGCGGCGACGGCCGCGGCAGTGGGCAGGCGTCGCTCCCCGCTGGTGCGCCGGGCCAGGTTCAAGGTGAACTCGTCGGGCTTGAGAGTGAGCGACTGCTTGATCTTCAGCTGGTAGTTGGTGTGGTCGATCAGGCGGTAGCGGTGGATCACCAGCGCGAGGACCAAAGTCGCCTCATGCAGCGCGAACTGGCGGCCGATGCAGGCGCGTTCGCCGCTGCCGAACGGCTTGAACAGGTGAACCGGCCGCTCCTCCTCCCGCTCGGGCAGGAACCGGTCGGGGTCGAACAGCTCGACGTTCTCGCCCCAGGCGGGGTCCCGGTGCAGCTGCGGGATGAGCACCTGGATCGACTCGCCCTTGCGCACGGCGTACTTCCCGCCGATGACGGTGTCCTCAAGCGGCTCCACGGCGTACGCGGGGGCCGTCGGCCACAGGCGCAGGCCTTCGTTGAGCACCTGGCGGATGTACGTCAGCTTGCCGATGTCCCCGAATTCCGGCTCGGGCGCGTCCGAGTCGCCCCACAGCGCGTCGACCTCGGCCTGAGCGCGTGCGAGCACCTCGGGGTGCTTGGTCAGGTAGTACAGGGCGAAGGACAGGGCACCGCTGGTGGTCTCGTGGCCGGCGATGAGGAACGTGATCGCCTGGTAGCGGATGTTGACGTCGTCCAGGCGCCCGCCCGTGATGGCGTCTTGGGTGTGCAGCATCCGCCCGAGCAGGTCGTCGGTGCTCTGGTCACCGGAGGCCCGGCGCTCTCGGATCACGTCGTCGACCAGGTCCTTCATCAGGGTCACGTCGGCGCGGAACTGCTCGGCCTGCCTCCACTTGAACAGCTCGGTGCCGGGGATGGACTCCCCCTTGGCCTGGGCGAAGCCGAGCGCCCTGGACAGGGCGGTGACGAAGGGGTGGGGCTCCTCGCGGCTGAAGGACTCGAAGTCGTAGCCGAAGCCGCACAGACCGATCGTGTCGAAGGTCAGCCGTGTCATGTCGTCGGCGACGTCCACGGCCTCCGTGCCGGCGGACCGGTCCCACTTGCCGATCAGTTCACGGGCGACCTTGAGCATCGTCGAGTGGTAGCCGCGCATGGCGCCGAGGGAGAACGCGGGCATCAGGACGTCGTGCGCCTTGCGCCAGTTGGGCTCGTCGTTGAACGCGGTGAAGAGTCCGTCGCCGCCAATCTCCCGGAGGATGACGAGGTCGGGGTGCACGTTCTTGCGGAACCGGCTCTCGTCCGCCAGCTCGGTGACGAGGTCGAGGCCGGAGGCGAAGTTGATCTCGGTGCCGAAGATGCGGAGCTTGAACAGCGGCCCCAGCTCCTTGGCCTCCTTCATCACGTGGAGCAGGCCGTCGGCGCCACCGGGGATGTCGAAGGCGTGGCCGACCAAGGGCAGGGCGGGACGTTGGGGGATCGGCTCGGTTCCGCGCGGGGTCTCGTGGGTCACGGGCTTGCCTTTCGTTCGGCGCAGGCTGTCGCTGGCCAGAACCATACGGGCGACCTTGTCACTCGACAAGGTCGTTCGATTGTGTTGGTCGACACAGTCGATTGATGAGGTCTGAAGACGTCCGGCGGGGACAGAGTCGGGCAAACGCCTCTGCACCTCGCACCCAAGACACCCCTGCCGCAGCAGCGATATTGTCGAGTGACCTGTTCACCAGACTGAGTCGCATAAGATGCAGGAATGGCTCACGTATCCGCGGCGGAGCGCCGCCCACAACTGATCAAGGCGGCCATCGACCTGATGACCAGGGAAGGCGTCGCCGCCGGCAGCACCCGCGCCATCGCCGCGGAGCTGGGCGTGGCACAGGCGACCGTGCACTACACGTTCGGCACGAAGGAAGACCTCTACCGTGCCGTCATGGAGCAGCTCACCGAGAACCTGGTCGCCCAGGTGGAGCAGACCGCACCCACGGACGCGAGCTTCGAGGAGACCATCGTCACGCTCGCCGAGGCCCTTTGGGGCACCGTGCTGCAGCAGCCCGCGTCACATCAGCTCCTCACCGAGCTGACCATGTTCGCCTTGCGCACGCCTCGTCTGAGGGAGGCACTGCACAGCCACTACAGCGGGATCTCGGCAGTGACGGCAAAACTGATCAGCGACGCCGCCGAACGCACCGGCCACCAACTGGCCCAGCCCGCCGAGACGATCGCGAGGTTCTTCCTCGCGGGCTTCGACGGACTGACGATGCAGCACCTCTCGCTGCCGGACGAGGAGGCCGAAAGGGTCTGCCTACAGGCTTTGGTCTCGGCCGTCGTGGCCATGGCCTGAGGTGACTCCGTGGCTGAACCGGCCACATGCCGGCACCCCGCCGGACGAGCTCCCGGCGGGGTGCGTGGATGCACGGTGATGGTTCAGGCGGTCAGCAGGTGGAGTTGATCTGGGTGAGCAGGCCCATCCGCCACGGCAGTGCGTAGGCCGCGCCGGGCGATGCCGGCGCTTGTGGCGATCCGGTCCATGGTGTCGCGGACGGTGGCCTCGTACAGGCCGGTCTGCCCGTCCGTGAGGGCCACGATCCGGGTGTGGTGGAGCTTGCCGGGCAGCTCCGGGACGATGGCGGGGTCGCTCGGGCCGATCAGCCGGGCGAGCTGCGCGGCAACGGGTGAAGCGGGTCCTTCTCGACGTCGGCCTACCGGGGCCGGAAGGCGGTGCGGGAGCCGGAGAGGCCGGGGTCGGTCCTGTCGAGGATGGACCACGGTTCGGTGAGGTTGTTCTCTACTGGGGTGCCGGTCACGGCGAGCCGCGCCGCTGAGGCAGTTCTCGCAGCGCGGTGGCTGTGGCCGAGGCGTGGTTCTTGATGTGCTGGGCTTCGTCGGCGACCACGAGGCCCCACTCGATGGCGGCGAGTGTGCCGGTCGAGCGGCGCAGGGTGCCGTAGGTGGCGACGACGACGGTGTGCGGGTCGAGGGCTTCCGTGTCGAGGGCCCGGTCGGTGCCGTGGTAGCGCACACGCGGGCGCCGGGGGCGAACCGGGCGATTTCGCGTGACCAGTTAGTCATGAGTGCCTGTTCCTTCATACCGGCTTGATCGGCTTCCTCGGGATCTGGGCTGGCGTGGCGTCCGAGGACGCCGGGCGGGCCGGAGAGCGGGTGTGTGGAGGCCGTGGTGAACGGCTGAGGCCGGGAGTGCGGCTTTGCTGAAGGAGGCGGGCTTCAGCCTGCGGAGCAACGCCAAGGTCCTGGCCGGCAGCGGTCACCGGGACCGCGATGCCCAGTTCCACCACCTCAACGACAAAGTGCGCCAGTTCCTCGACGCCGGCGACCCCGTGATCAGTGTGGACACGAAGAAGAAGGAACAGATCGGGCTGTTCGCGCAGGCCGGGCGGGAATGGGCCCCGGCAGGCCCGTGAAAGTCCTCGATCACGACTTCCCCTCCCAGGCGGCCGGCACCGCGATCCCCTACGGCATCTACGACGTCGGACGCAACACCGGCTACGTAGTGGTGGGCACCGACCACGACACCGCCGCCTTCGCAGTGGCCGCCCTGCGCCGCTGGTGGAGGAGGAGGGGCAGGCCGCCTACCCGAACGCGCGCCGCCTGCTGATCACTGCCGACGGTGGCGGCTCCAACTGTTCCCGGGCCAAGGCATGGAAACCGCCCCGTTAGACTGTTCCCCATGGCCATTCTCCTCGCGCATTAGACGGCGGGAACGTCCTCAGCCGTCCATCCCGCCCCCGTATCCGCCCTGGAGTCTGTCCGTGATCTCCGCCTCCGGTATCGAGCTGCGCGCCGGTGCCCGCGTCCTCATCGAAAGCGCCACCTTCCGCGTCGCCAAGGGCGACCGCATCGGCCTGGTCGGCCGCAACGGCGCGGGGAAGACCACCCTCACCAAGTGCCTCGCGGGCGAGGGCGTGCCCGCCGGCGGCACCATCACCCGTTCCGGCGAGGTCGGCTACCTCCCGCAGGACCCCCGCACCGGCGACCTCGACATCCTCGCCCGCGACCGCATCCTCTCCGCCCGCGGCCTGGACGTACTGATCCGCAAGATGCGCGACAACGAACAGCGCATCGCCAACGGCAAGGGCACCACCCGCGACAAGGCGCTCAAGCAGTACGAGCGCCAGGAGACCGAGTTCCTCACCAAGGGCGGGTACGCCGCCGAGGCCGAGGCCGCCACCATCGCCGCCGCGCTCAACCTGCCCGACCGCGTGCTCGGCCAGCCCCTGCACACCCTCTCCGGCGGTCAGCGCCGCCGGATCGAGCTGGCCCGCATCCTGTTCTCCGACGCGGACACGCTGCTGCTCGACGAGCCGACCAACCACCTCGACGCCGACTCGATCATCTGGCTGCGCGACTACCTCAAGACCTACCGCGGCGGCTTCATCGTGATCTCCCACGACGTCGACCTGGTCGAGACGGTCGTCAACAAGGTGTTCTACCTGGACGCCAACCGCGCCCAGATCGACGTCTACAACATGGGCTGGAAGCTCTACCAGCAGCAGCGCGAGGCGGACGAGAAGCGCCGCAAGCGCGAGCGGCAGAACGCCGAGAAGAAGGCCTCCGCGCTGCATTCGCAGGCCGACAAGATGCGGGCCAAGGCCACCAAGACCGTCGCCGCGCAGAACATGGCCCGCCGGGCGGACAAGCTGCTGGCCGGCCTGGAGGCCGAGCGGAAGTCCGACAAGGTCGCCAAGCTGCGCTTCCCCGAGCCCTCCCCGTGCGGCAAGACCCCGCTCATGGCCGAGGGCCTGTCGAAGTCCTACGGATCGCTGGAGATCTTCACCGACGTCGACCTGGCCATCGACAAGGGCTCGCGCGTCGTCATCCTCGGCCTCAACGGCGCGGGCAAGACGACCCTGCTCCGCCTTCTCGGCGGAGCCGAGGAACCCGACACCGGCGAGGTCATCAAGGGCCACGGCCTCAAGCTCGGCTACTACGCGCAGGAGCACGAGACCCTCGACCCGGAGCGCACGGTCCTGGAGAACATGCGCTCCGCCGCCCCCGACCTGGACCTGGTGGAGGTCCGCAAGACGCTCGGCTCGTTCCTGTTCTCCGGCGACGACGTCGACAAGCCCGCCGGGGTCCTCTCCGGCGGCGAGAAGACCCGCCTCGCCCTCGCCACCCTCGTGGTGTCCTCGGCGAACGTGCTGCTCCTCGACGAGCCGACCAACAACCTCGACCCCGCCAGCCGCGAGGAGATCCTCGGCGCGCTGCGCACCTACAAGGGCGCCGTCGTCCTCGTCACGCACGACGAGGGCGCGGTCGAGGCGCTCCAGCCGGAGCGGATCATCCTGCTGCCGGACGGCGTCGAGGACCTGTGGGGCGCCGACTACGCGGATCTCGTCGCCCTCGCTTGATCGAACGCGTGATCAACGGCGTATGGATCATTCGGCCCAGCGGTGATCCATCATCTGTGTGAGATCTCCTCGTACCGAGGTGTGTCCTACATCGATTTCGCGGCCGAGCCCCCGATTCTTCCGGGCTCGGCCGCGACGCCTTTCTGACCTGGTGTTTCCCGAGGTAATCCGTTCGGTCGTACGGACGCCGCTCTGCGGAATCACGCATTCCGCATGTGGGGATGCGCTCCCGTCGTCACAACCTTGTCTCACGGACCTTGCCGAATGGGTGGCCATCAAGGCCCAGAGGGGTGATCATGAGGAGACCAGAGCGCACTTCCCATGAGGAGGCACGGGTGGCCGAGACTCTGAAGAAGGGCAGCCGGGTGACCGGCGCCGCGCGCGACAAGCTCGCGGCAGACCTGAAGAAGAAGTACGACGCCGGTGCGAGCATCCGGGCGTTGGCCGAGGAGACCGGCCGCTCGTATGGCTTTGTGCACCGCATGCTCAGTGAGTCGGGCGTCACGCTCCGAGGGCGTGGCGGGGCGACCCGGGGTAAAAAGGCCCCGGCCTGACCCCGGGCGGCCCCTCGGCTCCGATGGTGGCCACCCGGTCGGCCGACTGATCGGCCGGGTGGTTACTGTGCAGTCACTTAGGCGTGGCGTGCGACGGCGGCAAAGCCGTCGTACGGCACCGAAGACGACCGCACACATCGGAGGCGTCCCATGGCTTCGCCCGACAAGGACCTCGTTCCCGTACTCGACAAGGACGGCGTACGGCTCACCGTCGACGACGCGATCGCCACGGTGACGCTGACCAACCCGGCCAAGCGCAACGCGCAGAGCCCCGCTCTGTGGCGGGCGCTGTCCGAGGCCGGTCGGCTGCTGCCGGGCTCCGTCCGCGTCGTGGTGCTGCGGGCCGAGGGCAAGTCCTTCTCGGCCGGGCTCGACCGGCAGGCGTTCACGCCCGAGGGCTTCGACGGCGAGCCGTCGTTCGTCGACCTCGCACGGGGCGGCGACGCCGAGTTGGACGCGACCATCGCCGAGTACCAGGAGGCGTTCACCTGGTGGCGGCGCAGCGACATCGTCTCCGTCGCCGCTGTCCAGGGGCATGCCATCGGGGCGGGCTTCCAGCTCGCCCTCGCCTGCGACCTGCGCGTCGTCGCCGACGACGTGCAGTTCGCCATGCGCGAGACCAGCCTCGGACTCGTGCCCGACCTGACGGGCACGCACCCGCTGGTCGGCCTCGTCGGATACGCCCGCGCGCTGGAGATCTGCGTGACCGGGCGCTTCGTCACGGCCGAGGAGGCCGTGCACACGGGTCTGGCCAGCGTCGCCGTACCCGCCGACCAGCTCGACGCCACGGTCCGCGATCTCGCCGCGGCCGTCCTCGCCGCCCCGCGCGACGCGGTCATCGAGACCAAGGCCCTGCTGCGCGGCGCCCAGGACCGGACGTACGAGGACCAGCGCGTCGCGGAACGCCAGGCGCAGGCCCGCCGGCTGCGGGACCTCGCGGGCGTCGGCGACTGAGGACCGCCGGACTCACCGGGAGCGCGATCAGCCGATCGCGCTCACCACGACCGCCACCGTCGGGTGGTCCGGCAGGGCCCTCCGGACCACCGTGCGGACCGTGCGGGCCACATCACGGGTTCGGTGCTCCGCGGCCACCGCCACTTCCAGCCGGACATGGCGGTGCGACAGCGCGGCCTCACCCGGGATTTGCTCGATGTGCACCGGGTGGCCCAGCGTGCCGCTCAGGTGGAGTACGCCCGGGACCTCCAGCGCGGCGGCGGCCACGCGGCCCTCGTCGTCGCCCACGGCCCGCGCGGCCCGCGGCGGTTCCAGGATCGTGGTGCCGGGCCCCGACTCCGCCTCCTCGTCCAGCAGCCCCGTCACCCGCAGGTCCACCTCCGACACCGTCAGGCCGAGCCGCTGCGTGGCCGCCGTCGCCAGCGTCGCCCGCAGCAGGGACGCCGTGGTCGGCAGGGGCTGCGACGCCGTGGCCGCGAACTCCGCCGTCACCCGCAGCGGTCCGGGCGGCAGCGCGCTCGGCGGAGCCGGTACGGCAGGCTCCCGCGTGTCCTGCGGGTCGGCGAGCGCGACCCGCAGCGCGCCGAGGCGCACCCCCGGCGCGTCCCGCGCCGCGCGCGACAACACCGCCTCGGCCGCCCGCTCCGCGAGCCACGCGCCGTCCCGCGCGTCACCCAGGGGCAGGAGCCTGCCGAGGCCCAGTTGATCTCTCACTGCCTGCGTCCACCGGTCGGCCGTCATTCCTCCAGCCTGCCGTATCGAGGGCGCGCTACCACGCAACCGCGCTTACGGTGGTCGCAGGACGACGACCGAAAGGGACGTGCGGCGATGACTGACATGACCGAGAACCGGGGCGGGGAGACCGAGACTTCGGTGGCACGCAGGAGCCCGTTGGCCAAGCACGGCGGGGGAGACGCGGGCTCCCGAGGACGGACGACCATCGCGGATGGTGTCGTGGAGAAGATCGCCGGCCTCGCCGCCCGCGACGTGGACGGCGTGCACGCCATGGGCAGCGGCCTGTCCCGCACGTTCGGAGCAGTGCGCGACCGTGTGCCCGGCGGCACCAAGGCGGTGTCGCGCGGCGTGAAGGTCGAGGTCGGCGAAGTGCAGGCGGCCCTCGACCTGGAGATCGTGGTCGAGTACGGCGTGTCGATCGCCGATGTGGCCCGGGACGTACGGGAGAACGTCATCACCGCTGTCGAGCGGATGACCGGCCTGGAGGTCGTCGAGGTCAACATCGCGGTGAGCGACGTGAAGCTGCCCGACGAAGAGGAAGAGGAACCGGAGCGCCGGATCCAGTGAGGCACAGGGACGACGGACAACACAGCGGCTGAGGAGCTGAGGAGCGCATGAGCATGGCCGTGGTCGGCATGATCGTCGGCATGGCGCTGGGCTTCGCCGGATATTTCGGCGGATTCGGTGCCTTCCTGCTGGTGGCGGCACTGGGCGCCGTCGGTTTCGTCGTCGGCCGGTTCCTGGAGGGGGACTTGGAGCTCGGCGACTTCTTCCGTACTCGTGAACGGCGGCGGTGACATCGATGAGCGCGACGGCCGGTGAGCTCGACAGACCCTTGACCGTCGTCCCGTCGGGCGAGCGCGGCGCGACCCGTATCGCCGACCGGGTCGTCGCGAAGATCGCCTCCCAGGCGGCCCGCGAGGCCGTCGGGACGCTGCCGCCCGACGCCGGACCCCCGTCCGCCACCGTCGTCGTCCACCATGAAGTCGCCCGCGTCCGGGTTCACATCGAACTCGGCTTTCCCTGCGACATCGGCGACCGGTGCCGCCGGGTGCGCCGCCACGTCGCGGAGCGGGTGGGCGCCCTGGCGGGAATGCGGGTGCCGGAGGTCGTCGTCCAGGTGGAGCGGCTGCACCTGACAGCGACGCCCGGCGCGGTACAGGGGAGGACGCGATGAGCGAACCTACGGGCACGCCCTCCGAGGGCAGCACGCGACGCCTGCCGATCCTCGAGAAGCCGGAGGCCGGCACCGGTTCCGACCGGCCCGTGCCGCCGGACGCCCCCGAGGAGGAGGCCGGCCGTGCGGGCCGCTTCTGGTCGGCCCGCCGCATCCCCGCCGGCATCGTCGCGCTGCTGCTCCTGGGCCTCGCCGGGCTGTTCCTCTACGACATCGTCTCGGTGCGCGCCGGCCGGCCCGGCATGTACTGGCGCCGGGAACTGGCCCGGGAACTCGCCGAACGGCCCCTCGACGACACCTGGGTGCTCGTCGGCGCCGGGGTCGCCGCAGCCCTCGGGCTCTGGCTGCTGATCCTGGCCGTCACCCCCGGCCTGCGGGGCGTGCTCCCCATGCGGCGCGCCCACGCCGACGTGCGTGCCGGACTGGACCGCCAAGCCGCCGCGACCGCGCTGCGGGACCGGGCCATGGAGGTGGCCGGCGTGCAGTCGGCACGGGTGCGGATGCGCCGGCGCCGGGCGGCCGTCCGCGCGGTGTCGCACTTCCGGGAACTGGACGAGGTACGAACCGAGCTGGACGACGTGCTCGCCGACGCGGTCCGCGGACTGGGACTGTCCCGCCCGCCCGCGCTGTCGGTGCGCGTCCACCGGCCCGGCCGGAAAGGATGAGGACGATGCTCAGGACCGTCAACCGGGTGTTCCTCGCACTGGCGGGCCTCGTCCTGCTGGTGCTGGGCGGCTCCGTCCTGGCCGTCGGCCTCGATGCGCCGGCGCCCTCGTGGTGGATCCACCACGACCGGCACGACGTGCTGCTGAGCAGCGCCGAGCGCACCCGCTGGCGCGACGACGGCTGGTGGTGGCCGGTCGTCATCGCCGTGCTCGCCGTCCTTCTGCTGCTCGCCCTGTGGTGGCTCGTCTCGGTCCTGCGCCGGCGCCGCCTCGCCGAGATCCTCGTCGACACCGGCGACGGCGAGGGAGCGCTCCTGCGCGGCCGGGCCCTGGAGAACGTCCTCGCCCAGGAGACCTCCCACATCGACGGCGTGGACCGCTCCCAGACCCACCTGACGGGCCGCCGCCGCGCCCCCGAGGCCCGCGTAGGGCTCGCACTGGAGCCGCACGTGGCCCCCGGGACCGCGCTGACCGACTTCACGAACGGTGCCCTGACTCATGCCAGGACGTCGGCGGGCCTGGCGTCGCTTCCCGCGGAGGTTCGGATGCGTGGGGTCAAGCACGGTTCCGGAAGGGTGAGTTGAGCGCCGGCCTCGCAGGGGGCGGTGCTCAGAACCCGTGCCGTGCTCCGCCGTCCACGGGCACCATCACCCCGGTGAGATAGGAAGCGGCCGGCGACAGCAGGAACGCGGCGACCCGCCCGAACTCCTCGGGCTTGCCGTACCGCCGCAACGGGATCCGCGATTCCGACGCCGCCCGCGTCGCCTCGGGATCCGCTGACAACGCGTCCAGCTGACGCACCCGGTCCGTGTCGATCCGCCCGGGCAGCACACCCACCACCCGCACACCCCGCGGCCCCAGCTCGTCGGACAGGGACTTCGCGAAGCCGGCCAGCCCCGGCCGCAGCCCGTTCGAGATGGTCAGCCCCGGGATCGGCTCGTACACCGACCCGGACAGCACGAACCCGATGACGCCCCCGGCCTCCAGCCCGGCCGCCGCGGCGCGAGCCAGCCGCACCGCACCGAGGAACACCGACTCGAACGACGTCTGCCACTGCTCGTCCGTGTTGTCGGCGACGAACCCGGCCGGCGGCCCGCCCACGCTGACGAGGACGCCGTTGAACCGCCCGAAGTGCTCGCGCGCGGCCCCGATCAGCCGGGCCGGCGCCTCGGGATCGGCGTTGTCGACGGCCACGCCCACCGCGTTCGGCCCCAGCGCGGCCGCCGTCTCGGCGGCACTCTTCCCGTCCCGCCCCGAGACGACCACCTTCGCCCCGTCCGCGACGAGTTCACGCGCGGCCGCGAGGCCGAGGCCGCGCGTGGCCCCGGTGACGACGTACACCCGGTCCTTCAGTCCAAGATCCATGGTTCCTATCCTGCCCCGTCCTCCCCGAACAGGGCGAGCGCGGTGTTCACCAGGCCGATGTGGCTGAACGCCTGCGGGAAGTTGCCCAACTGCCGGCCGGTCACCGGGTCGAACTCCTCGGACAGCAGACCGACGTCGTTGGCGAGCCCCACCAGCCGCTCGAACAGGTCCCGGGCCTCCTTCGTCCGGCCCGTCATGTGCAGGGCGTCCGCGAGCCAGAACGAGCACACCAGGAAGGTGCCCTCGCCGCCGGGCAGCCCGTCGACGTGCGTGACGTCCGAGGAGGCGACGCCGCCGTAACGGCGCAGGAAGCCGCCCTGCTCCAGCTCCTCGCGGACCGCGTCGATCGTGCCGATCACCCGGGGGTCGTCCGGGGGCAGGAAACCGACGCGCGGGATGAGCAGCAGCGCGGCGTCCAGTTCACGTGAGCCGTAGGACTGCGTGAAGGTGTTGCGTTCGGCGTCGTAGCCCTTCTCGCACACCTCCCGGTGCACCTCGTCGCGCAGCGCCCGCCAGCCGTCCGGGTCGCCCTGCAGCTCCGGATGGAGCTCCAGGGCGCGGACGGCACGGTCGGCGGCCACCCACACCATCACCTTCGAGTGCACGAACTGGCGCCGGCCGCCGCGCACCTCCCACAGTCCCTCGTCCGGCTGCCGCCAGTGCGTGCGCAGGAAGTCCAGCAGGGCCGTCTGCAGCGCCCACACGTCCGGCTGGGGAGACAGGCCCGACTCGCGGGCCAGCGACAGGGAGTCCATGACCTCGCCGTAGACGTCCAGCTGGAGCTGCTTCACGGCGTCGTTCCCGATGCGTACGGGAGTGGCCCCGGCGAAGCCGGACAGCCACGGCAGTTCGAACTCCGGCAGGCGCCGTTCGCCCGCAAGGCCGTACATGATCTGCAGGTCCGCCGGGTCGCCCGCGACGGCGCGCAGCAGCCAGTTCCGCCAGGCCTCGGCCTCCTCCTGGTAGCCCGCCGCGAGCAGCGCGCCCAGGGTGAGGGTGGAGTCGCGCAGCCAGCAGTAGCGGTAGTCCCAGTTGCGCACCCCGCCCAGCTCCTCGGGCAGTGAGGTCGTGGGGGCGGCGACGATGCCGCCGGTCGGGGCGTAGGTGAGCGCCTTGAGAGTGATCAGGGAGCGGACGACGGCGTCCCGGTACGGCCCCGTGTAGCGGCAGCGCGACGCCCAGGCCTGCCAGTCCTCGACGCTGTGGCGCAGCGCTTCATACGGGTCGACGAGCGCCGGGCGGGGTTCGTGGGAGGGGTGCCAGGTCAGGACGAAAGCTACCTTTTCGCCCTTCTTGACGGTGAACTCCGCGTGCGTGCCGAAGTCCTGGCCCCAGCTGGTCACCTCCGGCTCGCTGCGCAGCCAGGTCGAGTCCGGGCCGGCGACGGCGACCCGGTGGCCGTCGGTCCGGCGCACCCAGGGGACGATCGAGCCGTAGTCGAAGCGCAGTTTGAGGACGCTGTGGAGCGTCACCTCGCCGTCGAGGCCCTCGACGACCCGGACGAGGTCGGGGGCGCGGTCGCGTTGGGGCATCAGGTCCGTGACCCGGACCGCCCCCTGCTCGGTCTCCCACTCGGTGTCCAGGACGAGGGTGTCGCGGCGGTAGGCGCGCCGGGTACACCGGTCCGCCCCCACAGGGGCGATGCGCCAGTAGCCGTTGTCCTCGTCACCGAGCAGCTTGGCGAAGCAGGCGGCGGAGTCGAAGCGGGGCAGGCACAACCAGTCGACGGATCCGTCCGTGCCGACCAGGGCCGCGGTCTGTTCGTCTCCGATGAGCGCGTAGTCCTCGATACTGGGATGCACGGAGTGCGGGTTCCCGGCAAGTCGGTGCGGCAATCAGGGTGGGGGCCGGGGGAGTGACATGTTCTCGGCGGCCGGGGCGCCGGTGCCCGAGAAGATCACACCCGGGTCGGACGGGGCCTGGTTGAGCACCCACAGGCCGATCAGGGTGGCCAGCGTGAAGACGACGGTGACGAGCACGGCGAGCACGAGCCGCCGCCGGCGCTCGCGCCGCAACCACTCGCCGCGTGCCGTGCGGTACGCGTCGGGGTCGGGAAGCACCCCGCCCGCCAGTACCCGGAGCGCCTCGCGGAGCTCCGCCTCGGTGTGGCCGTGACCGGACCGGTCCGGACCGGTGCCACGCGCCCCAGTCGCGTCTCGATGCGTCATCGCCGGGCCTCCATCGCCTGGGTCAGGGCGGCGATGCCGCGCGCCGTGTGCGTCTTGACGGAACCTCCGGATATGCCCATCGCGGCGGCTATCTCACTCTCCTTGAGACCGAGCCAGTGGCGCAGTACCAGGGCCTCGCGCTGCCGGGGCGGCAACTGCTGGAGCGCGTCGATCAGCACGCGCTGGTCGTCCCGCAGCAGCGCGGCGTGCTCGGCGGAGGCGACCGTGTCGTCCGGCGGGTTCTCCTCGTGCCTGCGGGCGACCTGGAGGTGCCGTATCCGCATCCGCGTCAGATTGCAGACAGTGGAGCGCAGATAGGCCTCCGCCGCGGCCGCGTCCCGCAGCCGCCGCCACTTGCGGTAGATCTGGTAGTACGCCTCGGCCACCACGTTCTCCGGATCGTCGGCGCCGAGCAGGACGGCGAGGCGCAGCATCGAGGAGTAGTGCAGCTCGAAGAGGTGGGCGACACCGGCCTCGCGCTCCGGGTCGGCGGGGTCGCCGGCCGGGGGAGCGAGGGGCTCGGCCGGGGGCGGTACCGGTGCCGGCACCGGTGGCAGCGTGGGGTTCTGTCTGCGTCTCACGGGTTGTTCGCTCCCGTCTCCGGGCGGCGCCGGACGGTCAGGCGGGACGGCAGGTCGGTAGCGTCGGCGCCGCGCGGGACGCCGAGGCGGGTCAGCACCGCGGTGCCGGTCACCGCGACGGTCAGGTTGAGCAGCAGGGCGGCGAGCCCGGCGTAGATCTCCAGAGGCCCGGCGCCAGTGCCGAGCGGCACGATCGAGGAGAACCCCTCGCGCACCACCATGTACGTCCCCGACGCCATGCCCACGGCCCACCCGGCGAGCAGCGCCCGCGGGTGCAGCCGCCCGGTGAACAGCCCGACGGTGACGGCCGGGAAGATCTGCAGGATCCACACGCCGCCGAGCAGCTGGAGGTTGACGGCGTCCTGGTCGCGCAGCCCGAACACGAACGCCACGGCCCCCACCTTCGCGGTGAGCGACACCGCCTTGGCGATGCGCACCTGCCGCTTGGGCGTGGCCGTCGGATGGACGTACTCGACGTACACGTTGCGGACGAAACCCGTGGCCGCGGCGATCGACATCACCGCCGCCGGGACGAGCGCACCCACGGCGATCGCGGCGAACACCAGCCCGGCCAGCGGCGCCGGCATCAGCCGGTCGACCAGCATCGGCACCGCCGCCTCGGCACCGCCGCGCGGCGCCCGCACCCCCGCCGCGAGGGCGGCGATGCCGAGGAACCCGAACAGCGCGAGCAGCCCGGTCCAGGCGGGCAGCGCCACCGAGACCTTGCGCAGGGTGCGGGGCCCGTCGGCGGCGAAACCGGCGGTGAGCACGTGCGGGTACATCAGCAGGGCGAGGGCGGAGCCGAGTGCGAGCGTGGCGTAGGCCGGCTGCTGCGCGGGGGTCAGGAGCAGCGCCGGGCCGCCCAGCCGCTGAGCCGCGCCCTCGAAGACAGGGCCCGGGCCGCCCAGCCGTGCGAGGACCAGCCAGGTCACCGCGGTGAGGGAGACGAACACCGCCATCGCCTTCAGTGCCGAGATGACCGCCGGGGCCCGCAGCCCGTGCCGGTACGTCGCCACCGCGAGCCCCGCGAACAGCGCGACCAGCACCAGGTCCCCGGCAGCACCCCGCGGGTACATGCCCCCGGCCGTCAGGACCGCCCTGATGCCCAGCAGCTGCAGCGCCAGGTACGGCATCGTGGCGAGGATCCCGGTCAGCGCCACCACCAGGGCCAGCGGCGGCGACCCGTACCGGCCGCGCACGAAGTCGGCGGCGGTGATGTAGCCGTGCCGCCGGGCCACGCTCCACAGCCGGCTCAGCAGCACGAAGGCGAGCGGGCAGACGATCACCGTGTACGGCACGGCGAAGAAGGCGGGCGCGCCGATGCCGTAGGCCAGTCCGGGTACGGCGGTGAAGGTGTACGCGGTGAAGATCGTGCCGCCCAGCAGCAGCCAGGTCCAGCCCGGGCCCAGGGAGCGGTCGGCCAGGGCCCAGCCCTCCAGGGAGGGCAGCCGGTCGACCGGGCGCAGGCGCCGCGCGGTGACGGCGAGCAGTGACGCCCCGCCGATCACGGCGAGGAACGTCGCGGTCATGGCGCCGTCAGCCATGGGTCACCGTCCTTGGTGTGCCTGTGCCCTCGCGGGAGAGTTGCGCGGACGGGCCGTCCGGAGGACAGAAGAAGAAGGAAAACCGGCGGGAAATCTTCTTGAAATCCGCTGTCAACCGTTCTCGGCGGAAGCGCAACTCTTGCACAGACCGACAGCGAACGGGAGAGGAGCACAGGTCATGGCACGGACCGGCCATCCACGGCTACGACGCGTAGCCGTCGCCCTCCTGCTGCTCGCTCCCGCCGCGGGACTGCTGTGGGTCCCCTGGTACGCCGGTGCGAGCCCAGGGCTGGCGGAAGCGCCGTTCTTCTACTGGTACCAGCTCGCGTGGGTACCGGGGTGCGGCCTTTGCCTGCTCGGGGCCTACGTGCTGACACGGCACGACGACCGTCACGGTCCCTGATCGCGCGCCGCCACCGCCGTACCACTTCGTAGCGCTTCGCCGCCATCCCGTACCGCTCCGCAACGCTCTCGGAATCTCGCAGTACCACCCAACGCACCGCTCCAGGTGAGGAGTCGCCATGTCCACGTCACCCATGCCCGGATCCGCTCTGCCGGCGCCGGAAGGGCCACCGCGCCGGCGGTCCCGCATGACCCCCCGGTCGATCCTCATATGGACCGCCGTCGCCCTCGTCGGCGCGGTCGGCTGGGGCGTCCTCGCGCTCTCCCGCGGCGAGGAGATCTCGGCCGTGTGGCTGGTGATGGCGGCCCTCGGCTCGTACGCCATCGCCTACCGCTTCTACTCGCGGTTCATCGCCCGGAGGGTCCTGGAGGTCGACGACACCCGCGCCACCCCGGCCGAGCGGCTGGAGGACGGTGTCGACTACCACCCGACCGACCGCCGGGTGCTCTTCGGTCACCACTTCGCGGCCATCGCCGGCGCCGGTCCGCTGGTGGGGCCGGTGCTGGCCGCGCAGATGGGCTATCTGCCGGGCACGATCTGGATCATCGTGGGCGTGATCTTCGCCGGCGCGGTCCAGGACATGATCGTCCTCTTCCTCTCCATGCGGCGGGACGGCAAGAGCCTCGGTCAGATGGCCAGGGACGAGATCGGCAGGGTGGGCGGTGCGGCGGCACTGATCGGCGTCTTCGCCATCATGATCATCCTGCTCGCGGTGCTGGCCATGGTCGTCGTCAACGCGCTGGCCGAGTCGGCCTGGGGCACCTTCTCGGTCACCATGACCATCCCCATAGCCCTCTTCATGGGCTTCTACCTGCGCTACCTGCGGCCGGGCCAGGTCGTGGAGACCAGTGTCATCGGCGTGGGACTGCTGCTGCTCGCCATCCTCGGCGGCGGCTGGATCCAGGACTCGTCGATGGCGGAGTACTTCGTCTGGAGCCCCGAGACCCTGGTCTTCTGTCTGATCGGCTACGGCTTCGTCGCCTCCGTGCTCCCGGTGTGGATGCTGCTGGCTCCCCGTGACTACCTGTCCACCTTCATGAAGGTCGGCACCATCGCCCTGATGGCCGTCGGCGTGGTGATCGCCGCCCCGACGCTCAAGGCCGAGCCGGTGACGGAGTTCGCCTCGACCGGCGCGGGACCGGTGTTCGCCGGGGGGCTCTTCCCGTTCCTCTTCATCACCATCGCCTGCGGTGCCCTGTCCGGCTTCCACGCCCTGGTCTCCTCCGGCACCACGCCGAAGCTGATCCAGAAGGAGTCCCAGGTCCGAATGATCGGGTACGGCTCCATGCTCACGGAGTCCTTCGTCGCCGTCATGGCGCTGATCGCCGCCTGTGTCCTGGAACCGGGCCTGTTCTACGCGATGAACTCCCCGGCCGCGCTGCTCGGCCCGACGGTGGAGACCGCGTCGGACGCGGTGAAGAACCTCGGCTTCAGCATCACGCCGGACCAGCTCACCGCGGCGGCCAAGGCCGTCGAGGAGCACACCCTCGTCGGCCGCTCCGGCGGCGCGCCCACCCTGGCCGTCGGCATGTCGGAGATCTTCGCCGGGGTGTTCGGCGGTGCCGGGATGAAGGCGTTCTGGTACCACTTCGCCATCATGTTCGAGGCCCTGTTCATCCTGACCACGGTGGACGCGGGTACCCGCGTGGGCCGCTTCATGCTCCAGGACATGCTGGGCAACGTCTGGAAGCCGATCGGCCGGGTCACCTGGAAGCCGGGCATCTGGATCACCAGCGCCCTGGTCGTCGGTGCCTGGGGCTACTTCCTGTACGCCGGTGTCACCGACCCGCTCGGTGGCATCAAGCAGCTCTTCCCGCTGTTCGGCATCGCCAACCAGCTGCTGGCCGCGGTCGCCCTGGCCGTCACCACGACCATGCTCATCAAGACGGGCAAACTGCGCTGGGCGTGGGTGACCGGCATCCCGCTCGCCTGGGACGTGGCCGTCACCTTCACCGCCGGCTGGCAGAAGATCTTCTCGGACGACCCGAAGATCGGCTTCTTCGCCCAGCGGGACGTCTACGCGGACGCCATCGACGCCGGCAAGCTGCTGCCGGGCGCCACGAACATGGACGACATGCACACCATCGTCCTCAACAACACCGTCGACGGCGTGATCATGGCGATCTTCCTGCTGCTGGTCCTCATCGTCCTGGTCAACTGCGCGGTGGTGTGCTTCCGCGCACTGCGCGCCACCGAGCCCCTGCCGACGACCGAGGCCCCGTACGTCGCCTCCCGCATCGATGTCCCCGAGCAGCGGAACACCGAGCCGCTGGTGGGGGCAGGCCCGTGAGCACCGTACGGAAGGTGCTGGACACCGTCCTCTGGTACGCGCGCGAGCTGACCGGCGAGACGGAGTACGACCGCTACTGCGAGCGGCACCGGCGCCACCACCCGCACGCTCCGGTGCCGACCCGGCGCGAGTACCAGCGGATGCGCACCACGCAGCGCGAGTGCGAGGCGCCCGGCCGCTGCTGCTGACCCCGCGCGGCGGCGTCCCGCCGCGCGGTTCCCCGGCCGCGGGGGGGGGGGGGGGGGGGGGGGGGGGGGGGGGGGGGGGGGGGGGGGGGGAGGAGGAGGGGGGGGGAGGGAGGGCGT